>JAJDOD010000073.1 GCA_022340315.1 Silicimonas sp. | reverse complement strand
ACGCTCATGCGGTCGGGCGGACGCGCATTTGATGCTTGACGCCTCTCGGCACAATGACTAAACCCCGGCCTCACGCGCGGTTGTAGCTCAGTCGGTTAGAGTACCGGCCTGTCACGCCGGGGGTCGCGGGTTCGAGCCCCGTCAACCGCGCCATTTCTTCGAGTATGAGGGATGTTCCGCACTTGATGTGTGGATTTTGGCAATGTTGCTCACCGGCGAGGCCAGTGCGTGCCAGCGCTATTGCAACCGCGGTTTTTCGCGTCTTGAGTGGGCGAATGATGAAGTTCGACCCCATTCGCGACATTGCGCATGATGTCACGGGCGAGGGACCTCCTGTCCTGATGCTGCATGGCTTCCCGCAGACCCGTGCGCTTTGGGGGCCAGTTGCAGCACGGCTATCGGGCGCGACCTGTGTCGCGGCAGATTTGCGAGGCTACGGGGCATCGTGGAAGCCCGAGGCGGGGAAGAATTGCGAGAGTTACAGCTTTCGCGCAATGGGTGCCGATCTTTTCGCGCTGATGTCAGCACTCGGATTCGAGCGGTTTCATCTTGTCGGGCATGACAGGGGCGCGAGGGTCGCGTATCGGATGGCGCTGGACGCGCCCGAGCGGATTTCCAGCCTTGCCCTGATGGACATCCTTCCGACCGACGCGCTGATCTCGGCTTGGGATTTTCCGGTCTCGAAGGCCTATTTTCACTGGAGCTTCATGACCCAGCCCGCGCCGTTTCCCGAGCAGATGATCGGGGCAGATCCTGATCGATATTTCGAGGCCTGTCTTATTGGTTGGGGTGGCGCGGCGCTGGAGGATTTTCCTGCGCTCGACATTTATCGCCGTGCTTGGCGGAACCGCGATGCGATCCACGCGATGTGCAACGACTATCGGGCAGGGGTAGGGATCGACCTGGAGCACGACGCAGAGGACGCGGGCCGGGTGCTGATGATGCCGGGCCTTGTGCTCTATGGAGCCGCGGGCGTTATGGCTCGCCATTTCGACGTGGAGGCGATCTGGAGAGACCGTCTAGCCGACATGGTGGCAAAGGCGGTTCCGGGCGGGCATTTCTTCGTGGACAGCGCGCCAGATGTGGTCGCAAACGCGCTGAAGGAACACGTCATGCGATAGGGCGCGCGTCAGATTGGTGCTGGACGGTACCCACCTAGTAAAGGCCGCCAGAGGAGATCTCGCCGACCGTTGCCTGGTCGGGCACCTCGACAAGTTCGCCATCGCCGTTTTCGACGACGTTGGATGGACGGCCCAGCTCCTGATCGGTGAACATCGGCAGGTTGGCACCCATCGCGAAACCGCCGTCGAAGGCGATCCCGAAGACCGGCTGTTCGCCTTCGCGGAAGTACTCGGCCACGACATTGTCGCCTGTCGCGTAGTCCGGCAGACGCGCGCCGTTGAACCGGTCGATCTTGATGAACATGCCGCCCGGCGGAATGGCGAAACGTCCGGCACCGTATTTCTCGACCGCCTTCTTCATGAATTTCTGGAACACCGGGGCGCACATCCTGCCGCCCGAGGCGCCGCGCCCCAGTGGTTTCGGCTGATCGTATCCGATGTAGCAGCCCGCCGCGATGGTCGAGGTGAAGCCGACAAACCAGACGTCGCGGGCGTCGTTGGTGGTGCCGGTCTTGCCGGCCGTCGGCACGCCAAGGTTGACCGCCCCCGCGGCCGTGCCGCGCTCGACCACGCCGCGCAGCATGGATGTCAGCTGGTAGGCGGTGATCGGGTTCATCACCTGCTTGCGGTTCGAGGTGATCTTGGGCAGCGCGCCTGGCAGGATCTCGCGGGTTGCCGCCTCGCGGAACGTGCGCTGGTCATGGCGGTACACCGTTGTCCCCCAGCGGTCCTGTACCCGGTCCACCAGGGTCGGTTCGACGCGCTCGCCGCCGTTGGCGAACATCGAATAGGCAGACACCATCTTGTAGAGCGATGTTTCCTGGCTACCGAGCGAATTGGCGAGAAAGGGGTCCATCTTGTCGTAGACGCCGAAGCGTTCGGCGTAGCCCGCCACGGTGTGCATCCCTACCTCTTCGGCGAGCCGAACCGTCATCAGGTTCCGCGAGCGCTCGATCCCGGTTCGCAGCGGGGTCGGGCCGTAGAACTGGTTCGAGGCGTTCTTGGGACGCCAGACACGGCCTCCGCCAACATCCACCTCGATGGGAGCGTCGATGACGATGGTGGCCGGAGTAAAGCCGCTGTCGAGTGCGGCTGCATAGACAAAGGGCTTGAAGGCCGAGCCGGGCTGGCGGCGGCCCTGCGTCGCCCGGTTGAAGTTCGAGACCTGGTAGGAAAAACCACCCTGCATCGCAAGCACGCGACCGGTGTTCACGTCCATTGCCATGAAGGCGCCCTGAACGCCCGGCACCTGCCGGAGCGAAAACACGGGGTCTTCGGCCGTGCCGCCTTCGTGGCGGACATGGATGACGTCGCCAACGCCAAGGATGTCGCTCGCAGCCCGCGCGCCGCGTATCCATTTCAGATCGTCGGGCGTGATCCAGTGCCCGTCCGTGCCATCGCGCCAGCCCTCGACGCCGATGCGGGCCGACGAACCGCCGACTTCCAGCACCACCGCAGGGTACCAGTCCTTCACGTCGCGGGCCAGCTTCTGCGTGCGCCCCAGCGCAGCGCGCCATGCCGGTTCGCCATCGACCTCACCGCTTAGTTCCTCGGGCGCGATGGTTGCCGCGGCACCGCGCCATTCGCCCTGCGCGCGGTCGTAGTCCTCCAGTGCCTCGCGCAGCGCTTCGGCGGCGATCGCCTGCATCTCGGCGTCGATCGTCGAGCGGATCGTCAGACCGGCGGCCTCGAAAGTGTTGGCGCCGAACTCGCTCCGAATCTGACGACCAATCTCGTCACTGGCATAGTCGCGGTCGGGGAGGGCAGTCTTGAAGCCGTCACGGTCCCCTGCCTGTACAGTCAGAAGCGGAGCAACGCGGGCGGCTTCGAATGCATCGGCGTCAATATAGCCGTTCTGCATCATCTCGCGCAGGACGAAGTTGCGCCGCTCGACTGCGCGCTTTTCCTGGCGCACCGGGTGGTAGTTGGACGGCGCCTTGGGCAGCACGGCAAGGTAGGCCGCTTCCTCGATCGTCAACTCGGAGAGCTGCTTGTTGAAGTAGGTCTGTGCCGCAGCCGCGACGCCATAGGCGTTCTGGCCAAGGAAAATCTCGTTGAGATAGATCTCGAGGATTTTCTCGCGGCCGAGTTCGTTCACCATCTGGTTGGCGAGGATGACTTCCTTGATCTTCCGCTCGATCGCGCGTTCACCGCCGACGATCAGGTTCTTTGCGGTCTGCTGCGGGATGGTCGACGCGCCGCGCAAGGTCTCGCCCCGCGTCTGGATCGCCTCGTAAATCGCGGCGGCTATGGCGCGGAGGTCGAAACCGGCGTGTTCATAAAAGTTCTTGTCTTCAGCCGAGATGAAGGCGTCCTTGACGACCTCGGGTATCTCCTCGAAGGGGATGTATATGCGTCGCTCGTCGCCGGCGTATTCGTCGATGATCTCGCCTTGTGGCGAGTAGATTCGCGTCACCGTCGGTGGCTGGTAGTTGGCGAGATAGGCAACCTCGGGCAAGTCCCTGCCGTACACATAGAAAATTGCACCCACGCCAATTGCGGACATGACCAGGCCGAGCGTCAGCAGCGTGAAAATTCCGCCGAGAAAGGAGAAGATGAACCGGGTCACTGGTCTGCTCGCGTTTGCTTCGCTTCGTTATATGGCGATCCGTGGCGCCGGTCAAAAGAGGTTGATGGGTTGCGGGCGGGAACCGGCCAGCCAATCTTCACCTATTTCATGCGGTCTTCGTCGGCCCACAGTCTAAGTCCGTCGCGGATAGCAAGTGCCGCCGCACCTTTCCAGTCCTCGGAAGTCAACCTTTTCAGGTCGTCCTCAGTTGAGAGGAAACCGAGTTCGATCAACACCGATGGGATGTCTGCCGCCTTCAGGATTGCGAAGTCGCCCGCACGTTCCGGTCGTGTGTTCAAGGTCAGTTCGCCACTGCGAAAAGTGTTCAAAAGCGCCGTCGACAGGGCGGCGTTGCGCGGGATGACATCGCGCCGGGCCATGTCGATCAAGGCGAGCGAGACGTCGTCGCCCGCATCGGTCAGGTCGACGCCGCTCAGCCGGTCCTCAGGACCGTGGCGCTCGAGCAGGCGTTCGTTCGCTTCGCCTGCCGCGTCACCAGCGAGACTGTAGACCACGATGCCCGATGCGCTGTCAGATCCCTCCAGAGCGTCGGCATGGAGCGAGAGCAGCACCTCTGCGCCTGCAGCGCGTGCGCGAGAAAGCCGCTCGTCAAGCGATACCAGGGTGTCGTCGCTTCGTGTCAGGACCACGTCGAATGCACCGCTGGCGAGCAGGACGTCGCGCAGGCGAAAGGCAAAATCCAGTACCAGGTCCGCCTCGCGCAAATCACCGCTTTGCGCCCCCGGGTCGATTCCGCCGTGGCCGGAATCGATGGCAACGACGAGATGCTTCGGGGCCTCGCCCGCCTTGTCCGGAGTGACCGGGAGTTCGCTCCGAAACGCCTCTGCCGTCGTCGGCCTCAGCCTGATCTCGAGGATTGCGCTGCCGTCCTCGCGCGCCGACATCTCGGCGCGGTAGATGTCAAGCGGCTCACGAAGAAAGGCGTGCATCTCGCTTTTCAAAGGACCGGTCGAAAGGATATCGAGAGAGGCGATTGACGTCGAAGCAAGCTCGGGCTCCCGGTCCCAGGCAAAGTCCGACAACTCCAGAACCACGCGCGGTGGCCCGTCGACCGTCCAGAGCCGCCAGCCGACAGCACGCGACAAATCGATCGAAATGACGACCTCGCCTCCGGTCTCCGTGATGCGCGCGCCCTTATCCAGAACTCGCGCCGGTGGCGTGGCGTCGGCAAGAACAGCACCAGCGACGAGCGATGCGACTGCCGCGCAAATTCCCAGGACTAGACGAGACATCTATTTCGCAACCCCTTGCACGCTCACTTTACGTCATCAGGCGCAACGCCGCTACAGTGCATCGGTCAAACGCCCTCGTTTGATCTCATGAATTCTTTCAGACGCGCCAGGCCTTCTTCTATGTCTGCGGTGGCACGCGCATAGGAAAATCGAAGTGTTCGCATGCCGCGCGCCTTGTCGAAGTCGAGCCCCGGCGTCACGGCGACCCCTGCCTTGTCGAGGAGTTTGGCCGCGAAAGCGCCGCTGTCATCCGTGAACTCCGATACATCGGCATAGATGTAGAAGGCGCCGTCGGGCGGCGCGATTTTCCGAAAGCCGGCCTCGGCCAGACCGTTCAGCATCAGCGTCCGGTTCCTGCGATAGACCTCGACATTCGCTTCGAGTTCTTCGGTGCAGTCCATTGCTGCAAGCGCCGCGATCTGGCTGGCGTGCGGGGCGCAGATGAACATGTTCTGGGCCAGCCGTTCGATGGTGCGGGCATGGGATTGGGGAACCACCATCCATCCGACGCGCCAGCCGGTCATCGAGTGGTACTTGGAGAACGAGTTGATCACATAGACCTCGTCGGTAATCTCCAGCGCGCTGACGGCCGGCCTGTCGTACTCCAACCCGTGATAAATCTCATCCGAGACAAAGGCCGCGCCCCGCGAACTTGCCGCCTCGATCAATGCGCCGAGTGCGGGCCGGTTGAGCATGGTACCCGAAGGATTGGCGGGGGAGGCGACGATCAATCCCTGTATTCCGTCAGGCAATGCATGAGGTGCCGGCTGAAAGCGGTCCTCGGCGCTGGTTTCTATGTCGACAGGTGTCAGGCTGAGTGCCGTCAGGATTTGGCGATAGGACGGGTAGCCCGGCGCTCCGAGCGCGACCCGATCGCCGGCGTCGAAGAGGGCGGTGAAAGCAAGCAGGAAGCCGGCGGAAGAGCCGCTGGTGACGATGATACGTTCGATGGGTATGTCGATCCCATGCCGCTCGGCGTACCACAGCGCGATCCGTTGGCGCAACTCGGGCATGCCAAGCGCCACCGTATAACCCAGCGATCCGGCTTCCATCGCCTTGGCAAGCGCCCGGCGCGCGCCACGGGGCGCAGCCGTTCCGGGCTGACCAACCTCCATATGAATAATGTGACGGCCCTCAGCCTCGGCCCGCGCTGCGGCCTGCATTACGTCCATGACAATGAACGGGTCCACCTTGGATCTGCGGGAAAGGCGCATGGGTCAGGTCCTGATAGCTGTTGTGGTCTCCCTGCCCGTGGCAGGTCGATAGGTCAATGCACACGTTCCCGTGATGCGCTTGCGTTTGGCTGGCGATCTGCCATTTTCTTCCCGTCTTTCCGGAGGAGTTTCAATGTTCCGCTGTCTTTTGGGTGCATGTCTTTTTGCCGTATCCGCAACTTGGGCTTTCGCCTTCGACATCGAGGCAATGTCGGATGTCGAGCGCGATGCCTTTCGCGCCGAGATCCGTAGCTATCTTGTTGAAAACCCAGAGGTTCTCATGGAGGCAATAGCCGTCCTGGAGGCGCGTCAGGCCGAAGCCGCAGCCGCTGAAGAAGATATGCTTTTGGATCAGTACCGCGCCGAGATATTCGACGACGGCTACAGCTGGGTGGGTGGCAATCCCGATGGTGACGTAACCATCGTGGAATTTCTCGACTACCGCTGCGGCTTCTGCAAACGCGCCCATCCGGCGGTCAATACGCTTCTGTCCAGCGACGGCGGTATACGCTTTGTCGTCAAGGAGTTTCCCATCCTCGGCCCGGAGAGCGAGCTGGCCTCACGCTATGCGATTTCACTCAAGCGCCTGGAAGGCGACGAGATCTATGGCGCTGTTCATGACGCGCTGATGGAGTGGAATGGCGCGATCACGGAAGGCGCGCTTGGCCGCATCGCAAGCGAAACCGGCGTTGCCGATCATGAGGCAGTGCTGGCCGGAATGAACAGTGAGGACGTGAGCAGGGTCATCGCCAGCAACCGGGCGCTTGGCCAGGCGCTTCGGATCCAGGGGACGCCGAGTTTTGTTATGGGCGAGAATTTCGTGCGGGGTTTCGTGGAACTGGATCAGATGCGCGAGATCGTGCGCAACATCCGCGCCCAGCAGGGCTGACGGACCCCTAAACCTCGGGCCAGTTTCGCGCCACAAAGGCGTCCAGCATGTCCTTTGCAGCCTGCAAGTCGTCGGCCATGCCGTCGACATCCATCAACTCGATCAACTCGCGGTGGTTGGTTACTGCGGTGCCGCTGATGAAGATCGATGCCTGGGGGGCGTTGATCCGCATCGCGATGACCAGCCGTGACAATGCGTCCAGCGCCCGGTCATCACTGGGCGATAGCCCGATCACGATGATAAGTGCGCCTGCCGTCTCGGCGACCAGTTCGTCATGCGACTTGCCGATTTTCAGGTCGATGTCCCAGCCGTCCCGCTGGAAAAGATCAGCGGCCATGCGCACGCCGAGAATATGTGCTTCACCCGGCACGGACGCGAATACAGCCGATTTGTTCGGCGCGACGCTCTTCATCGGCATCTCGCGGCGAAGCGCACGCATCAGCGCGTACATGCGGCTTGTGGCAACGGTTACCTGCACGAAGGAAACGCCATCCTCTTCCCACCAGGTGCCCAGCATTCGGGCCGCGGCCGCAAGATAGTTCAGGTAGATGGACTCAAATGTTGCCCCTTGCGTCTGCACGTCGTGAATGAAGCGCGCGCCGGCCTCGTCGTCTTCCGATAGAAGCGCATGGCAAAGCGCCTCGATCCGGTCGCTCCGTGGCATCTGGATGGTGTCTGGGCCAAGATCGTCGGCCAGTCGGTGTATGACCTCGAGAGCGAGCAGCTTGACGGACGTTTCAGGCAGGCGGGACTTCAATTGCCGCAGACGGGCCTGCATTTCCGAATAATGCGCGGCGTCGAGGACCAATGCCGGATCGGGCTGGTCGGACATTCTGTTCCCTCCCACGACGAATGGCTCCATCCATCCCGCCTTTCGTCATGAGTCCTATTTATCGCATAGGCTCCGCATTTCCACAATGGCGCATACGGGGCGAGTTATTCGGCGGCCTCTTGCGCGGAATCAATCTCGGCCGCCTTTTTCTCGACCTCCTCCACGATGTGGTCGATCATCTGGTCATTGGACATCTTGTGGCTTTGCTTGCCGGCAAGATAGACCATGCCGGACCCGGCGCCGCCGCCGGTAAAGCCCACATCGGTCATCAATGCCTCGCCGGGGCCGTTCACGACGCAACCGATGATGCTGAGGCTCATCGGCGTCTTGATGTGCTCGAGCCGCTTTTCCAGCGCTTCGACCGTCTTGATGACATCGAAGCCCTGGCGCGCACAGGAAGGGCACGAGATGATATTTACGCCCCTGTGGCGCAGGCCGAGGGATTTCAGGATCTCGTAGCCGACCTTGACCTCTTCCACCGGATCGGCGGAAAGACTGACCCGGATCGTGTCACCTATCCCCATCCAGAGCAGGTTGCCGAGGCCGATGGCGCTCTTGATGGTGCCGGAGACAAGCCCACCCGCCTCGGTGATGCCGAGGTGAATGGGCGCGTCCGTGGCGTCCGCCAGCGCCTGATAAGCCGCGGCGGCGAGGAAGACATCCGATGCCTTGCACGAGATCTTGAACTCGTGAAAATCGTTGTCCTCCAAAAGCTTGATGTGATCGAGGCCGGACTCGACCATCGCTTCGGGGCAGGGTTCACCATACTTTTCCAGAAGGTGCTTCTCAAGCGATCCCGCGTTCACCCCGATCCGCATCGAGCAGCCGTTGTCGCGCGCGGCCTTGATGACCTCGCGCACGCGTCTTTCGTCACCGATATTGCCGGGATTGATCCGCAGGCAGGCCGCGCCCGCTTCCGCAGCTTCGATCCCGCGTTGATAGTGGAAATGAATGTCCGCGACGATCGGCACAGGGCTCTCGCGTACGATCTCTTTCAACGCCGCCGAGCTGTCCTTGTCGGGTACGCTGATGCGCACGATATCCGCGCCCGCTTCTGCGGCGGCCTGAACTTGCGCGATGGTGCCGGGGATGTCGGTGGTGACCGTGTTGGTCATCGTTTGCACGGTGATGGGCGCATCGCCCCCGACTGGAACGCTGCCGACCATGATTTGTCGGGACTTTCGCCGGTAGATATTGCGCCAGGGTCGCACGTGATTGATCGACATCGCAGAGCTTCTCGCCTCGGGCCATTTGAGGGAAACATATGCGGCGTCTAAGCCGCAGGCAATCGGGTCGCCGTCTTACTGGCCCGCCGAGGCCTCGGCCACCGAAATGAACCGGGCCAGATCACTGTCCTTTTCAGGATGCGCGATGGAATAGCCTTCACGCACCTGCTCTGCCGCCAGTATCACACCCTTCACCACGTCGGGCCCGTTGCCGACCGGACCATAGGTCTGATCGCCGATCGCAAAATAGAGGGAATTTGCATTGCCAGCCCGCAGTGAAGGCGGCTCTTCCGTTACCGGGACTTCAAAGCGTTCGCCCGCGTCGAGGATCTTTTCGAAGAGCACCGAGCCATCCGCGCCCCGGACACGAACCCAGGACGGTCGGACCGCAAAAAGTGTCACGGTCGGATCAGCCTCGGCAATCACCTGAACCGCGGGAGCCGGTGGGCCGATGAGTTCGGAAGCGGCAAGCGTTTCCCCGCCACCGGAGGGACCAGGGACCGAGAAGGGCAGGTTGTCAGGCCGCGGAGCGCGCGCGCCGATGAAACTTTCCGTGCGGCTGGGCGCCAGTGCGCCAATAGTGTCGGGGTCGATTGCAGCGATCGGACCGTCGCGGGCCACCAGAACCGGCACATCGAGAGCTTCGGGGCGAGAAAGCCGCCCGAGCCGGTCAGGGGCCGAAAGGTCAAGATCGGCAAGCTCGGCGTCGTCGGTCGGTGCGGGCGGGCGGATCGCATCGGCCAGTGGATCGAGTTCGGCCAAAACCTCGGGTGTCTGGTCGACCGGTGTCAGGCGGACCTTCTGCACCTCCTGCAAAACAGCCCAGCCGCCGTATCCAATGCCGGCCAGCAGGGCCAGAAGAACAACGACAGAAGCCAGTGCCCGTGGTTCAAGCCGCGACAGCGCCGCTTCGCCCTTGGGAAGGTAGCTCACTGAAGGTTCGGTGAACGGGTCGCGCAGATGCGCCGGCTTTTGGCTGCTGGTCGCGGATTTCTTGACGCCGGGGGTCCGATCGGAACGTACCCGCGCCTGTGGCGACATCCCGTGCGCGACCTCGAAGTTGCCCTCGTCGCAGAACGTCTTGAAGGCCCATTCGGGGTCAAGGCCGAGGTAACGGGCATAGGAGCGCACGTAACCGGCAACGAACCCGGGCGTGTCGAACGCCGCGGGATCGGTATTCTCGATGGCGGAGATGTAAGTGGCCTTGATTTTCAACTCGCGCTGCACGTCGAGCAGGGACTTGCCCATCGTCGCGCGTTCGCCACGCATGATGTCGCCAAGCGTCAAATCGAAGTCGTCGAAACCCCTCAGGTTTCGGCGGTCCTCGTCATGTTCCGTCTGTTCAGGACGGCCACTCATTTGTCCTGCCCCTTGGCAAACATGTTGTTCCCCCGGTCGGCGCCCCAGAATCGGCTCCGAGCCTACTCGGTTAACGTTTAACACACCGCTAACCTGCGGTCACGATTTGGGTTTATGCGGAAAGATCGGCGCGATTGAGTGCACAATGCGACCAAAGTGCGTCCATCGCGCGGACGAGCGCATCCATTTCCTTCGGCCCGTGCAGTGGTGACGGAGTAAACCGCAGTCGCTCTGTTCCGCGCGGGACAGTGGGATAGTTGATGGGCTGTACATAGATGCCGTTATCTTCGAGCAGCATGTCCGAAAGCAGCTTGGTATGCTTCGGATCGCCAACGATGACTGGCACAATGTGGCTTCCGTGATCTATCAGCGGCAGCCCCAATGCCTTGAAACGGGTCTTCAGGATACGCGCCGCGGTCTGATGCTGCTCGCGCCTTGCCTGGTCGGTCTTGAGGACTTTCACCGAAGTCACCGCGCCCGCGGCAACTGCCGGCGGCAACGACGTCGTGAAGATGAAGCCGGGCGCGTAAGATCTGATCGCGTCGCACATTTTTTCAGTCGCCGCGATATAGCCGCCCATCACGCCGAAGGCCTTGGCCAACGTGCCGTTGATGATGTCGATTCGATGCGCCAGCCGATCGCGCTCCGAGACACCGCCGCCGCGGGGTCCATACATTCCGACAGCATGCACCTCGTCGAGATAGGTCAGCGCGCCAAATTCATCGGCCAGGTCGCAGATCTCTTTCATCGGGCCGAAATCGCCGTCCATGGAATAAATCGATTCGAAGGCGATCAGCTTCGGTGCCGCCGGATCGTCGGCCGCAATCAGCGCGCGCAGATGCGCCACGTCATTGTGCCGGAAGATACGCTTGGCGCCGCCGTTGCGTCGGATGCCTTCGATCATAGAGGCGTGGTTCAGTTCGTCGGAATAGATGATGAGGCCGGGAAAAAGCTTGGGCAGTGTCGAAAGAGTTGCATCGTTTGCGATATAAGCCGAGGTAAACAATAGGGCGGCATCCTTGCCGTGAAGGTCGGCCAGTTCGGCTTCCAATGCCTTGTGATATAAGGTTGTTCCGCTGATGTTGCGTGTCCCGCCCGAGCCTGCACCGGTCGCATCGACGGCCTCGTGCATGGCGGCCAGAACCTTTGGATGCTGCCCCATGCCAAGATAATCGTTGCCGCACCAGACCGTGACCGGCCGTTCGCTTCCGTCGGGATGCGACCAGGTCGCATGCGGGAAACGGCCCTGCTTGCGTACAATGTCGATAAAGGTGCGATAGCGGCCTTCTTCGTGAAGCCGTGCAATCGCCTGGTCCAGGTGGGCGGAATAATCCAAGTCGTCTTCCTCGCGCTCGTTCCAACTTTCCTATCGGAATACGTACGGGTTTAAAATATTCTAGATCCAGAATTCGTTGACATAGAACAAATTGCCGCGCTTCAGGTCTGGTCACGATATCGGGATCGCGATCAGGACTCTGGACGATGGCGGTCCGCCTGATACCTTCCGGCGCGAAACAGCCCCGAAAAGGAAGACTGATGCCAATCAACGCCGTGCTCGACCGAATAGATGCCGATCTCGACGCCGCGCTCGACCGTTTGTTCGAGCTCCTGCGAATCCCTTCGATCTCGACCGATCCCGCCTATTCGGAAAGCTGCCAGCAAGCCGCAGACTGGCTGGTTTCCGATCTTGCCGGCCTCGGGGTTTCGGCAGAGGCGCGTCCGACGCAGGGTCACCCCATGGTCTTGGGCACGGTGGGCGAGGGAAGCCCGCACCTTCTGTTCTATGGACATTACGACGTGCAGCCCGCCGATCCGCTGAACCTCTGGGATCGCGATCCTTTCGATCCCGCGATCGAGGAGACGCCGAACGGCAAGGTTCTGCGTGGCCGGGGTTCATCTGACGACAAGGGCCAGTTGATGACCTTCGTCGAGGCGTGCCGCGCTTGGAAGGCGGTGAACGGGTCCTGGCCGTGCCGCATCACCTTCCTTTTCGAGGGCGAGGAAGAATCGGGTTCACCCTCGCTCGTGCCCTTCCTGGAGGCAAACAAGGACGAACTGAGCCAGCCGGATCTGGCGCTGATCTGCGACACCGCGCTGTTCAACAGGGACACGCCGGCGATCACCACGATGCTGCGCGGTCTTCTGGGCGAGGAGGTTACGGTTACGGGCCCGACGCGTGACCTGCATTCGGGATACTACGGGGGCGCGGCGATAAATCCGATCCGGGTATTGTCGCGGATAATTTCCAGCCTCCACGATGACACCGGACGCATTACCGTGCCCGGATTCTACGACGGAGTGCCCGAGATCCCGGATGAGATGCGTGCGCAATGGGATGCCCTCGGCTTCGACGACAAGAGCTTTCTGGGCGAGGTCGGCCTTTCGCAACCCGCAGGCGAGGCAGGCAGAAGCGTGCTGGAGCAGGTCTGGTCACGCCCGACCTGCGAGGTCAACGGCATCATCGGCGGGTATACCGGTGACGGGTTCAAGACCGTGCTCCCCTCCAAGGCCAGTGCCAAGATCAGTTTCCGCCTGGTGGGCACTCAGGACCCACACGCAATCCGCGAAAGCTTCCGTTCGATGGTAACTACAATGGTCCCGCCTGATTGCAAGATCGACTTCAAGGGGCACGGCAATTCGCATGCTTCGGTCATGTCGACCACGAATCCAGCATTCGAGACCGCGCGCCAGGCCTTGTCCGACGAATGGACAAACCCGGCGGCATTCATTGGGAGTGGCGGCTCGATCCCGATCGCGGGTCATTTCAAGGAGATTCTCGGGATGGACTCGATGCTCATCGGCTTCGGGCTCGACGACGACCAGATCCATTCGCCGAACGAGAAGTACGACCTGCGGTCGTTTCACAAGGGCACGCGAAGCTGGGCGCGCGTGCTGGACGCGCTTACTGGCTCGCGGGCGGCTTCGTGACAGTGCCTCGGTCAAGCCGCCAGATCTCGGCGCCGATGTCCGCCGGGAAAAGCTGCCGAACCAGCGGATCGTGACCGGGCACGATAAGCTCCGGCGCCGAGGCAAGGCGCTGGAGCTTGTCAAAACCCTTCAGCATGTCCTCGACATCGACGACGAGAGGGAAGGGCACGCGGCGCTGGAAGTTCTCGTAGAAATGCGCGGCATCCGACGCCAAAACCAGCCATCCCGCCTCTGTCCGCACCCGGACCACCTGCAGCCCCTTCGAGTGTCCGCCGACGGCGTGTAGGGTCACGCCGTCCGCAACCTCGGCGTCGCCTTCGAAGAAGACCACCTTGCCGGCATAGAGCCGCATCACCGCCTCACAGACATGCGCGCCCGTGAAAGGTTGGCGCAGGAGGTCGTGGCACATGCAAGGACCGGTCGCATAAGCCATTTCCGCGGCTTGCATGTAGAGCGTCGCATTGGGGAAAAGATGCAGCCCGCCCGCGTGGTCGAAATGCAGATGGGTAACGATGAGCGTCGTGATCTCCTCGGGCGACAGCCCGAACGGGGCGAGTGCTGTTCCGACTTCCTGGCGCAAATCGAAGCCGCGCTTCCGCGCTTCCGGTCCATCGAAGCCAGTGTCGACAAGGATCACTTCGTCGCCGCGCCTCAGAAGCCAGACGTAGAAGTCGATGGGATAAGGCGCGTTGTGGTTGTCATCGGATATGAAAGCCCGCGCACGGGTCCTGTCCTGTTGGTCGGCATAGCGGATTGCGAACACTTCCCAGTCAGACATTCCAAGCACCTCTCCTATCCAACATCGGGCTGAATTGGTTCAGAAGGCGAGAGGGAAAGCTCGGCCCGTGTATCGTGGCCGGAAGCTGGTACAAAACCTACTCCTCCGACTGTGCCTCGCCCCGTTTCATGCCTGAGACGCCCATCGCCAGCGTGGCCGCCATCAGCCCGTCGAGGTCACCGTCTAGCACGCCCGCCGTGTCACTCGTCTCGTAGTTCGTGCGCAAGTCTTTCACCATCTGATAGGGCTGCAACACATAAGACCGGATCTGGTTGCCCCAGCCCGCGTCGCCCTTGTTCTCGTGCGCCTCCGAGATTGCTTCGTTTCGCCTGTCCAGCTCCATCTGGTAAAGCCTTGATTTCAGGGCCTTCATCGCGATGTCGCGGTTCTGGTGCTGGGATTTCTCAGATGAGGTTACCACGATCCCGGTTGGTATGTGGGTGATCCGGACCGCCGAGTCGGTGGTGTTGACGTGCTGCCCGCCCGCGCCCGAAGACCGGTAAGTGTCGATGCGGATATCGGAGGGGTTCACCTCGATCTCGATATTGTCGTCGACGACGGGGTAGACCCAGACCGAGGAAAACGAGGTGTGCCGCCGGGCCGAACTGTCGTAGGGCGAGATGCGGACCAGCCGGTGCACGCCCGATTCCGATTTCAGCCAGCCATAGGCATTGGGGCCGCTGATCTTGTAGGCCGCGGACTTGATCCCCGCCTCCTCGCCGGCACTCTCGGACTGAAGCTCGACCTTGTAGCCCTTCGCCTCGGCCCAGCGGACGTACATCCGGGCCAGCATCGACGCCCAGTCACAGCTTTCGGTCCCGCCTGCGCCGGCGTTGATTTCCAGGAACGTATCGTTTCCGTCCGCCTCGCCGTCCAGAAGAGCTTCGATCTCGGCCTTTCCGGCCCGCTCGGCAAGCGTCTTCAGCGCCGCCTCGGCCTCATTCACCACGTCCTGGTCGTCTTCCATCTCGCCAAGTTCAATAAGCTCGACGTTGTCGGAAAGCTCCTGCTTCATGCCCGAATAGCGATCCATCGCATCTACCAGCATCTGCCGGTCGCGCATCAGTTTCTGCGCCTTTTCCGGATCGTCCCAGAGGTTCGGGTCCTCGACCATCGCGTTGAACTCTTCCAGACGATGCGGCGCGGTTTCCCAGTCCATGCGTCGGGCGAGCAGGTTCAGCGATTTCTCGATCTTTGCGACCTGGTTTTCGGCCTCGGCGCGCATGGGCAACTCCCGATTCAGAAGGTCTCAAGCTGATAGCAATGCCGCGTTGCGGCTTCAAGCGAGGGTTCTTGATCGGTATCAAGGAACGCGGGCGTCAGAGCTGGAAAGGTGGGAGCATGGAGGAGAAGATCGAGGCGTCCCCAAAACCGGAGATCTCGTCGCTGACGATGCACGAGATCTGGACCTCGCTGAAGTACGGGTTCTGGGATTTCCGCCGCGCGCCCGGCTACGGGCTCTTTTTCGCCGCCTTTTATGCGGTTCTCGGCAACATGCTGACGCTGATCGGCGCAGGCACCTTCCTTTGGACACTCGCCCTGGCGCTGGGGTTTCCTCTGGTCGCCCCCTTCGCCGCCGTGGGCTTCTATGAGGTGAGCCGCCGGTTGGAAGCCGAAGAGCCATTGGACCGCATGGGTGTACTTGGCGTTGTCTGGAATGAACGGCGGCGGCAATTGCCCTGGGTGGGCGTTGTTCTGGCTCTGATCTTCCTATTCTGGAGCTTCTTCGCCCACATGATGGTGGCGCTTTTCCTCGGCATCTCCTCGGTCGGAAGCACCTCGCTCGACGCCTTCCTTGCAACGAACGACGGGCGGGTGATGCTGGCGGCGCAGGTCGTTGTGGGCGGCGCGGTGGCTTTCCTGACCTATGGGCTGACGGCGGTTTCGCTGCCCTTGCTGGTCGACAAGGAGATTGACTTTGTCTCGGCCATGCTCGTCAGCCTGAAGACGGTCAACGCGAACAAGGCCACGCTGGGGCTTTGGGCGGCGGTCATCGCCATGTCGCTCTTCGTCGCGATGCTTCCGATGTTCCTTGGACTGTTCCTGGCGCTGCCGGTGCTTGGCCATGCGACGTGGCACATATATCGCCGTGCGCTCTATCATCCTGCCGACAGCCGGGAAAGCAGTCGAGCAACCTAGCCAGGTCCAAGGAAAAGGGGCGCCACAAATTGCGACGCCCCTCAAATTTCACGTGTGACTTCCGATCAGCCCTTCGCAGCTTCTGCCGCGGGCGCGGCCGACGTGGCGGCTTTGGGAGCAGATGAGAAACTGCTGCCGGACTTGTTGTTCAGCGGGTCTTCCTGGCGCTGAACGGAACCCTCGAAATGCGCGCCCGATTCGATCGCGATCGTCTTGTGAATAATGTCGCCTTCAACACGCGCGGTGGACGTCAGGCGGACCTTGAGGCCCCTCACCTTGCCCACGACGCGTCCATTCACCACCACGTCATCGGCAATGCACTCGCCCTTGACGGTCGCGCCTTCGCCGACGGTCAGCAGGTGCGCCCGAATATCGCCCTCGACAGTTCCTTCGATGTTGACATCGCCCGTTGTCTTGATGTCGCCGGTGATCGTCAGATCGGCGGACAGCACGGATGCGGGCGGTTTCGCTTTCGGGGTGCTTGGCGTGCTCGTATCGCTCATGGTGGGGCCCTTTTCGTCCTTTTTATCTGCTTTCTCTGCCTCGGTGCCCGTCTTGGGGCCTGGATCATTGATTTTGCTTTTAGAAAACATCTCTTGCTGCCTTGATGTATTTCAACGGGTTCATGGGCTCCCCTCCGATACGAATTTCGTAGTGGAGATGGGTCCCGGTGGATCGCCCCGTATTTCCCATATCACCGATACGGTCGCCGCG
Source organism: Silicimonas sp. (assembly GCA_022340315.1). Taxonomy (GTDB): domain Bacteria; phylum Pseudomonadota; class Alphaproteobacteria; order Rhodobacterales; family Rhodobacteraceae; genus JAJDOD01. The sequence goes on along the minus strand of JAJDOD010000073.1, from coordinate 58,366 downwards.
CGAGACTCTTTCGCCCTCTTGAACGCGGATGCGCGAGAGGTGTGCGTATCGGGTCTCAAACCCGAAATCGTGCCGAATCTTGATGAGGTTGCCATATCCCGCCAGACGTCCTGCGTGCACCACGACACCGTCCGCCGTGGCGTGAATAGGGGTGCCCGTCGCGCCGGCGTAGTCGTGGCCTTCGTGCATCCGGCCCCAACGAGGCCCAAAGCCGCTGGTCGAGCGGTAGGAGCCGCGAACCGGGAACCCGAAAGGCAGCTTTTCGGCCGCAATGCGGTAGAGGTTCAACGTGTCCAACTGGCCAAGCACTTCGTTGGCGCGCTCGGTGAGCGGGTCCGGTTCCTCGTCCCCGCTGGTCGAGAATATGATCGGCGTCAGGGGGCCACCCTGGCCGGAGTAGCTGCGGCGCACCTGTTCGAGGATGCTGTCGGTCGGCAGGCCAACGGCCGAGAACATTTCGTCGATGGGCTTGAGCGACGTATTCACCGCCTCTTCGATCTGCCCGAAGATCCGCTCGTTCCGCTCGGCCTCAAGCTTCTGGTTCATGGCGATGCGGTCCATGTGCACTTCGGCTTCGGCAACGTAGTCCGACATCGCATCGCGCTTGACGGCCAGATCGCCAAGCGCCGCTGTCAGGAAGTCGAGCGTCGTCTCAAGGTCTTCGAGGCGTGAGACCTCGGGCTGCGCCGCCTCGGTCTCGGCCAGTTCCGACATGAGCGCGGCCACCTCGTCGCGCGCCGCGTCGCGTTCCTTCATCGTGTCGCGCAGCGTGCCGGCCACGACTTCAATTCCTGTTTCAAGCTCGCTGCGGCGATCCTCGGAGTCGAGAAGCCTGGATTGCATCGCCGAAACCTCAGCCAGTGCCACGGCGAACCGCTCCTGAGCCGCTGCGGCTTCGCTGGCGCGTGCATCGCGTTCGGCGGCCACCTCGTTCAGGCGAGACTCGTATATCGCCTGTTCGCGCATCGCCTGTTCGCGCAGGTCGCCCGCACCAAGGGAATGCATCAACAGGATCGCCGACGAAACAATGGTCCAGCCAAGCAGCATCGCGCTGCCGGTAATCCCGATGAACTGGGTAAGCGGAGAGAGGCGAATGAAACGCGTCTCAGTGTCCGATCGCAGGAAAAGGCGTTGTTCAGGAAATGTCCGCTCAACCGCTATGTGGGCTTTGGCCAGTAATGATCGCGTCAAGGGTCTGTCCCGTTCACCTATGTCCATGCAAGGCTGCAAATCCTGTCCCGACCTGCGCACGAATTGTTAGTCGTTTGGGAAAACTCAGGCAACCTTGCTGACCTGTTGCCGCTAAGATGCCGCAATATGAGCGGTTTTCCGCGCATCAAACGGGTTCTCTGAGCGGCCAATAGAAATCGGGCGGCAGCCCGGCCTCGGCCCGTTTCTCGTCATTGAAAGGCGGCTTCAGAGGCCCGTGGAAGTACTTTCGAACCAACTCGTGGAAGACCGGTTTCGGGTCCAGATCAAGGCGCCCGCAGAGGAAGTGAAACCACTTCGAGCCATAGGCGACATGGCCGACCTCTTCTGCGTAGATCGTCTCCAGCGCCGCCACGGCCTGATCCTGGCCGGCGCGGCGGAAGACCTCGATCATGCCAGGCGTCACGTCGAGGCCGCGCGCCTCCAGCACCATCGGCACGACGGCAAGACGCCCCATGAGATCATTTGCAGTGTCCTCTGCGGCCCGCCACATTCCGGCATGCGCAGGCAGCGCGCCGTAGTGACTTCCGGCGGCTTCAAGGCAGTCGCAGACAAGGTTGAAATGCTTGGATTCTTCGTCCGCCGCCCGTACCCAGTCGTCGTAGAAGCCCATCGGCATCGGTTCGTGGGCGAACCTTGCCACAAGGTCCCAGTGAAGATCGACGGCGTTCAACTCGATATGCGCCACCGCATGCAGAAGTGCGATCCGGCCCTGAGGCGACCCGGGCTTTCGCTTGGGCACATCGCGCGGATCGAGCAGTTCAGGTTGCGTTGGCCGAGATGGACGGTCTGGAGGTTTCGCCTCGCCAATGCTCAGGTCCTTGTTTTCATTTCGCAAATTGAACCACTTCGCAGCGTGGGTTCGAGAGAGGCGCGTCTTTTCGCGGCCATCTGCGGTCGACAACACCGCGACTGCCATCTCGCTGAGTGTCTCCTCCCTCATCGGTGCGCGATATCCGCGCGGCGTCGCAGGATGCACGCCGGAGCGGTACCCAGGTGAACTGGCGCCGGCGCCGGCGCAATCACAGAGACTTCACCGCGTCCAGAACCGCCTCGACATGGCCGGGGACCTTCACCTTGCGCCACTCATTCACGATCGTGCCTTGCCCGTCGATCAGGAACGTTGCGCGTTCGATGCCCATGTAGGTCTTGCCGTACATACTCTTCTCGACCCAAACGCCGTAGCGCTCGCAGACATCGCTTTCGGCATCCGACACCAGGATGACACCAAGCGAATGCTTGGCGACGAACCTGTCGTGCTTGCCAACCGTATCTTTCGAGACGCCGATCACCACGGCGTCCTCGGCTGCGAACGCGTCGGCGGCCTCGGTGAAGCCAATGGCCTCCTTGGTACAGCCGGGTGTGTCGTCCTTGGGATAGAAATAGAGCACGACCTTCTTCGGCCGCATGTCGGCCAAGGTGACCTCGCCGCCGCCGTCGCGGGGGAGCGTGAAGTTGGGGGCAGGCTGGCCGGTGAGGCTCATGTGCGGTGTCTCCGATGGTGACAAGGATTCCGCCCATGTTGTAGGACATTGCCATGCAAAAGAAAGAGCGGACTGGCAGGCCGTCCTCGACACCCAAGGTAATGCAGCGACCGAAGCCGCCCAAGCGGCGTCGGCACGGTCTCGGCTTCAGCATTGCGACCGGGCTCAGTCTGCTGGTTGCGTTCGTCGTGTTCTTCATCCTCACACTGGCACTCTCCGGACGCACCATTCTTGTCCCCGAGGTACTGCGCGCGAACCTCGAAAAAAGCCTGAACGCAAGAATCGAGGGCGCCCCTTTGCGTCTTGGCCGGATCGAGTTTGGCGTGGACCGCAGAGGCGTGCCGCAGGTCTTGATGAACAATATCCGGATCGCCGATCAGTCCGGCGGTGCGGTGGCGCAGTTGAACTGGCTCGGCGCCGAGCTGTCATTGGAACGGATTTTCCGACGCGAGTTTGCGGCCGAGAAAGTCTACCTTACAGGCGCGCAGATCACGATCCGGCGAACGGCGGCTGGACAATTCACGCTTTCGGCAGGCGGTGCGATAGGCGGACCCGAGCAATCGGTCGCCGATGCTCTTGCAAGGATCGACCGCTTGATGAGCCAGGGCGCCTTGGCTTCGCTTTCCGAGGTCGTGGCCACCGGTGTCGTCCTTACGCTTGAGGATGCCAGGAGCGGGCGCATATGGCAGGCGACCAACGCTTCGGCCACGCTTCGGACATCGAACGACAGCCTATCGCTTTCTGTGACCTCGGACGTATTCAACGGGACTGACGATCTGGCGGGACTGCAGCTATCGCTGATACGCAGTCGTGCGACGCAGCATGTTCAACTGGGTGCGCGCGTCAGCGCCATGCCCGCAGGCGACATCGCGCTGCAATCGCCGGTTCTGGCCTGGCTTGGCGTGCTTGATGCACCGATCTCGGGTGCGGTGCGGACTGAACTCGACGAAACCGGCGCTCTTGTCAGTTTTGCGGGCACGCTCGATTTTGCAGGCGGCGCCTTGCAGCCCGACGACACGATCCCGCCGGTCGCCTTCAATTCGGCAAAGGCCTATTTCACCTTTGACCCCGTACGTCAGCGCATAGACTTCTCCGAAGTCAGCTTCGACGCCCGCGACGGAACCCTGCTTGCAACCGGGCATACCTATCTGACGGATTTCGACGGGCTCTGGCCCCGATCCTATATGGGACAGTTCAGGGTCGAGGACGTACAGTATATTGGCGGCGAGACGTTCGACGGTCCCGTTGCACTGGACGACATTCGCGCCGACCTTCGTGTGCGCCTCGATCCCTTTTCGGTCGATCTGGGACAGGTGGTCGTTGACAACGCGGGAACACCGATCATCGCCTCGGGCCGGATCACCACGGACGAGAACGGCTGGCATGTGGCGGTAGATGCGACGACGCCGCGGATAACCTCGCAACGCGTGCTGGCATTCTGGCCGCGCCGCGTCTCGCCGGTCACGCGGGGCTGGTTGACGCGCAACTTGTCCGATGGGGTCCTGAACCGGACGGCTCTGGGGATTCGGTTGGTCAGTGGCCAGGAACCCGATGTAGCGCTGAGCTTCGATTTCGAGGAGGGCGTGGCGCGTTTCCTGCCAGACATGCCTCGTCTGAGCGCCGCCTCTGGGCGGGCGATGCTGCACGACAACCGTTTTTCACTGGTGCTCGAGCAAGGCGAGATCGGCGTCGATAGCGGCGGCGACGTCGACGCCAGCGGATCGGTCTTCACGGTGATCGACACCCGTCTCCGCCCATCCTGGGGCCAGATCGACGTCGCCGCGACAGGTCGGCTTGACGACATCCTGACAATCCTGAACAACCGGCCGCTTCGCCTCATGGATCGCGCAAAAAGGCCGGTTGATCTCGCAAGTGCGGACCTCAGCGGTGCAGCGCGGATCACGTTGCCGCTGAAGGACGAAATTCAGGCTGACGAAGTGGATTACGACGTGACTGCCGCTTTGCGCGACGTTACGTCGGAGCTTCTCATTCCGGGCCGGCGGCTGTCATCGCCCGAGTTGCGTCTTGAGGCGACGCCCGCTTCGATCGAGATTTCAGGGCCGGCCTATCTTGACGGGATTCCGCTTACGGCCAACTGGCGGCAGCCGCTTGGGAAGGCGTCCAGCGAGGGTGGCGAGGTGACCGGACGAGTGACGCTGTCGCAGGAGGCGGTCGACGTGTTTGACCTGCCGCTGCCCGAAGGCATGGTGCGGGGCGAGGGGCGAGCGGACTACGTGCTGAGCCTGCCCGCCGATCCCGAAACGCCGCCAAGGCTCAACCTGACATCCGATCTTGGCGGGCTCGATATGGGTCTCGCGGCGTTGGGCTGGCGCAAGCCGCCCGACCAACTCGGCGAACTGGAAGTCACCGCAAGCCTGGGTGATGTGCCCGAAATCGAGGAACTTGCGCTTCGCACCCGTGATCTGTCCTTCGACGGCGCAATCGAACTGGCCGAGGAAGGCAGGTTGGAGCGGGCGCGTTTCGAGGATCTGAAGCTTGGCAACTGGCTGAACGCCGAGGTTGAACTGATCCCCTCTCCGGGCGGAGGCCCGCCGACAATCTCGGTGTTGGGCGGCACGATGGATCTGCGGCAACTGGAACTTGCGGGCGGCAGAGGTGGCGATGACACGGGCCCGATCAGTTTGCGGCTGGACCGACTGACGGTTTCGAACGGTATTGCTTTCGCTCCCCTGGTCGGGCGTATCGAGTTCGGGGGGCAAGGCCTTTCCGGAACTTTCGAGGCACGCATCAACGGGCAGACGCCGATCCAGGGTACCCTGTCGCCGGCCAATGCCGGTACCGCGATCCGGATTACCTCGGCCGACGCGGCGGGCGTCTTGCGCGATGCGGGCCTGACCCCGAGCGCCCGCGGGGGAACGTTGGACCTTGTTTTGACACCCGTCGCGGATGCGCCTTCCGGCACCTTCAACGGCGAGTTTCTGATCGAAGGCGCGCGTATCAAGGATGCATCTGCAATGGCCAAGTTGCTGGACGCGGTCAGCGTCGTCGGGCTTATCGACCAGTTGGGCGGCGCGGGCATCCGTTTTGACACCATCGACGGCCGATTTCGTCTCGACCGCCGGCAGATACGTCTCACGCAGGCGGCGGCGGTGGGTCCGTCGATCGGCATCTCGGCCGACGGCATCTACGATATGCCCAGCGAGAGGATGGACTTCCGGGGTGTCGTGTCACCGGTCTATTTTCTGAACGGTATCGGGTCGTTCCTGACCAGGCGAGGCGAAGGACTGTTCGGTTTCAACTACAGGATGGCGGGTCCTGCCGCGGATCCGAGCGTGCGGGTCAATCCGCTCTCGATTCTGACGCCCGGCGCATTCCGGCAGATCTTCCGTCGTGCGCCGCCGGGAGGCTGAATGAAACTTTCCGACTTCGACTTCGATCTGCCCGAGCGGCTGATCGCGACCCGTCCCGCGCGCCCGCGCTCGTCCTCGCGCCTTCTGGTGGCGACGCCGGACCGGATGACGGACGCGCGGACAATCGACCTGCCGGATTTTCTTCGCCCTGGCGACAGGCTCGTGTTGAACGACACAAAGGTGATCCCGGCGCGGCTGAGCGGCACGAGGCGGCGCAGCGGAGCGGCCGGCGAGACCGAGGCGCGGATCGAGGTCACGCTGCTCGAGCCGCTTGCGGACGGGACCTGGTCAGCGCTTCTCAAACCGCTGAAAAAGGTGCGCGACGGCGAAGCGCTTGATTTCGGCGCCGGGCTGACTGCGGTGCTTGAAGGCCGCGCCGAGGGGGCAGGGCGGCTGCGCTTCAACCTGGAGGGCGAGGATTTCGACACGGCCCTCGCCGAGGCCGGAGCGATGCCTCTGCCGCCGTACATCGAGGGTCGGCGTCCGGCGGACGCGCGGGATCGACAGGACTACCAGACGATCTGGGCGCGGGCCTCGGGCGCTGTGGCGGCGCCGACGGCTTCGCTGCATTTCGACGACGCACTCTTGGCCGCGCTGGACGCGCGCGGCGTGACGCGCAGCTTCGTGACATTGCACGTTGGTGCGGGCACCTTTCTGCCGGTCAAGGTCGATGACGTACGCGACCACCGGATGCACGCGGAAACCGGCCAGATCACTGCCACCGCGGCGGATGAGATCAACGCGACCCGCTTGGCGGGCGGGCGGATCGTGCCGGTGGGCACGACTGCCATGCGGCTGATCGAGACGGCGGCGGCGGCGGACGGGACGCTGTCCCCCTGGGAGGGTGCGACGGACATCTTCATAACGCCCGGCTACCGGTTCAAGCTGGCAGATGCGCTGATGACCAATTTCCACCTGCCGAAATCGACGCTGATGATGCTTGTCTCGGCCTTTCTGGGAACCGAACGCATCCGCGAGGTCTACGCCCACGCCATCGGTGCCGAGTACAGGTTCTTCTCGTATGGGGATGCCTCGCTTCTGTTGCCGGAGCGCGGAAAATAGCCTGCCGCCAATCCTTGGATTGACGCCGTTTGCAGGGCTGTTACTGGGCCGACGGTTCCATGGCGTTTATTGCGTTTCCGACACGCAGGCGTCGCAGACGGGAATGAGTGGTATTCGCCGCTTGGGTATCGCGGGCGCGACAGGTTAAGGGGCATCTCGATGCTGGAAGTTCTCAGGCAGTCCTGGGCGTTGTTGCTGGGAGTTCTGCTGTTGATGGTGGGCAACGGGCTGCAGGGCTCGCTGATCGGTATCCGTGGCTCGATCGAGCAATTCACGACGGGCGAGCTTTCGGTCATTACATCGGCCTATTTCGTCGGCTTCCTCTTCGGCTCGCGCATGGCGCCCGAGATGATCCGGCGCGTCGGCCACGTCAGGGTCTTCGCGGCGCTCGGCTCGTTCGTTTCAGCGGTGCTGATCCTCTATCCGACGATCACCGAGCCCTGGGCCTGGTTCCTCCTGCGGGTGATCTTCGGGTTCTCGTTCTCGGGCGTCTACGTGACGGCCGAAAGCTGGCTGAACAACGCCTCGACCAACGAGACGCGCGGCAAGGCGCTCTCGCTATACATGATCGTCCAGATGGGCGGGATCGTTGCAAGCCAGGCGCTTCTCAACGTCCATGACCCGGCGGGATATGTGCTCTTCATTATCCCTTCCGTTCTGGTGTCGCTCTCCTTCGCGCCGATCCTTCTGGCAGCAACCACAACGCCGTCTTTCGACACGACCAAGTCGATGAGCCTGCGCCAGCTCTACCGCAACTCGCCCACCGCCGTCGTGGGCATGTTCCTGATCGGGGCGATGTTCGCCGCGCAATTCGGCATGGCGTCGATTTTCGGGACCGAGGCCGGGCTGAGTGTCGCGCAGATCTCGGTCTTCATCTCGGCGATCTTTGTCGGCGGGCTCGTCATGCAGTACCCGATCGGCTGGGCGTCGGACCGGATGGACCGACGCGTGCTGATCTTCGGCACAGCGGTCGGCGGTGCGGTGGCGGCATTGATCGGATTGGTTTTCGGCTCCCACTTCGAACTGCTGCTTGCCGCGGCCTTCCTGATGGGGGGATGCTCGAACCCGCTTTACGCGTTGCTGATCGCCTACATGAACGACTATCTCGAACCCGACGACATGGCGGCGGCATCCGGCGGTCTGTTGTTCGTCAACGGCCTGGGTGCGATCGTCGGCCCGATCCTGACGGGCTGGGCGATGAGCCGGATCGGCGCACCGGGTTTCTGGGCTTACGTGATGGCGGTCATGATCACCCTTGCGGCCTATGTCGCATATCGGATGACCCAGCGGGTTTCGCTTTACGCGGCAGACGAGGACTATGATGCCGTCGCTTATGCGCCAATCCTGCCCACGGCAACGCCCGTCGTGGTCGAGGTGGCGCAGGAGTACTATGCCGAAAATGTCGACAACGACGACGATGAATCGAGCGATAAGGAGACGCCCCTTTGAACCAATGTGCATTTGCTGTAACGGTTGATCCCGAGGCAGGTAAGGCAAGTCAGGCAAGGGCAGGTGCCATGATGACGGGACCCGAAGACGTTTTGCGATTTTGGCTCGACGAAGTTGGGCCGAAGGGCTGGTACTCGGGAGGTGACGATCTGGATCGTACCCTGCGCGAGAAATTCGGCAGTCTGCACGATCGAGCCTTGGAAGGCGCGCTGTCTCTCTGGCTGACCTATCCCAGCGGAACGCTCGCCTACATTATCCTGACCGATCAGTTCTCCCGAAACATGTTTCGTGGAACCGCCAAGGCATTTGGCTCGGACGCAATTGCCAAAGCTGCGGCGAAAGTTGCGATCTCGCGGAACTGGGACATGCGGATCGACGAACCAGCGCGTCAGTTCTTCTACGTGCCCCTCATGCATTCCGAGTGCCTTGAAGACCAGGATCGCGCGGTACGGCTGTTCAAAACCCGGATGCCGGAAACCGGCGACGGCATGTTGCCACATGCCCGGGCGCACCGGGAAGTCATCCGTCTTTATGGCCGGTTCCCGACCCGGAACGAGGAACTGAACCGCCGGACGAGCAAGGACGAGCAGTCATATCTCGACGATGGCGGGTATGGCGCCGTGTTGCGGCGGCTTCAGGCCGAAACGGCCGCGTGAACGGTCCTGTAAAAGCAGCGGTCCATCAGGTGCCGTTTGCTTTCAGGATGTCTGCTATTCGATGAATGTGGGCCTCTTCCAGAGGCTTGTGAAAATAATCCTTTACCAGAGCAAACCTTTTCGCGCGCTCGACATCGGACGGGTTTAGCGATGTCGTCAGCATGATGATGACAATATCGGCATAGTGCCTTTTCTGGTCTCGGCTGACATGGTCGAGGAATTCGAAGCCGGACATGCCCGGCATGTTGATGTCCAGCAGGATCACATCGACGGGACGGGCATCGGGCGACTCGAAGAATTCAATCGCCTCTTCCGCGCTGTAGAAGCAGAGCGTTTCTCCGATCAGGCCGGTCCGCTTGATGAGCCTTGCGTAAAGCATCTGGTCGAACTCGGCATCGTCGATGATCGCCAGTCGTTCAATCAATGCAGGTGTTTGAGACTTTCGGACTTCCGACATGAACACTCCTCGCGGTCGAGCCGCGATCCCAGGGCATGGGTCTTGATGAACGGCAAGCCGCCTGGCGAGCGCCGCTGTTGGGCCATTCCTAGTACCGATTTATGAAGTTTCAGTTTTTTTGCCTGACGTGGCTGCATAGCGGCTTCTCGCACGCCGCACTGGCGCACCGGTGGAATTTCCGGCAGTCTTCCTTTATTCGTACTACGTCGAACTGTCTGCCTTCGGAGAAAAATATGGCCGCAAAATCCTACGATGTCGTTGTTATCGGTGCCGGACCGGGGGGTTACGTGGCTGCGATCCGCGCCAGCCAGCTTGGGCTGAAGACCGCGATCGTGGAGCGCGAGCACATGGGCGGCATCTGCCTTAACTGGGGCTGCATCCCCACCAAGGCGATGCTGCGGTCGTCGGAGGTGTTCCACCTCATGCACCGGGCCAAGGAATTCGGCCTCAAGGCCGAGGGCATCGGCTACGACCTCGACGCGGTTGTGAAACGGTCGCGCGCGGTCGCCAAGCAGCTGAACTCCGGCGTTGGCCACCTGATGAAGAAGAACAAGGTCGACGTGGTGATGGGAACGGCAACGATCCCCGCCAAAGGCAAGGTCGCCGTCAAGACCGACAAGGGCGACGAGGAATTGGCCGCTAAGTCGATCATCCTGGCCACCGGCGCGCGGGCGCGCGAATTGCCAGGGCTGGAAGCTGACGGCGAACGTGTCTGGACCTACAAGCACGCGCTCCAGCCGCCCCACATGCCGAAGAAGCTGCTGGTCATCGGCTCGGGCGCCATCGGCATCGAGTTTGCCAGCTTTTACAACACGCTAGGCGCTGACACGACAGTGGTCGAGGTCATGGACCGCGTGCTTCCGGTAGAGGACGCCGAGATCTCGGCCTTCGCCAAGAAGTCGTTCACCAAGCAGGGCATGAAGATCATGGAAAAGGCGATGGTCAAGCAGCTCGACCGCGCCAAGGACAAGGTGACGGCCCATATTGAAGTGGGCGGCAAGGTCGAGAAGATGGAGTTCGATACCGTCATCTCTGCCGTCGGTATCGTCGGCAACGCCGAAAACCTCGGGCTTGAAGCCCTGGGCGTGAAGATCGACCGCACCCACGTGGTGACGGATGAATACTGCCGCACCGGTGTCGACGGGCTCTATGCCATCGGCGACATCGCGGGAGCGCCGTGGCTGGCGCACAAGGCAAGCCACGAGGGTGTCATGGTTGCCGAACTGATCGCGGGCAAGAACAAGGTCCATCCCGTGAAACCCGAAAGCATTGCCGGGTGCACATATTGCCACCCGCAGGTCGCCTCGGTCGGCTACAGCGAGGCAAAGGCGAAAGAACTGGGCTACAAGGTCAAGGTCGGCCGCTTCCCGTTCATCGGCAATGGCAAGGCAATCGCTCTCGGCGAGGCGGAAGGCATGGTGAAGACGGTCTTCGATGAGAAGACCGGCGAACTGCTCGGTGCGCATATGGTCGGCGCCGAAGTGACCGAGCTTATTCAGGGGTATGTCGTCGGGCGCCAACTCGAGACGACGGAAGAAGATTTAATGGAAACGGTATTTCCGCATCCGACGTTAAGTGAGATGATGCATGAGAGTGTCCTGGATGCCTACGACAGGGTCATCCATATCTGATCTGAGCAAGTCAAAGAAGATTTGCCTTTGGGCAGTGCGCGGGGGCGCGCTGATCTATTGTCTGGCTGGGGCCTTGGTTGTCTTGGGATCGCAAGGGATTTGGCCAGGCGCACCGGACGAGGCCGCGACGGCTGCCCTCATGGTTCTGGGAATGCCGTGGAGTGTATTCCTCGCCAGCTTTGCGGTTTCCAATTTGGGTGCGATAGCCATCGTGGCCGTCATTTTTCTCTCGCCGCTCGTGAACGTGGCCATGTTCTCCTGGCTCTGCGGGCGCCGCAGGAGGCGGAGACGTTAGGCCGGCATTCTGGCCGTGTTCCGCGTTATCCACAGAATTCTTCAAATCCCCCCGTGACGAATTGTAAATGTTCCGGTAATGTTCTATCCGGGCCATTGAGGTTTCGCCCGTAGCGGCTATCTCTCAATGTACTCCGAACAGGTGAAGTGATGGCCGAGTTGAAGAACATCGAGGTGCGCGGCGCGCGCGAGCACAATCTCAAGAATATCGACGTCGATATTCCGCGCGACCAGCTCGTGGTGATCACCGGCCTCTCCGGCTCCGGCAAATCCTCGCTCGCCTTCGACACCATCTATGCCGAGGGTCAGCGGCGCTATGTCGAGAGCCTCTCGGCCTATGCGCGCCAGTTCCTCGACATGATGGAAAAGCCGGATGTCGACCACATCTCCGGCCTGTCCCCGGCCATTTCCATCGAACAGAAGACCACGTCCAAGAACCCGCGCTCGACCGTCGGGACCGTCACCGAGATCTACGACTACATGCGGCTCCTCTTCGCCCGCGCCGGCACGCCCTATTCGCCAGCGACCGGCCAGCCCATCGAGGCGCAGCAGGTGCAGGACATGGTCGACCGCGTGATGGCGATGGAGGAGGGGACGCGCGCCTATCTCCTCGCCCCCATCGTGCGCGACCGCAAGGGCGAATACCGCAAGGAATTCATCGAGCTTCGCAAGCAGGGCTTCCAGCGCGTCAAGGTCAACGGCCACTTCCACGAACTGGAAGACCCGCCGACGCTCGACAAGAAGTTCCGCCACGACATCGACGTGGTGGTGGACCGCATCGTGGTCCGCGAAGGGATCGAGACACGGCTCGCCGACAGCTTCCGCACCGCGCTCGACCTCGCCGACGGCATCGCCATCCTTGAGACGGCGGTGGCCGAGGACGAGGACCCCGAACGCATCACCTTCTCCGAGAACTTCGCCTGCCCGGTCTCCGGCTTCACCATCCCCGAGATCGAGCCGCGTCTCTTCAGCTTCAACGCCCCCTTCGGCGCCTGCCCGGCCTGCGACGGCCTCGGCGTCGAGCTTTTCTTCGACGAACGCCTCGTCGTCCCCGACCAGTCGCGCCCGCTGGTGCCGGTCGATACCGGCGCGCTCGCCAACTGGCGCAAGGGCAAGTCGCCCTATTACATGCAGGTGATCGAGGCGCTGGCGAAGCACTACGAATTCGACAAGCGCACGCCCTGGAAGGACCTGCCCGAGCACGTCAAGCAGGCGATCCTCTTCGGCTCGGGCGATGACGAGGTGCCGTTCCGCTTCGACGAAGGCGGGCGGGTCTATACCGTCGCCAAGCCCTTCGAGGGGATCATTCCCAATCTCGAACGCCGCTACAAATCCACCGATTCCAGCTGGATTCGCGAGGACCTCGAACGCTTTCAGAACAACCGCCCCTGCGGCGTCTGCGAAGGCCACCGCCTCCGGCCCGAGGCGCTGGCGGTCAGGATCGGCTCGAAGAAGAACCTCTTCCACGTCGGCCATGTCGTGCAACTCTCGATCCGCGAGGCGCTGGCCTGGGTCGAGGATGCGCCGAACCACCTGAGCAAACAGAAGAACGAGATCGCCCGGGCCATCCTCAAGGAAATTCGCGAACGGCTCGGCTTTCTCAACAATGTCGGGCTGGAATACCTCACTCTCTCCCGCAACGCCGGAACCCTTTCGGGCGGCGAAAGCCAGCGCATCCGGCTTGCCAGCCAGATCGGCTCCGGCCTGACGGGCGTCCTCTACGTCCTCGACGAGCCGTCCATCGGGCTTCACCAGCGCGACAACGGGCGGCTTCTGGAAACGCTCAAGAACCTGCGCGACCAGGGCAACACCGTGATCGTGGTCGAACATGACGAGGAAGCGATCCGCGAGGCCGATTACGTCTTCGACATCGGCCCCGGCGCGGGCGTGCACGGCGGCGAGGTCGTGGCCAAGGGCACCACGGCCCAGATCATGAAGACCAAGGGCAGCATCACCGGCGATTACCTCGCCGGCCGCCGCGAAATCGCGATCCCGTCCGAGCGCCGGGCAGGCAACAAGAAAAAACTGACCGTCATCAATGCTACCGGCAACAATCTGCAGAACGTCACTGTCGACTTTCCACTCGGCAAGTTCGTTTGCGTCTCCGGTGTCTCCGGCGGCGGCAAGTCGACGCTCACCATCGAGACGCTCTTCAAGACCGCGTCCATGCGCCTCAACGGCGCCCGCCAGACGCCCGCACCCTGCGAGACGATCAAGGGGCTCGAACACCTCGACAAGGTGATCGACATCGACCAACGCCCGATTGGCCGGACTCCACGCTCGAATCCAGCCACTTACACCGGGGCCTTCACCCCGATCCGCGACTGGTTCGCGGGTCTGCCCGAAGCCAAAGCGCGCGGCTACAAGCCCGGCCGTTTCAGCTTCAACGTCAAGGGCGGGCGCTGCGAGGCGTGTCAGGGCGATGGTGTCATCAAGATCGAGATGCACTTCCTGCCGGATGTCTACGTCACCTGCGAGACCTGCAAGGGCGCGCGCTACAACCGCGAAACGCTGGAAATCAAGTTCAAGGGCAAGAGCATAGCCGACGTTCTTGATATGACCGTCGAGGACGCGCAGGAGTTCTTCAAGGCCGTGCCCTCGATCCGCGAGAAGATGGATGCACTGATGCGCGTCGGCCTCGGCTACATCAAGGTCGGCCAGCAGGCGACGACGCTCTCGGGCGGCGAGGCGCAGCGGGTGAAGCTCTCGAAGGAGCTGTCCAAACGGGCCACAGGTCGCACTTTGTATATTCTGGACGAGCCGACGACGGGTTTGCACTTCGAAGATGTTCGAAAACTGCTAGAGGTCCTTCACGAACTGGTGGAACAGGGGAACTCTGTCGTGGTGATCGAGCACAATCTCGACGTCATCAAGACCGCTGACCACATCATCGACATCGGCCCCGAGGGCGGCGACGGAGGTGGCAGGATCGTGGCCGAGGGGACGCCGGAGGAAGTCGCGGCCATCGAGGGCAGCCACACGGGCCGTTACCTGGCCGACATGCTCGGTGTCGCGAGGGTCGCGGCAGAGTAGTCTGGCCCGTTTCGCTTTCACAAGTCGCGGCCAATTAGGGCGTACTCTGGTCCGTCGGGGTCATCGGATCATTCGTCGGATGAGGAGCCTGAGCCAATGCATGCCTCGGCCCAGGCCACATGAGCGCCCGTGTCGTGGCCAAATCCAGCGCCCAGTAGTGCATCGCGCCAATCCATTTGAGCCAGGCAGATGGCCTTGACCAGCCTTTGCAAGTTGCCCCCGGAAAGCTTGAGTGCCGCGAGGCGAACCCTCTCGGTACCGCGCTCGGTCAGAGCGGCAACTTCGCCAGGGCAGCAATCTCTCTCAAGTAACGCCAGGGCGTCCGCCACATCGTCCGGGTCGAAAATCTGCTCGGCAACTCTTCTGACGCGCGGCTTCGCCGTGCCGCCCACCTTAGCCGAAGATCAGGTCAGTCAGCCTGATCCACTGGATCACTTGCCGGGTCTCGCGGTTGACCCGGACGATGGCATCGCCGATCCGGACATAATCGTTCCCGGCATCCGGCCAGGGCAGACGGTAAAGATCGTCACCGCGACGCAGCACGATGCGGTCGTCGGTTCTCACCACGATATATTCGCGGCCATCAAGGATCACCCGGTCGCCAACGCGCAGTTCCGAATAGTCGCGGTCCCGCCACTCGTCGTCGTCATCGTCACGATCGTACCGGTCGTCGCCATAGCGCACGCCCTTCTTCGCCAAGCCCGGTGGAACGCAGGCGGGAGACTTCTTTTGAAGACCCGGCGGGCAGCCCTTCGGCCCCTTGGCAATCGCCGCGCCGGGCAGGGCCAAAGTGGCCGCCACAAGCGCAAAAGTCAGTGTCTTAAGCATGTTTTGCCTCCGTTTGTGTTGGATCTATTGAGGCAAAACGGCGGAAACAAGGCAGCGGTTCCGCGATCAGCTTGTTTCCGCCATCTCTTCGTCGTGGAAATCGACGTGAATATGGTTCCCCTCCGGGTCGCGGAAATTGATCTGGACAAGAGGGTAACCGGGCACGGGATCGACCGTATGCTCCACACCGTACGTCTCCAGCGTTTCCAGGAACTCGGCCATACCCGTGGCGCCGAACGCGAAATGTTCCAGTTGAACACCCGATGGTTGCCGGGGCGCGTCGATCTTGACCAGGTGAACGTAGGGATTTTCACCGACGTAAAGCCAGGCGCCGGCCACGCTGAAATTCGGTCGCGGACCTTTCTTGAGGCCGAGAACCTTCTCGTACCATTCAGTCATGTCCTCGACATTGGCGGTCACGATGTTGACGTGGTCCAGCGTTTTGATGGGCATTCTCCCCTCCTTCAGGCAGCGAGTTCGATCCAGACCGGCGTGTGATCCGAGGGCTTCTCGCGCCCCCGGACCTCCGCCTCAATCCAAGAGCCCGTAAGCAGGTCGGCGGCCTGCGGCGTCAACAGGTGATGGTCAATGCGGATGCCGTCGTTCCGATCATATGCGCCCCGCTGGTAATCCCAGAACGAATAATGTCCCGGCGACTGCTCGACGGCGCGAAACGCCTCGGTGAAACCCAGGTTCAGAATGCGCCGGAACGCCGCCCGGCTCTCGGGCATCGCCAGAGCATCGTCACGCCAGGCGTCGGGCCGCGCGGCGTCCTCGTCCTGTGGGATCACGTTGTAGTCGCCACACATGACCGCAGGCTCCTCCGCCTGCAGCAACGCCTCTGCCCGGGCCTTCAGCCGCTCCATCCAGGCCAGCTTGTATTCGAACTTCGGCCCCGGCGCCGGGTTGCCGTTGGGCAGGTAAAGCCCGCAGACCCGCACCGCCACATCACCGATTACCGTCGCCTCGATCCAGCGCGCCTGCTCATCGCCGTCATCGCCGGGCAGGGCGCGCGTGACATCCTCCAGCGGCAGCTTCGAGAGGATCGCCACACCGTTGAAGCTCTTCTGCCCATGCGTCTCGACGGCGTAGCCGAGGTCCTCGAAGTGCTCGCGCGGGAAATTCTCATCAACCGACTTGATCTCCTGCAGCACGGCCACGTCCGGCGCACTGTCACGCAACCAGTCGGTCAGCGGCTCGAACCGCGCCTTGATCCCGTTGATGTTGAAGGTGGCGATTTTCATGCCCTGACAGAAAGCCCTTTGGCCCACGATGTCAAAGCGAATCCCGGCTCAGACAGGCACCGAGTCGTCGGTCAGAAGCCAAGCCTCCGCCGCCTTCTCCTGCCCGGGCTCGAACGCCCTGATCTCCAGACCGGGGATCAGCGCGCCCTCCACTTCGGCCGCCGTGCGAAGCCACGACTGGTCTGCCACGACCGCGACGCGACCGATCTTTGAAAGACTGGTCAGAAGCTGCGGAAAATAGCCGAACTCCACCGCGATCGCCGCCATCGGTGGAAACTCGAAATCGGTGATCGTGTAAAGAAACGGCGTCCGCTTGCCGTCCTCCAGCGAGTCAAGGAATGCGTCCAGGCCTGCGCGCATCTCTTCGGCCTCGATCCGACCCGAAATGCTCAGCCTCTTGAACCCCTGTGGGTCGTTGGAAATCTTGAACACGGCGTATCCTCCTGTATCAGGCGGCGCAGTCAGATCGAGAAACTCGTCCCGCATCCGCAGGAGGATGTCGCATTGGGGTTCTCGATCACGAAGCGCGCGCCGATCAGTTCCTCCGAAAAGTCGATCACAGCATTGGCCAGAAAGGGCAGGGAAACTTCGTCCACGACGACCTTCTGGCCGCCCCCTTCCAGCACCAGATCGCCCTCGGCCGGGTCATCCAGGTCGATGTTGTACTGAAAGCCCGAGCAACCGCCCCCCTCGACGGCAACGCGCAGCGCCTTCGGAGCGTCGGCGCCGTCGTTGATCTCGGCCAGCCGTTCAAACGCGCGCGGCGTGACCTTGGGAGGGATCTGCAAGTCCATGCGCTGAAAATAGGGTGCCACCATCGCCGCCGCAAGCGGTCGCTTCGCATGTCCGGCGAATGCGGCTATAGGAAGGGCAACAGGCAGAGAAAGCCGGCAGGGACATGACAGCAGCTTACGCATCCGATCCGGGCGCAAGCCGGGGACGGCTCTATGATGAAGATGGAAGCACATTCCGGTCCTGTTTTCAGCGCGACCGCGACCGGATCATTCATGCCAGCGCATTCCGCCGCCTCAAGCACAAGACCCAGGTCTTCATCGAGCACGAGGGCGACTATTTCCGCACCCGTCTGACCCATTCCATCGAGGTGGCGCAGGTCGCGCGGACCATCTCGGGCGCACTTGGCCTCAATGCAGAGTTGACCGAGGCGGTGGCGCTGGCCCATGACCTCGGCCATACACCCTTCGGCCATACCGGCGAGGACGCGCTGTCCGAGCTCATGTCGCCTTACGGCGGGTTCGACCACAATGCGCAGGCGCTTCGGATCGTCACCGCCCTGGAACGTCACTATGCCGAGTTCGACGGGCTGAATCTGACATGGGAAACGCTCGAGGGTATCGCCAAGCACAACGGCCCGGTGTCCGGCGATCTGCCCTGGGCGCTGGCCGAGTACCAGAAGCTCCAGGATCTCGAACTCGACACTTTTGCCAGTGCCGAGGCACAGGTTGCGGCGATTTCGGATGACGTGGCATATAACCACCACGATCTGCACGACGGACTGCGGGCCGAGCTATTCTCGACCGACGAACTGGCTGAACTGCCGATCCTAGACGCCTGTTTCGCGCGGGTCGATGAACTGTATCCGGGTCTGAACTACTACCGGCGGCGCCACGAGGCGCTCCGGCGCTTCTTTGGGGTCCTGGTTGAGGATGTTATCGCTGACGCGCAATCGAGGTTGACCGAACTCGGGCCGGAAAGTGCAGACGACATCCGACGAGCAGGCTTACAGATCATCCGCTTTTCACCGCCGATCTTCGAGGATCTAAAGGTTCTGAGGTCCTTCCTCTTCGAGCGTATGTATCGTGCGCCCTCGGTCGTCGCGATGCGCCAGCAAGTGACTCAGGTCGTGCGCGATCTCTTCCCGTTCTTCCTGAACCACCCCGAGAACCTGCCCAAACAGTGGCGCAAGGATGTCGAGGAGGTGGCTTCGGAAGTCGCGTTGGCCCGCATCGTCAGCGACTACATCGCCGGGATGACCGACCGTTTCGCCATCCAATGCCACGAGCGTTTCATAGGCGGGCTCGAGATCTCGGCATCCGGCAGATAGCGACCTACCAAAACGGAAGACGGCGCCCGAAGGCGCCGCAATCCAGGTCTCTTCAAGGCCGGGGCCTAAATCGTTTCGTCTTCTGGCACTATCTCTTCGGACGATACCTCGAGCTCTTCCACGGGATCGGGCCGCATGAAACCAAGCGCATCCGCCAGTTCGTCGAGTAACTGCTCCTCGATGCCTTCGGTCGGCTTGTTCGATCCGTCGATGATGCGCTGTTCGCTCGCCATCAGCAGGTCTTCAGCGGTCGCCTGGCTCGTGGCTTCCGCAACGGCCTCCTCTCCGCTCAACGCGCCGTCGCAGTTGTCGACACATTCAATCGCGCCATCCACTATGTCGTAGACCGGCGCGGTGTCGTCGTCCGAATTCAGGCGCTCCAGCAAGTCCTCATCGGTCAACTCGGCCATCGACCCACCGGTTAGGTAGTCGTAAGCGGCCTGTTCGTCCGGGGTCAGGGTTTCGCCCGATGCCGCCTTGCCGGCCAGCTGGTACTGCGCCAGCGTGCCGATGGTGCCGTTGAACTTCTGGTTTCGGATATGGACTTCCAGGGCCCGCTGGTTCGCCTTGACGGCATTCCACTTGCCCTTCTGGTCGGGACGAAGTGCGACCAGTTCGGTCTCTGCCTCTTCGACTTCGGCCTCCGGATCAATATCGGTGGCGAATTCGCTCTCGATCGATTCGGTCGCTTTCGAAGCCGGCTTGCCGCCGCCGCGCGACACTTTCTTGTCCTTTCCGAAAAGCTTCCGGAGCGAGCGCTCGACGCCGCTGGCGCCTCCGCCAGACTTGCCGCGACTGGTCGATGCAGACTTGCCTTTCAGTTTCGCGTTGCCGGATTTGCCCTTGCTTGAACTGCTTTTCCCGCCTCCGCCGCCGTTTCCGTTGCCATTCTTGGCAAAGGCGGCGTCGTCAAAAGACCCGATGTTGATGATGCTTGGCGCAGCCGTGAAGCTTGCGGCGAGCGCGACCACGGCGACCATGCCGGTAATCCGCCCCTTACTCGTGCGTGACATGTACTATCCCTCCAGTGTACTTGGTCAGAGAATAAGCACGAATGTGGCAACATCCTGTCGAAATCATGATGGAGTTGAAAAACCGGCGAAGGCCCGCTTGAACCCGGTTGGCTTGCTGGTAAACCCCGCCCATGAACATTTTCGCCGATATCCGCACCACGATCATCGAGACCCTCAACGCGATGGTCGCCGAAGGCGCCTTGCCCGGTGACCTCTCGTGGGGAAATGTCGCCGTCGAGCCGCCGCGCGACCCGGCGCATGGCGACATGGCGACCAACGCCGCGATGGTGCTCGCCAAGCCAGCGGGCAAGCCGCCCCGCGTCATTGCCGAGGCGTTGGCCGAACGGCTCGCCGCCGATCCCGCGATTGCGTCGGCCGAGGTCGCCGGTCCGGGCTTCCTGAACCTGCGTCTCGACCCTCGCATCTGGCACGACGTGGTGGCCGAGGTCATCGACGCGGGCCGTACATATGGTCATTCCGGCATGGGCGCCGGCGTGCGGGTCAACGTGGAATACGTCTCGGCCAATCCGACCGGCCCGCTCCACGTCGGCCACACACGCGGCGCGGTCTTTGGTGATGCGCTCGCGTCGCTCCTCGCCTTCGCGGGATACGAGGTGACACGCGAGTACTACATCAACGACGGCGGCGCGCAGGTCGACGTGCTCGCCCGCTCGGCCTTTGAGAGGTACCGCGAAGCCAACGGTCTCAGCCCCGAGATTGCCGAGGGTCTCTATCCGGGCGACTATCTGATCCCCATCGGAGAGGCGCTGAAGGAAAAGTACGGCCGCGACCTGCTCGACAAGCCTGAAGCCGAATGGCTGACGCAAGTACGTGACTTCGCCACCGAAGCGATGATGGGCCTGATCCGCGAGGATCTTGCGCTTCTTGGCGTGAAGATGGACCATTTCTTCTCGGAGAAGTCGCTTTACGACACCGGCCTGATCGAGGACGCCATCAAGGAGCTCGACAAGAAGGACCTGATCTACCGCGGCACGCTGGAACCGCCGAAGGGAAAGGTGCCCGAGGACTGGGAGCCCCGCGAACAGACGCTCTTCCGCTCGACCGCGCATGGCGACGACGTGGACCGCCCGATCAAGAAATCGGACGGCGCCTGGACCTATTTCGCCCCCGACATCGCCTATCACTGGGACAAGGTGAAACGCGGCTTCGATGAACTCATCGACATTTTCGGCGCCGACCACGGAGGCTACGTCAAGCGGATGAACGCCGCGGTCAGCGCACTGTCCGATGGCCGCGTGCCGCTCGACATCAAGCTGACCCAGCTGGTGAAGCTCTACAAGAACGGCGAGCCCTTCAAGATGTCCAAGCGGGCAGGGACTTTCGTCACCCTTCGCGACGTGGTCGACCAGGTCGGTCCCGATGTCACGCGCTTCGTGATGCTGACGCGGAAAAACGACGCGCCGCTCGACTTCGATTTCGACAAGTCGGTGGAACAGTCCAAGGATAACCCGGTATTCTACGTGCAGTACGCCCATGCACGCATCCGATCAGTGATGCGAAAGGCCGAGGAGATGCATCTCGACTGGTCCGACAATGCGAGCCTCGAGGACGAGGCTGAAATCGCAGTCGCCAAGAAGTTGGCCGAATGGCCGCGCCTCGTCGAGATTGCGGCGCGAAACCATGAACCGCACCGGGTCGCATTCTATCTCTACGACCTGGCCTCGGAGTTCCATGCGCTCTGGAACAAGGGCAACGAGAAACCGGAACTGCGTTTCCTTCACGAAGGCGACCCGCGCGCCACGGCGGCGAAAATCGCCCTACCTAGAGCCGTAGCCGTTGTTATTTCAAACGGATTGGGTATTCTGGGTGTGACGCCGGTCGAGGAAATGCGCTAGCAGTCGGGTTCGCCTAACTGACATAAAGTGCCCCGCCGCCGTCGAGAGCAGTGGTGACCACCCGGGCAAACCGGGGGCGAATTGAGGCATGAACAATGGCGGCATTTCATTACGACGACTATCGTGCGTCCGGCGAAGGGGGCTCTTTTGCGGCGGCTCTGAACTGGGGCGGTGCGATCCTTTCTCTGGTTCTGATCGCGGGTCTTGCAACCTGGGGCTGGAAGCTTTGGCAACGCGACGTGACCGGCATACCTGTCGTGCGCGCGCTTGAAGGCCCGATGCGCATCGCGCCCGAGGATCCAGGAGGGCTGGCGAGTGAGTACCAGGGCCTGACGGTCAATCGCATCGCCGAAGAGCGGGTCGATGTTCTGCCTTCGGAACGAGTGGTCCTGGCACCCCAACCGGCGACACTGAACGAAGAGGAAGATCTGGCGATGGCGGAATTGCCTGCGGTGGCGCCAGAACCCGCGCCGACCTCCGAGGCTATTGAAACGGTCGAAATGGCTCCAGCCTCGGATATTGGCGAGCCGGAGTACTTCTCGCTCGATGACGAAAGCGTGTTGGCAGAGATCGCTCCAACGGCTGAGATGCCTGAAGAAGCCGTGGCCCTTGCGCCTGCGTCGGAACCGGCCCCCTCGGCGACCGATATCGCCGTCGCGGCCGCGCTGGCGGATGCCGGTCTGAAACCGGAACCGGCGGTTCTCAAAATCGAGGCGGCAGCACATGTCCCGGTTATGACCCCACGCCCGGTGCTTCGGCCTGCACGCCTTCAGACGGTTGCGCTTGAAGCGCCGACGCTCGTCAGCGGCGAGGCCGATCCGGCAGCAATCGCGGCGGGCACGCGCCTTGTGCAGCTTGGCGCCTTTGCAAGCGCCGACGTGGCGCGTTCGGAATGGGCGGATGTCGAGACACGGTTCAGCGACTACTTCGTGGGCAAGACCCGCGTGATCCAGGAAGTCGAGAGCGGTGGGCGCGAGTTCTACCGCCTCCGCGTGATGGGCTTCGAGGACCTGGCCGACGCCCGCCGCTTCTGCGCGGTGATCGTCGCGGACGGCACCAACTGCATTCCAGTCGTGCACCAGTAAGGTGGCGGCGGGCGCATACATTCTTGCGCCCGCCGGGCCGACGCTGTCGGACAATGAAGCACGGTTTTTCCGGGAGGCGAACCCCTGGGGGTTTATTCTGTTCCAGCGTAACTGCGAGACCCCGGAACAACTTCGGCACCTGACCACGGCGTTGCGCGACAGCGTTGGTCACGAAGCCCCGATCCTGATCGACCAGGAAGGTGGTCGCGTCCAGCGGATGCGGGCTCCGCACTGGCGCGAATGGCTGCCGCCGCTCGACCAGGTCGAAAGGTTCTCCGAAGAACAGCCGGCTGCACGCGCCATGTACTTGCGCGGCCTGCTGATCGGCACCGAGCTTCTGGCGCACGGCATCGACGTGAACTGCACGCCCTCGGCCGATATCGCCTGGCCATTGACACACCCTTTTCTGAGGAACCGCTGCTATGGCACCGATGCGATCACCGTCATCGCGATGGCGCGCGCCTGTGCCGAGGGGCTGATGGACGCGGGATGCCTGCCCGTGGTCAAGCATGCACCCGGTCACGGCCGCGCCACGCTCGACAGCCACCAGGCGCTGCCACAGATCGCCACGCCGGTGGCGGAACTGGGCCAGTCGGATTTCGTGCCTTTCCAGGCCCTTGCCGACCTGCCGATGGTGATGACGGCACACATCATGCTGCCCGAGATCGACGATACCGCGCCCGTCACGCAGTCCCCGGCGGGCACCGCACTGCTCCGCGACCTCGGGCTGTCCGGTCTGTTGATGACCGACGATATCTCGATGGGCGCACTTGCCGGAGACATCGGCACCCGCGGTCGCAAGGCCCTTGATGCAGGCTGTGACCTTGTCCTCCATTGCAACGGCGAAATGGACGAAATGCAGATTGTCGCCGCCCTGGGGACATTGTCCGACAAGGCGGCGAAACGTGCAGATATTGCGTTGGCTGCCCGACGAACCCCAATAGATATTGACATTCCGGCCGCCGAAGCAGATTTTCAGTCCCTAATAGATAGCGGACCGCACCCGGCTTGAAGGTCGGCAAGGCACCCGCATGAGGGAGCAGGAAATGGACGGCGACACCCAGTTCGGTGAGGTCGAAGAGCGTCTCGCTGCCGAGGCGTTGATTGTCGATGTCGACGGGTTCGAAGGTCCGCTCGACCTGTTGCTCATGCTGTCGCGCACACAGAAGGTCGATCTCCGCAAGATCAGCGTGCTGGCGCTGGCAGAGCAATACCTGTGCTTCGTCGAACGCGCCAAGACGCTCCGGATCGAGCTTGCCGCCGATTACCTCGTGATGGCTGCCTGGCTCGCTTTCCTCAAGTCGCGCCTCCTCTTGCCGCCCGACCCCACCGACGACGGGCCATCGGGCGAGGAACTGGCCGCACATCTTGCCTTCCAGCTCGAACGCCTCGCGGCCATGCGCGATTGCGCCGCCAAATTGATGGCGCGCGACCAGAAGGGGCGGGATTTCTTCGTGCGCGGTATCCCCGAAGGCATGATGCGGGTGCGCAAGGTGCACTACACTGCCACGCTTCTGGACCTGATGCAGGGTTATGCCCGCATTCGGACCAAGGACGATTTCCGACCCTATACTATGGATCGCCACGACGTCATGACGCTGGAACAGGCGCTTGACCGCATGCGGGGCCTGATCGGTTATGCGGGCGAGTGGACCGATCTTCTCTCGTATCTGCCCGAGGGCTGGGAAACCGATCCGAAGCGCCGCCGTTCCGCCACGGCCTCGCATTTCGCCGCCTCGCTGGAACTGGCGAAGAACGGAGCAATCCAGATCCGGCAGTCCGAGATGTTTGCACCGATCCAGATCCGCGCGAAACGTGCAAGTTGAGCCGGAAGAAGAGAGCCTCTTCGAGGCGCCGCCGCTCGCCGAGCAGGAGCGCATGGTCGAGGCGATCTTGTTCGCGTCGGCGGAACCTGTGAGCATTGCCGAGTTGAACGCGCGGATGCCGCACGGTTCGGATGGGAAAGTCGCGGTCGAGCAGTTGCAGAAACGGTACGAGGGCAGGGGTGTCTCGGTTGTCCGCGTGGGCGATGCCTGGGCGATCCGGACCGCGCCGGATCTCGGCTTCCTGATGCAGAAGGAAACACTCGAGACGCGCAAGCTCTCGCGCGCCGCGATCGAGACACTGGCAATCATCGCCTATCACCAGCCGGTGACCCGCGCCGAGATCGAGGAGATTCGCGGCGTCAGCGTCAGCCGCGGCACCATCGACCAACTGCTCGAGCTTGAATGGATCAAGTTCGGCCGCCGCAAGATGACGCCGGGCCGGCCGGTGACCTACATGGTCACACAGGAGTTTCTCGACCACTTCGGGCTTGAAAGCGCCCGCGACCTTCCGGGCCTTAGGGAACTGCGAGCTGCCGGCCTTTTGGACAGCCGCCCGGCTCCAGGTAATGCCAATGAAGACCTGGAAGAAGACGCGGAGAACCAGACGGACATGTTCGATCCAGGTGAAGAGGAGTGAGACAATGTCGATGAACCGGCTTATCGGGATGGTGGTGAACATAGTGCTCAGGCGGATGACGAAGGGTGCTCCGACGGATCCGAACCTCCGTCAGGCCCAGAAATCGCTCAAGACACTCAACCGTTTCCGCCGCATGTGACCGTTACGGTTCGCAGGCTCGAACGGCTTGAAGAGGTCCATGCGCTGGAGCCCATGCTGCGCGATTACGTCCGTTTTCTGACCGGCGAACTGATACGCGGTTTCGGTGTCAGCTTCGATCCTGATCAGCTGCTGGCGAAGACCCGTGCCAGCCTCGCCAATGTCATTCCGCCGGAAGGTTTCACATTCGTTGCCGAGGGCAGGGAGGCCCGTCGCCTAGGTATGGTCTTCCTGCGATCATCCGGACCGGAAGCGATGGAGATCAAGCGGCTCTACGTCCGTCCCGATGAACGCGGGCGCGGGATCGGCAAGTTGCTGATAACGGCGGCGATCTCGGCGGCACGGGATACCGGCGCCGCGGCTCTGCGACTTGACACGACCCGGAACCTGGAAGCCGCAATCGGGCTATACCGCTCGATGGGCTTCGAGGACACCGATCCCTACGTTGAAAGTGATCACTTTGATGACCCGGTTCTGGGAGCCCACATTTTGTTCATGTCAAGGCCGCTCTGACAGGCCGCACGCGCTTCAGTAAGCTGTTGCCGCCCGTTCGACTGCTTTATAGGATGAGGAAACGCCGCAAGAACGCTTGACGTGGGTGGGGTCTGGCTTGCCGGATTTCGAGTTATACACAATTGAGGAATCGGAGCTCACGATCTCCAACGGGTCAGTGCTGTCGGGCTTCTCCCAAGGCACGGGTGTGCACCTGCTTGGCGAAACCATCACTCTGAATTCCAACGATTTTCAGGTTGTCACCGTTACAGACAATGACGCCTACTTCGCCGACAATGACGGCAATCAGTCCCTGACGACCGACACTACCTATGATGGGGTAAGCTATTCCGCAGGTCTGGGTGTCGAGGCGGAATACACGCTCATCGTTCAGGACCCCGATGGCAACACCTACACACTGATCGGCTTCAATATCAACGAAGCTGGCGTCAATCCGGCCTTTCAGACAGTCGAGGGCCTTGCGTTTCTGGGCGATTTCCCGCCAGTGGGCGTCCCGCTCACAGTCATCGACGCGTCGGAGGGGCCGACCCAGACCCAGACCTTTTTCACCGAATATTACACGCCGCCCTGTTTCGTCGAAGGCACGTTGATTCAGACACCGTCAGGGGTGGTCTCGGTCGAAACTCTCGGTGTAGGTGACCTGGTTACAACTATGGATCATGGCCCCCAACCGGTTCGCTGGATCGGGCATTCCGCATTTTCGCGCGCACAGCTTGACCGCGACCCTCGCTTGTGTCCGGTGCGCCTTGTCATCGACGGCCGGACCCTGACTGTCTCGCCACAGCACCGCATATATGTAGGTGGATGGGCTGCCGAGATCGCATGTGGAGAGGATGTGCTGGTTGCGGCAAAGCACATTGCCGAAGCAGGGCGCGCACGTGCGTTGCGGCCCGAGGAGCTTGGACCAGAAGGCGTGCGTTATTGGCACATCCTCTTTGACCGGCACGAGATCGTGTATTCCGAAGGCATCCCCACGGAAAGTTTTCGGCCAGGTCCCGAAGCCATGAAATCCATACCCGAAGTGCAGCGCGAATTCGAGCGTCTCTTTCCCGATTCGCGTCCGGAAGTCGGCCAGATTGTCGCCGCCCGCCGTCTTGCGACGCGGCACGAAGCATGGATCGTGTCGGATGAGTTGTGAACGGCGCGCTCGGGCAACCAACTTTTTTCGACTGTGCGTTCAGGGTTGAATTGGATCGCCCTGGGCGCGCCTGTATTCTTGCATAGCACGAAACGATGAAAAAATCATCAGTTTTGAAACTTCGTCAGACAGCTTTGAAATGCTTAGACAGCTTCAGCCCCTGGCCCTGGTAATTCGACGCGATCTCGCGCCCGTATAGCGTGTCGGGTATCGCCGCCATTTTCTCGTAGACAAGTCGGCCGACAATCTGACCGTGCTCAAGCACGAACGGAGCCTCGTGACAGCGCACCTCGAGGACGCCGCGTGACCCGGCCCCACCGGCTTCGGCCCAGCCGAAGCCGGGATCGAAGAAACCGGCGTAATGCACACGGAACTCGCCCACCATCGCCACGTAGGGCGCCATCTCGGCGGCATGGGTTGGCGGGATCGTCACGGCTTCGCGACTGACGAGAATGTAGAACGCGCCTGGGTCGAGAATGATCCGGCCCGCGCCGGTGTAGATCGGCTCCCAGAACTCGGCCGGGTCATAGTGCCCGATCAGCTCAAGGTCGATTACGCTGGTATGAGGCTTTGCGCGATAGCCGACCAGGGTGCCGTGCTCGGGTTTCAGATCGACCGAAAAGCCTAGGCCCTCGGAAATCACCGCTTCGCCCGAAACAAGCCCGACGTCCTCGTGAAGCGCGGCGAGTGCCACATCGTCGAGCGTGGCATCTCCCTGCCGGAATCGCATCTGGTTGAGCCGCATCCCCGGTCGGACGAGCACAGAGAACGACCTGGGGCAAATCTCGGCATAAAGCGGTCCGTTGTAGCCCTTCGGAATGCGGTCGAATTCGGTCCCGCCGTCGGTGATCGTTCGCGTCAGAAGGTCCAGTCGTCCCGTAGAACTCTTGGCATTCGCCACCGCACCGATGCTATCGGGAAGTGCCAATCGCTCCATCAGCGGCACAACATAGACGCATCCCTTCTCCAGCACCGCTCCATGCGAGAGGTCGATCTCGTGCATGGTAAACACGTCCAACCGATCGGCGACGGTCGCGCCGTCCAAGGACAGGAACGAGGCGCGCACGCGAAAGGCCCGCGTGCCCAGTCTCAAATCGAGCGATGCGGGCTGAACCTGTGCGTCCGTGACAGCCGGCTCGGCCGAAAGCGCGCCGGTCTCGATCAGTACGCGGATCGCCGTGTCCGGAAGCACACCGCTCATGCCGAGGCCTTTCCAGAAGAAGGGGAAGACTGCAAAAACTGGTCCCGCTGCCGCGCAACGAAGTTCGTATTCGCCACTGTCGAATTGGTCGGGCTAGCAGGATTCGAACCTGCGACCTTCCGTCCCCCAGACGGACGCGCTAACCAGGCTGCGCCATAGCCCGACGGACGCGGTTCTGGCGCAAAAAGCACGTCAGGGCAAGGGCAGATGTCGCGGTGCATCGCCGGTTCAGTCGGCTTGTTCCAGAAGCGCCTGCAAGCGGTCCCGCGCGGCTGCGATGTCGTCGCGATGCGCGGCCAGGCGGGCCGGGTCGACAACCCTCAATCGCGCCGCCAGCCCGGGCTTCCTGGCATGATTCGCATCGTTGTCGTCCGGATCGGTCTCCGGCACATCCGGTGTCGCCGGAATAGTCGGCCTGGCATCCGCAGGCGCGGGCGTAGCAGGCGCCGCGTCCTGCCGGACGATGCGCGACGTGGTCCGGCTGTGGTGGAAAACCGGCTCCGATGAAACCCTGTCGGTGCTCTCTGGCGCCGCTTCCGGCTCAGGTGTGGCATCGCGGGTTGAACGGGCTGGCGCCGCGGGACGCGCCGCCGCTTCCAGAGCAACTTCGTTCAAGACAGGTGCGGTGTCGCGATCCTCATCATCGTCCCCGAACAGATCGGGCGCATAGGACGACACCCGCTTGATGCCTTCCTCCCGGAACAGCTTTTGCACACCCCGGATGGTCATGCCCTGGTCGTGCAGCAAGACCTTGACGCCACCGATCACACGCATGTCCGACGGCCGATAGTATCTCCGCCCCCCGGCGCGCTTCACCGGCTTTATCTGGCTGAAACGGCTCTCCCAGAACCGCAGGACATGCGTCGGCACATCCAGCCAGTCGGCGACTTCTGAAATGGTCCGAAACGCGTCTCGGGACTTCTCGGCCAATCCCTCAACCCTTGTTCCCGGCAGCCACGCGATCCTTCATCAGGTGAGACGGCCGGAACGTCAGGACGCGGCGCGGATGGATGGGAACCTCCTCGCCGGTCTTGGGGTTGCGGCCGATCCGCGCCGCCTTGTCGCGGATTGAGAAGGTGCCGAAGGACGAGATCTTGACCTGCTCGCCGGAAACCAGCGCATCGGACATGTGCTGAAGGACGCTTTCGACTAGTTGGGCGGACTCGTTACGGCTCAGCCCAACTTCCCGGAAAACCGCATCGCTGAGATCCATTCGGGTCAACGTCTTGCCAGTCATCCCATCCCCCTTGTTTGCTTTTTTGATGCCCATCACCATGCGCATGTTGAATTTCCGAGTCAATATCAAGCGCTTGGAAATAGGCCTTCATTCTTTGAATCAGCTACATTTTACGGCGTCAACGGCAGTATGTCGCCCAGTGGGCTGTTAACTGCTGCGGGATAACGCAAACAATGCGGCGTCTCGCGCAGGTCACCAGCGAAGAACGACCGATCCCCAGGCAAGCCCGCCGCCAATTGCCTCGGTCACCAGCAACTGGCCGGTCTTGATCTGTCCGCGCTCCACGCCCGTGCTGAGCGCCAGCGGGATCGAGGCGGCCGAGGTGTTGCCGTGATCCTGAACCGTAACGATCACGCGGTCCATTCCGACACCCATTTTCTGGGCCGTGGACTTGATGATGCGAAGGTTGGCCTGGTGCGGCACGATCCAATCGACATCGGCGCCGGTCAGGCCAATCTTTCCGAGCGATGCGTGCGCGGTATCGGCCAACTTCTCGACCGCGTGGCGGAAGACCTCCTTGCCCTGCATTCTCAGGTGCCCGGTCGTTTGCGTCGACACGCCGCCATCGACGTAAAGGATATCCCGGTGGCTACCGTCGGAATGCAGATCGGTAGACAGTATGCCGCGATCCGAAACGGTTCCGCCGCCTTCTTCCGCTTCCAGGATCAGCGCGCCCGCGCCGTCTCCGAAGAGAACGCAGGTCGCACGGTCCTCGAAGTCGATAATCCTGCTGAAAGTCTCTGCCCCGATGACCATCACGCGTTTCGCCTGTCCGGAGATGATCAGAGCGTTGGCCTGCGCAAGCGCGAAGACGAACCCGGCGCAGACGGCTTGCACGTCGAAGGCAAAGCCGCCGGTCATTCCAATCCGGTGCTGCACCATTGTCGCTGCCGACGGGAACGTGAAATCGGCGGTCGATGTCGCAACGATAAGCGCGTCGAGAGTGGCGGGGTCGATATCAGCCGAGGCCAGCGTAGCCTTGGCCGCGTTAACGGCCAGGTCCGACGTCGTTTCGCCTTCCGCGGCAAAGCGCCGGTTCTCGATTCCGGACCGCGAGCGTATCCATTCGTCGGTCGTGTCGATCTTGTCCTCGAACCATGCGTTCGGGACCACCCGTTCGGGGAGGTAGTGCCCGACCCCTCGCACGACAGCGCGTGTTGTCATCTTGCCTGCTCGCTGGCGGCCGTTCCGGCCTTGTTGTCCTCGCCATCCTGCGGGCTAAGGTCCAAAGATGCAACCCGCGCGGCAAGCCGGTCGTTGAAACCGCTCTCCGCCAGCCGGAAGGCCAGCTTGATCGCCGCCGTCACCCCGGTTGCGTCCGCGGAACCGTGGCTCTTCACGACGGTCCCATTGAGGCCGAGGAACACGCCCCCGTTCACGCGTCGCGGGTCGATCCGTTTCGATAGCCGTCTTAGCGAAGTCAGGGCCAGAAGTGCGGCGATCCGCGACAGCGGCGTGGCCCGGAAAGCCTCGCGCAGAAGCTCCCGAATAAGACGCGCCGTGCCTTCGCCCGTCTTCAGCGCGACGTTGCCTGTGAACCCGTCCGTCACGATCACATCCACCCGGTCCGAAGGGATATCGCCGCCTTCGACGAAGCCGATAAAGTCGAACTCCGCTCCCGGCGCTGCACGCTGGATCAGATCATGCGCCTCGCGAATTTCCGGGCGCCCCTTGTTTTCTTCCGTTCCGACATTCAAGAGACCGATCCGCGGGCGGCGCAGTCCAAGGCCGTTTCGCGCATACGAGCTTCCCATCAGGGCGTATTGAACCAGATCCTTTGCGTCGGCGCGCACGTCTGCGCCGACGTCCAGCATCACGTTGAAGCCACCAGAGTTCTGACTGGGCCAAAGAATGCCGATCGCGGGCCGGTCGACGCCCGGAAGCTTGCGAAGCGCCAGCATCGACATCGCCATGAGCGCGCCTGTGTTGCCGCAGGACACGACAGCGTCCGCCTCGCCGTTCTTCACCGCGTCGATCGCGGCCCACATGGTCGTGCCCTTGCCCTGGCGCATGGCCTGGCTGGGCTTGTCGTCCATCTTGACGTACTCGCGGACGTCGCGAACTTCGCAGCGGTCCCCGAGGTGGCGCTTCGCGATCAGCGCGTCGAGCTCGTTCTTCGGACCGAAGACGAGGAAAGCGACGTTCGGGTTCTTGGAGGCGGACAAGGAAATACCGGCGACAATGGCCGCCGGTCCCAGGTCTCCGCCCATGGCGTCGACCGAAATCGTGATGCGCTTCTTCGCGCTTCTCGACTGATGCGTGTCCGTCATCGCCCGTTCCGGCGCCGACGGGGCGCTCAGGCCGCGTCTTCGTCCAGGTCGATCTCGTCGGCCTGAGCGACGACTTCGCGGTCGGCGTAGTGGCCGCAGGCCCCGCAGACGTGATGCGGACGCTTGAGTTCGCCGCAGTTCGGGCACTCGCCCGGGTTTTCCGCCGTCAACGAGTCATGCGCGCGGCGGTTGTTCCGGCGAGACGGCGAAACTTTGTTCTGAGGGACAGCCATGTCCTAATCCTCGGTTCCGAAGCGTTGGTCAGAGGGGTCTTACGCGCTGGAAGCGCACCTGTCCAACTCATTGTTCAAGTGAGGGGCGGAACATACTGCGATTCCCTTGAAACGCAAGTGCGGAATTGGCTCCGTTTGTCCACCGTGGCGGATGCCTGAAGCATGACGCGACAGGGCAGGGAGGATCGCCGCCTTGCCCGCCCGGCGTCACTCCTCCGAGGTGTCGCCGGAGAGCTTGTCGCGAAGGTTCTTCAGCCCCGCAAACGGCTTGGTATCCTCGTCCGTCACCGGCGTGCTTCCCGGCTCCGTCACGGTGATGTCCACCGGTTCGGCGCCCGCCGAGCGCGGCCAGGGCGGCAGCGCCAGGGCCAGCGCTTCTTCCATGATGCGGGCAAGCTCGATCTCGGCGGTCAGCGGTTCCAGCGCATCGTCGTCCGGCATCTCGACCTCGTCGCCTTCCGGTTCTTGGTAGTCCGGCGAAAAGAGGCGCGTCACCGGTTCGTCGATCCGCGTCGTCACCGGATCGCCGGTCACAACGCAGGACTGCACCACGGTTGCCCCGAGAACGCCCTCCAGTTTCAGATCACGCGCCCCTGCCGGCACGACCTCGCCGCGAAAGGTCAGCTTTCGGACGCCATGTATTCCCAGCCTGTCGGCGACCGCGGCACGCTCGTCGGCGCCAGGTGTAAGCGCGAATGACGTGGCGGCAAGAATCCGATCCGTGGGCAAGAGAGTGACATCGGCCATCGCGCAAATCCTTGAACAGGCGTCGGTCTCTGGCTATGCCGGGGAAACGGCACAGACGCAAGGGACAGGGAATGATCGGGAAGCAACTGGCAAGACCGCTCGCACTCATTGCCGCGCTGACCCTGTTCTCGGGTTGCGGCGCCGCCAAGCTGAAGGATGGCTACGGCTACATCCCCGACGATGCGCTCCTCAATGAGGTCAAGGTGGGCATCGACACCAAGGACACCGTGGGCCGCATCCTCGGACCGCCGGGCACCGAGGGGATCGTAGATGAGCTTGGCTGGTACTACGTCCAATCCGACTACGAGACATTCCTCTGGCGCGAGCCGGTCGAAGTTGACCGACAGGTGGTCGCCGTGAGCTTCAATGAACGCGGCGTCGTGCAGAACGTCGAACGCTTCGGCCTTGAACGGGGCCGCGTCGTCGCGCTGTCGCGGCGTGTCACAACCTCAAACACGCGCGGCATCGGTTTCCTTCGGCAGCTTTTCTCAAACCTCGGCACGTTCAGCGCAGGCGAGTTCCTGGAAGAGGGTTGATCGCTTGCCACGGGGGCAGGGGATCAGTCCCCGCCCTCGGGCTGGAAGTCCAGCGCCACGCCATTGATGCAATACCGCAGGCCCGTCGGTTGCGGACCATCGGGGAAGACATGCCCAAGGTGCCCGTCGCAGCGCGCGCAATGCACTTCCGTGCGTCGCATGAAGAAACTCCGGTCCTCGCTCTCGCCGATCGTATCTTCATCCATGGGCTGATAGAAAGATGGCCAACCGGTTCCGCTCTCGAACTTGTGCGCCTGATCGAAAAGCGGTGCGCCGCAGCCCTTGCAGGTAAAGACACCGGGCTCTTTCGGAAAATGATCATGTGTCCCGGCGCGCTCGGTCCCATGTTTTCTAAGGACCTTGAATGCCAGATCGTCCAGTTGCTCGCGCCATTCGGCATCCGACTTGATCACTTTTTCCACGGCCGTTCCTTTCTGTCGTGCCTGCGTCACATCTTCTGTGGCAGAATTCCGACTACCATATAGACGCGGTATGCCTCGCACCAAGGGAGGACGGCATGACATCACGCGGATTTCAGGCGCGAATTGCCGAGACGGACGCCGATCTCGACGCGGCGCAGCGCCTGCGCCACGCGGCATTCATCGGATCTACCGGTGCCGTCCCCCGCGCGGATGGACGGGACGCGGACGCCTTCGACGCGATCTGCCGGCACGTCCTTATCGAGGATCGGAGGACCGGACGGCTGGTGGCGACGTTCCGGTTGCTACCGCTTCGCTCGGGCGCGGATATCCAGCGCTCCTACAGCGCGCAGTACTACGAACTTGACGCGCTCCTCGACTACGACCGCCCGATGGTCGAGATGGGCCGTTTCTGCGTGGCCCCCGGCTTGCGCGATCCCGACATCCTTCGCACCGCCTGGGGTGCGGTGACCCGCGTTGTCGATGACGAAAAGGTCGAACTGCTTTTCGGCTGCTCCTCGTTCCACGGCACCGATGCCGAGGCCTATGCCGACGCCTTCGCCGTGCTCAGCGAGCGTCATCTCGCGCCCCGTCGCTGGCTGCCGCGCATCAAGGCGCCCAACGTCTTCCGTTTCGCCCAGAGGTTCCGCCGCTCGCCCGACCGCAAACGCGCGCTCAAGACCATGCCGCCGCTGCTGCGCAGCTATCTGACGATGGGCGGATGGGTCAGCGATCATGCGGTTGTCGATACCGACCTGAACACGCTTCACGTCTTCACCGGACTGGAAATCCGCGCCATCCCTCCCGCCCGTGCCCGCGCGCTTCGCGCCGTGGCGGGCTGACCGGCCGGGTGCCAGCCATCCGCACCCCTTGACGCCAATCCAGCCGCACCGTAGCCCGCGCACATGGCGCAACCACCTCTCCTGCAACTGACGGACATCGCCCTCGGCTTTGGCGGCGACCCGCTGTTCCGCGACCTCTCTCTGGTCATCCAGCAAGGCGACCGGCTGGCGCTTGTCGGCCGCAACGGTTCCGGAAAATCAACTCTTCTCAAAGTGATGGCGGGTCTTGTGGAGCCCGACGCGGGCGCTCGCACCGTGCCCTCCGGCACGTCGGTCGGCTACATGGAGCAGGAACCCGACATGGCCGGTCATGCCGCGCTCGGCGACTTCGCGCTTCGCGATCTCGGCCCCGCAGACCTCTGGCGCGTCGAAGCCGCCGCCGAGGGGCTCAAACTTGACCTCGCCACCGAGACCGCCAAGGCCTCGGGCGGAGAACGCCGCCGGGCGGCACTCGCCAAGCTCCTGGCCGAGGCACCCGACCTGATGCTTCTCGACGAGCCGACGAACCATCTCGATATCGAGGCGATCGCCTGGCTCGAAACCCGCCTCTCCGAAACCCGGCAGGCCTTCGTAACCATCAGTCACGACCGCGCCTTCCTGCGCGCGCTCACCCGTGCCACGCTCTGGATCGACCGGGGCGAGGTACGCCGCCGCGACGGGTCCTTCGACGGGTTCGAGGCTTGGCGCGACAAGACCTGGGATGACGAGGACGAGGCCCGCCACAAGCTCAACCGCAAGATCAAGGCCGAGGCGCGCTGGGCGGTCGAAGGCATCAGCGCACGGCGCAAGCGCAACCAGGGACGGGTTCGCGCGCTACAGGCACTCCGGGTCGAGCGTGCCGCGCAGATCATGCGCGAGGGGACCGCCGCGATGGCCTTCGGCGAAGGCCCGAAAAGCGGACGCCGCATGATCGAAGCCAAAGGTATCTCAAAGGCTTATGGCGACAAGAACATCTGCCGGAACTTCGATTTGCGGGTGATGCGCGGTGATCGCGTCGCGTTCGTCGGCCCGAACGGTGTCGGCAAGACGACACTGATCGAGCTTCTGTTCGGCCAGCGCGATCCCGACAGCGGCACCGTCACGCTCGGCAGCAACATCGAGCTTGCCGTCTTCGACCAGCGCCGCGCTCAACTCGACGCGCAGGCCACGCTCTGGGAAAGCCTGACGCAGGACAAGTCCTCGCGCGTCGCCGGTCGCAGCGATCAGGTCATGGTGCGCGGCACGCCGCGCCATGTCGTCGGCTACCTCAAGGACTTCCTTTTCGACGAAACCCAGGCCCGTGCGCCCGTTGCCGCGCTTTCGGGCGGCGAGAAGGCGCGGCTTCTGCTCGCGCGGATCATGGCGAAGCCGTCGAACCTCCTCGTCCTCGACGAACCGACCAACGATCTCGATATCGAAACCCTTGATCTCCTCCAGGAAATCGTTTCCGACTACGACGGCACCGTGCTGATCGTCAGCCATGACCGCGACTTCATCGACCGCGTGGCCACGACGACGGTGGCACTTGAAGGGGCGGGGCGCATTACGGTCCACGCAGGCGGCTGGTCCGACTACGCGCCGAAGCGCAAGCTGGCAGAGGCGCCCGCCGCCGCTCAGACACGAAAACCCGAGCAAGCCCCGCCTGCGGATGCGCAGAAGAAGCCTTCCGGCCTGACCTTCACCGAAAAACACCGGCTCGACGCGCTCCCCGCCGAGATCGCCAGGCTGGAGGCCGAGATCGTCAAGCTGGGCGAACTTCTTTCCGATACCCAGCTCTTCACCCGCGAGCCGGTCAAGTTCGCCAAGGCGTCCGAAGCGCTGACCGAACGCCAGACCAAACTCGCCGCCGCCGAGGAAGAGTGGCTGATGCTGGCCGAGAAAGCAGAAGCGTCCTGAAGAACCCGCACGCGGCATGTGATCGGCGCTGATGCCTAAACGCCCACCTCCGGAACATATCCCCCCGACAACGCCCGCCGCGTCGTCGGCGGAGTCAGCACCGTAACCTCGCCTGCGACGCGGGGCAGTGACGGGCCATATCCCTCCGGCCGCACCTCGCGCATGGTATCCCCCCAGATCAACCAGGGAACGCCGTCGAAAACGATCGTCCCGTCCGGCAGGTCCCCGGCCTCCGCCCGGTCCCGCCGCTGAAAAAAGCGCCGCGGTACCGCCCGCTCATCGTGCAACACCGCATCCATCTCAGCTGCCGCCCCGGTGATCCTCGCCGCCTCGCGATAGGCATTGTACCGCTCCCGCCGGCAAAGCGCACAAGGCCGGTGCCCCGCTGCCAGCGCCACCGCTTCGTCAAGGAAGAAAAGCTCGGTGTATGCGCCCGGCGTCATCACGTCGCGGTGCCAGTCCTTCCATTGAAGCACACAGATGATCCACGCCCTGTGCCGCCAGAGAGCCGCTCCGATCTGCCGCCGCTCGTCGTGCAGGATGCCCCGGTTGCCCATGAATCGCCCACGCGCCGGATGCGCCACGATCTCGCCGGTCGCAAGAACCCGGTTCTGAAGCGGGCGGCTCACAGCCGGCGGGGGCCGCGCTCCAGAACGCGAACCTGTACGTCGTCCGTTTCAAACGCCTCTGCCAGCACCGGCACCACCTCCTCCGGCTCGGCGCGACCGCACATGAAGACATCGAACGCCCCGTAACCGTGCTCGGGCCAGGTGTGGACCGTGATGTGGCTTTCGGCCAGCAGAGCGACGCCGGTCACCCCCTGGGGCGAGAACCGATGCAGATGCAGATGCAGTAGCTCGGCACCGCTCGCCCGAACCGCTCTGCGCAAGGCTCTTTCGATCAGTGACGGATCGTCCAGACCCTTGCCGCCATTCAATTCCACGATCAGGTGCCGTCCCTGGGCCCTGTCAATATCGACGGTCTCAATCAGGGCAGGGTTGCTGGACATCGGCTGCGCCTCTCATGGGGTCCTGCCGATTATCGCGCCGTGTCTTCCGATTTGTCCATCTCGAAGAGGTAAAGGCGCCCTCGCGGAGCGCCTTTTCTTCCTGGATGTGCCCGTGGTCAGTTGCCGCGCTCGTCCCGACGCATGACCATCGCCGCGCAATGAAAGAAGATGGCAACAGTCGTCAACGAGGCCAGAAGCGGGAACAATCCGCCGAAGCCGTAGACGAATGTGGCGATCGTGATGCCGGCAGCAACAAAGAGGACAAAGATACTCGCAATCATCTGGTTCACCTGAAAACTAGGAAACTTGAACTCGAACAGGCCAACTATATCGCGCCAATGAGCCGATTCCCGACAGATGTTCGGACCATTTCGTGATTTTTTTCGGATACTGTTGCCGCGAAATTCCTCTTCCGCATTGGGGTATTTTAATACCCAAATTATAAGTCATTGAGTACAATAGGTAAATTTAAACCGATGCGCCTTGACTGTGCGCCCAGATTGCTTAGAACCCTGCCATCTCAAGACCAATCCCCAAAGGGTAAAACAGAATGAAGACGTTCACCGCAACACCGGCGGACATCGACAAGCAGTGGATCATCATCGACGCCGAGGGCGTCGTGCTTGGTCGCCTTGCCTCGATCGTCGCCATGCGCCTGCGCGGCAAGCACAAGGCGACCTTCACGCCGCATATGGACATGGGCGACAATGTCATCGTCATCAACGCCGAGAAGGTGCAGGTGACGGGCGACAAGCGCGACAAGCCCAACTACTGGCACACCGGATATCCGGGCGGCATCAAATCCCGCACCACCGGCGAGATCCTGGAAGGCAAGTACCCCGAGCGGGTCGTCACCCAGGCCGTCAAGCGGATGCTGCCGGGCGGCAAGCTCAGCCGCAAGCAGATGACCAACCTCCGCGTCTATGCAGGTGGCGAGCACCCGCATGAAGCGCAGAATCCCACCGTTCTGGACGTCAAGTCCATGAACAAGAAGAACACCCGGAGCTGATCCAAATGGCAGAAGAAGTGAAAACGCTGGATGACCTCAAGGAGGTCGTGGGTGATGCCGGGGTTTCCGAACCCGTCGCCGAAACCCAGGTCAGCTACGAACCGAAGCGCGACGATTTGGGCCGCTCCTATGCGACCGGCAAGCGCAAGGACGCCGTCGCCCGCGTCTGGATCAAGCCGGGCTCCGGCAAGGTCACCGTGAACGGCAAGGAAATGGACGTCTATTTCGCCCGCCCGGTTCTGCAGATGATCCTGCGCCAGCCCTTTCAGGTGGCCGGCGTCGATGGTCAGTTCGATGTTCAGGCAACCGTCAAGGGCGGCGGCCTCTCGGGCCAGGCCGGTGCGGTCAAGCACGGTATCTCGAAGGCGCTGCAGCTTTACGACCCGTCGCTTCGCGCGGCACTGAAGGCAGCAGGCTTCCTCACCCGTGACAGCCGCGTTGTCGAGCGCAAGAAATTCGGCCGCGCGAAGGCCCGGAAGAGCTTCCAGTTCTCGAAGCGCTAACGGCGTCGCACGAAGACCCCCGAAACAGAGAAGCGTCCGCTTTTACAAGCGGGCGTTTTGCATTCATGGCAACACGTCGTTGGAGGTGGCTCAGACGGGCTGTAGCCTCATCACTTCGGTCCGAAGCAGACACCACCCACAATCGCGCCCGGATTGTCGGTGCCATCGGTTCCGGGTCGGCCATTTCCGCTCGGCTTTGCAACGGCAAACGTAGCGATCGAGGCAACGGGAACAGCCATCAAAAGGGTCTTCATCATGTCGTCTCCGGTTTCGGGAACATCCTCAAGGCATGCCCAATTTTGAGTGCAATCGACGGGCCGGACAGGAGGATTCCCGGAGGCGCTGTCGGTATTGTACCTGTTTTCAGATGATTAGGCTGTGTTTGTTCACGTATGGTCAATTCTGCGCCAAATTCCAGTTTCATTGCTTCTCCTTCGACAGTTACGGCAGCAAAGTTTCCAACCGTCCGCCAATCCTGAAGGTCGACACTGCCCCGAAAGCGCCGGAGCAGGAGCCGCAAGGCGCGGACAGGGCCGTCAAAGCTCTGCCCGCAATCTTGCCAGGCCGCTAGCCGCCTGCGGCCTTATCCCGCCAGCAACGCCGCGTTCCCGCCTGCCGCGGTCGTGTCCACGCAGAGATGCCGTTCGTGCAGCACATAGGCCTTGTCCGGCATCGCGGTGACAAGCGGCAGCAGCGCCCCGTCGCGCCCCGCCAGCGCCTCGGCCATACCACGTCCAATGTCCGCACTTCCCCACCAAAGCACCGCCGAGAACCCGCCAAGATCGCCCAGAGCGCCGTCCGGCAGCGAGCCCCCCGCCACGACCGCCGCCCCACCAAGCGCGCGCACCGCCGCGGCTTGCGTTTCGGCTGCCTGCGCCCCCGGCCCAAGGCAAAGAACCGGTGGCCGCGAGTGGAAGGACAGCCGGTTCAGCTCGCCCGTCGGTCCCGGCAGCAACCGGTCGCCCGTCCGCGCTTCCTCGTGTCTTGCCAGCGCCTTTGCGAGCGCCTCCTGATCGGCCACTTCCGACCATTCCCCGGCCTCTGCCGTCGGCGCTTCCGGCGCGAAGAACCGGTCCAGGTACAGCGGCCCGCCCGCCTTCGGCCCGGTTCCCGAAAGGCCTTCGCCCCCGAATGGTTGCGAGCCGACGATGGCGCCGATCTGGTTCCTGTTCACATAAGCGTTGCCGACGTGGATCGCGTCGCAGATCTCCTGCACCCGGCTGTCGATTCGCGTGTGGAGCCCGAAAGTCAGGCCGAAGCCCTTCGCATTGATGTCCGCCACGACCTTCTCCACCTGGTCAGCCTTGAAGGTTGCCACATGCAGAACCGGCCCGAAGATCTCGCGCTCGAGTTCTGCGATCCCCGAAACCCGGATCATGGTCGGCGCAATGAAATGTCCGCTCTTGGGCACCGCCAGTTCGTGCATCACGTTCGCCCGGTGCGCCTCGATATAGCCCGCGATATTGTCCCGCGCGGCCTGGTCAATGACCGGCCCGACATCGGTCGAGAGTTCAGCCGGATCGCCAAGCCGCAACTCGTCCATCGCGCCCTTGATCATCTCGATCACGTGGCCCGCGCTGTCCTCCTGCACGTAGAGGCACCGCAGCGCCGAGCACCGCTGCCCCGCCGACTGGAAGGCCGAAGCCACGATGTCGCGCACTGCCTGTTCGGGCAGAGCGGTGGAATCCACGATCATCGCATTCAGCCCACCGGTTTCCGCGATCAGCGGCGTACCCGGATCGAGCTTCGCCGCCGCCGTGCGCGAGATCCGCTGCGCCGTCGCGGTCGAGCCGGTGAAGACAATGCCCTTTACTCGCGCGTCCGAGGTCAGCGCCGCCCCCACCGTCGCGCCCGCACCGGGCAGTAGCTGCAACGCCGAGGCCGGAACACCTGCATCGTGCATCAGCTTCACCGCGAAGGTGGCAATCAACGGCGTCTGCTCCGCCGGTTTCGCCAGCACCGCGTTCCCCGCCATCAGCGCTGCCGAGATCTGTCCCGAGAAGATCGCCAGCGGGAAGTTCCACGGGCTGATCGCTGTGACCATCCCGCGCGGCCCGCGCGCATCGTCCTCACCGCGACTGGCATAATAGCGCAGGAAATCAACCGCTTCCCGCACCTCGCCGATGCAATCGAGCAGCGTTTTCCCGGCCTCCGCCGCCAACAACCCGAAGAGCGGCCCATAATTCTCTTCATAGAGATCGGCCGCCCGCCGCAGCACCGCCGCCCGCTCGGATGCAGGTGCGTCCCAGATCGCCGCATCCTCCAATGCCCGCGCCACTGTCGCCTCGTCGGCCTCCATCACCTCGCCGACCTTTGCCCCCGTCGCCGGGTTCAGCACGTCCCGCACCTCGCCCGAAGGCGCCCGCACGGTCACCGGGCCTCCCGTTGCGGGCGGATCGCGCCGCGCTTCGGCAATCGCCGCCAGTGTGCCTTTGTCGAACATGTCCCAACCTCGAGCATTTCCCCGCTCGGGCTGGAAAACCTCTGCCGGCTTCACCAGCCCAGACGGTGCCGAGGCCGCCTCCAGCGCCGCGAAGGGATCGGTCGCGATCTCCTCCGGCGTCACGCTTTCGTCGACGATCTGGTGGACGAAGGACGAGTTCGCCCCATTCTCCAGGAGCCGCCGCACCAGGTACGCCAGCAAATCCCGGTGCGCGCCCACCGGGGCATAGATGCGGCAATGGCCGCCCGTGTCCTTCAGCACGATGTCATGCAGCCGCTCGCCCATGCCATGTAGCCGCTGGAACTCGTAAGGCCGCCCCTCGGCCAGTTCCAGCACGGCCGCAACGGTATGCGCGTTATGCGTGGCGAACTGCGGGAATAGCCGGTCGGTCATCCCGAACAGTTTCTTCGCCAGGCAGATATACGAGACATCCGTCGCCGTCTTCGAGGTGAAAAGTGTGAAGTTCGGCAGCCCGGCAACCTGCGCCAGCTTCATCTCGGTATCCCAGTAGGCACCCTTGACCAGCCGGATGTTGATCCTCCGGTCATATTTCTCCGCCATCGAATAAAGCGCGTCCAGCGCCGGAGCCGCGCGTTTGCCGTAAGCCTGCACGACCACGCCGAAGCCGTCCCATCCCGCCAGGTGCTCGTCTGCCAGAACTGCGTCGATCACCTTGAAAGACAGCGCCAACCGGTCCTGCTCCTCGGCATCGACATGAAGTGCTATGCCCACGTCACGCGCCAGCCGCGCCAGCCGCTGCACCACCGGCACCAGCTCTGCCATGACCCGTGCCTCCTGCGGCACCTCATAGCGCGGATGCAGCGCCGAAAGCTTGATCGAGATGCCGGGGTTATCAACGATCGCGTCATGCTTCGCCGCCCGCCCGATCGCCTTGATCGCATGGGCATAGTCGCGCGCATAGCGCTCGGCATCCGCTCTCGTCCGCGCCGCTTCGCCCAGCATGTCGAAGGAATATGTATAGCCCTGCGCCTCCCGCGTCTTGCCACGCTCCAGCGCCTTCTCGATGGTCTCGCCCAGAACGAACTGCCGCCCCATCTCCTTCATGGCCTGCTTCACGGCGGCCCGAATAAGCGGCTCACCCATCCGCTTCACCGCGCCCCTCAGCGTGCCTACGATTCCCGGTTTCTCGTCCTCCAGCACCTTGCCCGTCAGCATCAGTGCCCAGGTCGAGGCATTGACCAGCGACGAGGTCGCAGTGCCGATATGCTTGTTCCACTCCGACGGCGCGATCTTGTCCTCGATCAGCGCGTCGATGGTGAAGGTATCCGGCACCCGCAGCATGGCTTCGGCCAGGCACATCAAGGCCACACCCTCGCGCGTCGACAGTCCGTACTCGGCGAGGAAATGTTCCATCAGCGACGGCTTGGCTTCGGTGCGAATGCGCTCGACCAGCCGCGCCGCCCGCTTGGCGATCCGCTGGCGCTCATCTCCCGTCAGCGCGGCCCGCGACACCAGCCCGGCCAGCACGGCCTGCTCATCGGCGAATTTCGCCTCCGCTCCAAGTGATGGAAAATCGACCTTATCCACGGCAGCACCTCATTCAAGCGTGATCCAAAGTTGAGCCCAGAATAGCGGGTTTCATTCGGGCATTTCGGACAAAATTTTCCGATCTATGGACGGATCGCCCAAAATGACGCAGAAATCTGGGATGAACGACCAAATCGACAAAACCAATCGTCGCATCCTGAACGCCCTCGTCGCGAACGCGCGCATCCCCATCACGGAACTGGCCAAGGCCGTGGGCCTTTCCAAGACCCCGGTGGCGCTGCGCATCCGCCAGATGGAGGAGATCGGCGTCATCACCGGCTACCGCGCCATGCTCTCGCCGATCAAGCTGGGGCTGACCCATGTGAGCTATGTCTCGGTCAACCTGTCGGATACGCGGCAGAAAGCGCTCGAGGCCTTCAACGCCGCCGTCCGCAAGATCCCCGAGGTGGAAGAATGCTACATGATCGCCGGCGGCTTCGACTACCAGCTCAAGATCCGTACCCGCGACATGCCGCATTTCCGCGCCGTCATGGCCGAGGCGATCTCGACCCTGCCGCATGTGAGTTCGACCAACAGCTACGTCGCAATGGAAGCGGTGGTCGAACAGGGCTGGGTGATGCCTGAGTAAGGGGAGCCACCTGAAAGTCAGTCGCCACAGGACTGAAACAATTGAAGCCCTTGCGCCCACGGGCGGACAAACGGCAGAAACTTTTGACCTGCATTACTCCCGGCATTCACCGCCCCCGCCTAACCACCGGCGCCGGGGCCACCGCCACCCAGAGTGTCCTCGCCGGGACAAAGCAGGAGAAGACAAATGGACGCCGCTTTGTGCTCGGTCGAGCTTCTCGGTTTTGCCGCCGGGATGACCAATCTGACCAGTTCGGTGCCGCAACTGGTCTCGAACCTGCGCTCGCCCGACTGCGCCGCCCGGCAAAGCCCGTCGCGCAACGCGCTGCAATGCGGGGGCAATGCCTTGTGGCTCGCCTACGGGGTGTCTGTCGGCTCGCTGTCGATGACCGCCTTCTCGTCGCTGGGGTGCCTGATGGCGGCGACGCTGCTCTGGCAGGTGCTGAAGGCCAGGTTCAGAACCCCGCCGGTTCCCGCATGATCAAGGTCGTCGCCATTCAGGCGCTCTTTTGCCCGTCCTGAGCTGTTTCGGCGGCGTTCCACTGCACCTGGTAGTCAGGCTGAAGTGCTTCGCCGTCAAGCGTCGCCCCTTCGACTTTCTCGACATCATAGAACAGGTACATGCGCCCCGGAGGAATTCGGCTGAACGGAAACAGCATGCTCCGGTAAATCGTCCTTCGGCCGACCTCGGCCGGGTCGCTGATATCACGTCGATAAAGGCCCCCGCTCGCGGAATAAGCACAAACCCTCCTGACCCGGCACTTGGCAATTCGGCCCCAGAAGCCATAGACCAGTTCGGCCGTGAACTGGTACATGCCGTGCCCCGGCAACCCGTTCAGCGGATTGACCCCGATCATGCGTCCACCCGGTTTGAGCATTCGGAAAACGTTCTCGAGTGCAATGGGTACGTTGAAGACATGCTCCAATGTCCCGCCGTCGAAGATGAAACCGTATCGGTCGTGCATTGAGTCCGGAACAGGCCTGTTCAAATCGTGGACGTGAACCCTGCCGCCGTCGGGAAACTCCCAGTCGCTTGCGTCGAGCGTTTCGATGTCGGGAAATCCGAGAGCGCCGAACATGCGCTCGGCGTAACCATCCGGCTGAAACAAATCCTCCGGCTGCAGGTCCGGCCTCAAGCGCTCGAGCGTGCGTCGCAAGTGCCGCTGTGATCCATGTCGTGCGGGCCGGAACACCTGCCGGCCGAGCATCAGGCTGGGATCGTCGGTTTTGTACTCGCGAGAGAAGTCGGCCAACAACTCGAACGTGTTTGCATTTATCCCCATGCTTCGTCACCCGATCCCCATGCGGCGCGTCCCCGCGACACGCACAACTCTCGGTTAAAGCGCAATCCAGGATCGAGCGCTAGCGGCCCTGGCGCCATCGTGGTCATGTTGACCGCTCGCTGCAAAACCGCTGCCGATCGTGCGAAGACTGACC
The DNA here is from genome assembly GCA_022340315.1 of Silicimonas sp. Taxonomy (GTDB): domain Bacteria; phylum Pseudomonadota; class Alphaproteobacteria; order Rhodobacterales; family Rhodobacteraceae; genus JAJDOD01. The sequence goes on along the minus strand of JAJDOD010000073.1, from coordinate 13,483 downwards.
AGGCCGTGGATACCATTGTCTCGTGTCAGAGCACTCAAGCGTGTCGTCGAATATCGCAAGAGGCGACGCGCCCCGCAAATCAACCGCCAGCAGCTTCAAGCCGTTCCAGGGCCTTGAGCCACAACGCCTCGGCGCGTTCCAACCCATTCTCGACCTCGGCGAACTTCCTCTGCCAGCCCTCCGTTTCACCGATGCGCGCGGCGTCGTACATCGACGGATCGGCCAGCTTGGTCGCCAGCTTTTCGCGCACGGCCGTCAACTTCTCGACCCGCGCCTCCGCGGTCGAAACCGCCTGCCGCAACTCGGCTATTGTCGCGCGGGCAGGTCTTGTTTCCTTGTTCCGGGGCTTTTCGGCCCTTGGAGCGGGCTGATCCAGCAGCATCCGCCGGTACGCCTCGAGATCCTCCTCGAACGGTGTCACCCGTCCGTCCTTGACCAGCCAGAGCCGGTCCGCAACGTGCGACAGCAAGTGCATGTCGTGGCTCACCAGGACCACCGCGCCCGAATAGCCTGCCAGCGCTTCGATCAGGGCTTCGCGGCTCTCCATGTCCAGGTGGTTCGTCGGCTCGTCGAGGATCAGGATGTGCGGCGCGTCGAGCGTTGCGAGCAACAGCGAAAGCCGCGCCTTCTGCCCGCCCGAGAGCCGTGCCGCCACCGTGTCGGCTTGCTCGGCCCCGATCCCGAAACCCGCCAGCCGCGCCCGAAGTTTCCCCGGCGCCTCCTCCGGCCGCTCGCGCCGGATGTGGTCCAGCGGTGTCTCGTCGGCGTGAAGTTCGTCCAACTGGTGTTGCGCGAAATACCCAATGCGCAGCTTGCGCGCCCGCGTGATCCGCCCGCCCAGAGGATCGAGCTTGCCCGCCAGCAACTTCGACAGAGTCGACTTGCCCTCGCCGTTCTGACCCAGCAATGCGATCCGGTCGTCCTGGTCGATCCTAAGCGAAAGCTTCGACAGCACCGGCGTTCCATCGTAGCCGACACTTGCGCTCTCCATATTGACGATGGGGGGCGAGAGCTCCTCGGGCTCCGGAAATGTGAACCTTTTGAGCGCAGCCTCCTGCGGTGTCGTGATCGGCTTCATCTTCGCGATCATCTTCAGCCGCGATTGCGCCTGGACCGCCTTCGACGCCTTGGCCCGGAAACGGTCCACGAAGGATTGCAGATGCGCGCGCCGGGCCTCCTGCTTCTTCGCCTCCGCCTCGGCGGCCGCCAGCCGGGCGGCGCGCGTTTCGGCAAACGTGTCGTAAGCGCCCGAATAGAGGGAAAGCTTCCGATCTTCGAGGTGCAGGATCGAGGTCACGGCCCGGTTCAGAAGCCCCCGGTCGTGGCTGATGGTGACGACTGTATGCGGATAGCGCGCCAGGTAACTCTCCAGCCACAGCGCGCCTTCCAGATCGAGATAGTTGGTTGGCTCGTCCAAAAGCAGCAAGTCCGGCGCGGCGAACAGGACGCCCGCCAGCGCGACCCGCATCCGCCAGCCGCCCGAGAAGGCCGAGCAGGGCATCGCCTGCTGCGCCTGCCCGAAGCCCAGGCCCTTGAGAATGGTTGACGCCCGTGCCTCGGCCGACCAGGCGTCGATATCCGCCAGGCGCATCTGAATATCGGCCACGCGCGAGGGGTCGGTCGCGGTCTCGGCCTCGGCCAGAAGCGCGGCCCGCTCGGCATCGGCTTCCAGAACCGTGTCCAGAAGCGAGGTCTCCGAACCCGGCACTTCCTGCGAAACGCCGCCAATCCGCGCACCCCGCTTGACGGTGATCGTGCCGCTTTCCAGCGCAAGTTCACCCCGTATCAGCCTGAAAAGCGTGGTCTTTCCGGTCCCGTTCCGGCCGACGAACCCGACCTTGTGGCCGTCGGGGATGTCGGCGGACGCCCCTTCGAACAGGGGGCGGCCTTCGATGGCAAAGCGGATATCGTCGATACGCAACATGCGCCGGGGCCTAGCAGAGCCTGCGACCGGGGAAAAGACACTCTCAGATGGCGAGGCTGCCGGTTTCGACACCGTCCTGTGTGGCCGTGCTGGCGATGACGCGCGTCAGGCTGCGGGCATCCTCGCGGATCTCCAGGCCGGTCGCGGAAACCTTCACGGCATCGCTGAACTCGGTTGCGATATAGGCGCATATGATTCGCGCCTCGTCGGCCATCTTCGGATGCGCCGCAGCGAGGGCCTCGGTGTCGATCCTTCCATAGCACATCAGCCCCTGCACAAGGTCCGAGACCATGTGATCCCGAACTGACATGGCATAACCGCGATGTCCGGCCAGCACACCATTTGCAATCCGTCCCGCATAGCCCGCCGTTGCAACCGCGTTCTGTACATAGCCCTGTGCGAATTCGGAAATGGCCGAGGCACCGAACCCGATCAGGGTCCTGCACGGATCGTCGGTATAGCCCTGGAAATTCCGGCGGAGGCGGCCTTCGGCGGCGGCCTTTGCCAGACTGTCGTTCGGAAGCCCGAAGTGATCTATGCCGATGGCGCTGTAGCCGTCTGCCATCAGGCGCTCGCGGGCAAGCTCGGCCAGCGAGAAGCGTCCGCGGGTGTCTGGCAGGTCCTCCGACGGAATGAGCACCTGCCGCTTGGACATGTGCGGCACATGGGCGTAGCCGTAGAGCGCAAGGCGATCAGGCGCCAGCGACAGAACATCCTGCAGGGTCTCGTTCAGGCTTTCCCGTGTCTGAAATGGAAGCCCGTAGACAAGATCGAAATTGATGCTGTCAACGCCAAGCCCGCGCAGACGGTCGACGACCGACTTTGTCTGCTCGAAGCTCTGCACGCGGCCGATCGCCTTTTGAACTCTCGGTTCGAAGTCCTGAACGCCGATGCTGGCGCGACCCAGCCGCCAGGCGCCGAGCGTGTCGAGAACGCTGTCGGAGGCTTCGGTCGGGTCGATCTCGACCGAGAACTCGAAATCGGGACTTGGCGCGAAGGTCGAGAAAATCGCCTCGCAAAGGCGGTTCATCAGCTCCGTATCCAGCAGCGTCGGCGTGCCCCCGCCAAAATGCAGCCGTGCCATGCCGATGGTCGGAGGCAACAGCCGCTTGACCGCCTGTATCTCGGCGATGAGCGTGCCGACATAGGCCGCCACCGGGGCCAGCGTCTGGGTCCCCTGGGTCCGGCAGGCGCAGAAATAGCAAAGCCTGCGGCAGAACGGGATGTGGACATAAAGCGACACGGCCTTATCCGCGGGTAAGGTGGTCAGCCAGTCCGCCTGATACCTCCGCCCCGTGTCCAACTCGAAACGGTTGGCAGGCGGATAGCTTGTAAACCGCGGCACTTTCGCGCGGAACAACCCATATTTGTCCAGAACGGCTTTATCTTCCATGTCCGTGCTGTACCGTGTCACTCGGGAACGAACCTTGATGCAGATCAACAGAATGAGCGTACAACTCACAGAACGCATGAAATGCAGTGAATGCCCCATCCGCCATAGGGCTGTCTGCGCGCGCTGTGACGATACCGAGTTGGAGCGGCTGGAAAAGATCAAGTCCTACCGCAGTTTCCGGGCCGGTGAGACGATCATCTGGCGGGGCGACGATCTGCATCACGTCTCATCCGTCGTGTCCGGAATCGCCACCTTGTCAAAGACGCTCGACGATGGCCGCGTGCAGATGGTCGGGCTGTTGTTGCCATCGGATTTCATCGGCCACCCCGGCCGCAAGACGCTCGATTTCGACGTCACCGCGGCGACCGATGTGGTGCTGTGCTCGTTCGAGCGAAAGCCTTTCGAGAAGCTTCTGGTCGAAACGCCACACATATCGCAGCGCCTGGTCGAAATGGCGATGGACGAGCTTGACGCGGCCCGCGACTGGATGGTGCTTCTCGGACGCAAGACTGCGCGCGAGAAGCTGGCGAGTTTCATCCAGATGCTGGTGCAGCGCAGCCATATCGAAGGCTCCGGAATGCAGGAAATGACCCTGCCACTGACCCGCGAGGAGATCGCGAGTTATCTCGGACTGACGCTCGAGACCGTCAGCCGGCAGTTCAGCCAGTTCCGTAAAGAGGGCATTCTGTCCTTCACCGACCGCCGCCGCTTCACCGTCGCCGATCACGCGGCCCTTCTCGAAGCGACCGGCGATGACGCCGATGGCGGCGTAATCATCTGACAATCAAGACGACTTGATGCAGATCAAGGTGAGCGCCGAGGCCTCACCCTAAACCCAGCCCCAATGAATGCGCTTCGGCGCTCGGATTCGGGGACAGAGAATGGGTAACTTCATAAAACTCATACTACTCGGCATCGTCGCGATCGTCGCGGCGATCGCGGTCAACTGGGGCAGGGACCTGGCGTATCAGGTTCACGCCTTTCTCATCATGCTCATCGCGGCAGGCATGTTCATCTGGGTTCTCAGGAACACCGGCGAGCCTGCTGCGCTCGCGCCCGACCCGATATCGGGTTACGACGACGGCGTGGTGAGGGCAGGGGTCATCGCCACCGCCTTCTGGGGCGTTGCGGGGTTCCTTGTCGGCGTCTTCATCGCCTTCCAGTTGGCCTTCCCCGAGCTGAACTTCGAGTGGGGCCAGCCTTTCACCAACTTCGGGCGGCTCAGACCGCTGCACACCAGCGCGGTGATTTTCGCATTTGGCGGCAACGCCCTGATCGCCACCTCGTTCTACGTGGTGCAGCGTACCAGCGGCGTACGGCTCTTCGGCGGCAAGCTTTCCTGGTTCGTCTTCTGGGGCTACCAGCTTTTCATCGTGCTGGCGGCCACCGGTTACCTGCTGGGCGCCACGCAGTCCAAGGAATACGCCGAGCCGGAATGGTACGTCGACCTCTGGCTGACCATCGTCTGGGTCGCCTACCTGCTGGTCTTCCTCGGCACCATCTTCACCCGGAAAGAGCGGCACATCTACGTCGCCAACTGGTTCTACCTGAGCTTCATCGTCACGGTGGCGATGCTCCATATCGTCAACAACCTGAGCGTGCCCGTCAGCTTCTGGGGCTCGCGCTCGGTGCAGGTCTTCGCGGGCGTGCAGGACGCGATGACGCAATGGTGGTACGGCCATAACGCGGTGGGCTTCTTCCTGACCGCAGGCTTCCTCGGCATGATGTACTACTTCGTGCCCAAGCAGGCCGGCCGTCCGGTCTATTCTTACCGGCTTTCCATCATCCACTTCTGGGCGCTGATCTTCCTGTATATCTGGGCGGGTCCCCACCACCTGCACTACACCGCGCTGCCCGACTGGGCCTCGACGCTGGGCATGGTGTTCTCGGTCATCCTCTGGATGCCGTCCTGGGGTGGCATGATCAACGGCCTGATGACGCTGAACGGCGCCTGGGACAAGCTGAGAACCGATCCGATCATCCGGATGTTCGTCATCAGCCTCGCCTTCTACGGCATGTCCACCTTCGAGGGCCCGATGATGTCGATCCGCGCGGTCAACAGCCTTTCGCACTACACCGACTGGACCATCGGCCACGTGCACTCCGGCGCTCTCGGCTGGAACGGCATGATCGTCTTCGCCTGCCTCTACTTCCTGACGCCCAAGCTCTGGGGCCGGGACAAGATGTACTCGATGTCCGCCATCAACGTGCACTTCTGGCTCGCGACCGTGGGCATCGTGCTCTACGCGGCGTCGATGTGGGTCACCGGCATCATGGAAGGCCTGATGTGGCGCGAAGTCGACGACCAGGGCTTCCTGGTCAACAGCTTCGCCGACACCGTCAGCGCCAAGTTCCCGATGTATGTGGTGCGCGGCACCGGTGGGCTACTCTACCTCTCCGGGGCGCTCATCATGTGCTGGAACATGTTCATGACGATACGCGGCGCGAAGCCCTACCAGCAGCCCGTCGCCGAAATCACTACGCCTGTGCAGGGAGTCTGACCGATGGCACTCATGGAAAAACACGCCATTCTCGAGAAGAGCCCGACGCTTCTCCTGGTGTCCTCGCTCCTCGTGGTGACAGTCGGCGGGATCGTGGAAATCGCGCCTCTCTTTTGGCTCGAGAACACCATCGAGGAGGTGGACGGCATGCGCCCCTACAGCCCGCTCGAACTGGCGGGGCGCGAGGTCTACATCCGCGAGGGCTGCTATGTCTGCCACAGCCAGATGATCCGGCCGATGCGGGACGAGGTCGAGCGCTACGGCCACTACAGCCTCGCGGCGGAATCGATGTACGACCACCCGTTCCAATGGGGCTCCAAGCGGACCGGGCCCGACCTCGCCCGCGTCGGGGGTCGCTACTCGGACGCCTGGCACGTGGATCACTTCACCGATCCTCAAAGCGTGGTGCCGGAAAGCGTCATGCCGAAATACGCCTTCCTGCTGGATGCTCAGATCGACGGCGAGTACATCGCCGACCTGATGAGCACCCACCGCTTCGTCGGCGTGCCTTACTCCGACGAGCAGATCGAACTGGCCCGCGCAGACTTCCACGCTCAGGCGGATGCAGATGGCGATTATGGCGAGGTCGAGGACCGTTATCCGGGCGCACCGGTCGGCAATTTCGACGGCCAGCCGCAGCTGACCGAGATGGATGCGCTCATTGCCTACATGCAAGTCCTTGGCACGATGGTCGATTTCTCGACCTTCACGCCGGACGCGAGCCGCTAGGAGGGACCGGACATGCACACCTATTCTCTCCTGCGCGAGATCGCCGACAGCTGGGTTCTTCTGGCTATGTTCGCCTTTTTCATCGGCGTTGCCATCTGGGCCTTCTGGCCCGGCATGGCCGCCGACCAGCGGAACGCGGCAGACATCCCGTTCCGCAACGACACGAATACCGAGGAGCAGGGACATGAGTGAAAAGCGCCTTGACGAAGAAACCGGCCAATACACGACCGGGCACAGCTATGACGGTATCGAGGAGCTGAACACGCCGCTCCCCCGCTGGTGGCTCTGGACCTTCTACGCCACGATCATATGGGGGTTGGCCTACACCATCGCCTATCCGGCATGGCCGATGGTCTCGGGCGCGACCGCGGGCGTGCTCGGCTGGTCGACGCGGGCCAACGTCGCCGAAGACATCGTCGAACATGAAGCGCAGAATGCGGCGCTGGTTCAGGAACTGGTCGGTGCGGAACTGGCCTCGGTCGAACCGGGCTCCGACCTCCACCGCTACGCCACGGCACGCGGCGGCGCCGTCTTCCGGGCCCAGTGCTCGCAGTGCCACGGCTCGGGCGCGGCGGGGGCGATGGGCTATCCGAACCTGCTCGACAACGACTGGCTCTGGGGCGGAACCATCGACGATATCGCCTACACTGTCGCGCACGGTATCCGGAACGAAACGTCTGACGCACGCTACTCCGAAATGCCCGCCTTTGGCGAAGTCCTGTCGTCGGGCGAGATCGCGGCGCTGGTCGCCCACGTCCAGGCCTTGCCGCAAGGCGCGGGGGGCGAGGGCGAGACGCTTTTCCTCGACAACTGCGCTGCCTGTCATGGCGAGCAGGGCGAGGGGATGCGCGATCTGGGCGCCCCCAACCTCGGTGACGCCATCTGGCTTTATGGTGGCGACGATGCAACGCTGACCGAGACCATCGCCAACGCCCGCTTCGGCGTCATGCCCGCCTGGGGCCAGCGCCTCAGCGAGGCGGACGTGCGCGCGGTTTCGCTCTACGTCCACAGCCTCGGAGGAGGCGAATAACCCTACAGGCGGCGCAAATTTGATCCGCCTCAAGGATCTCCCGCGCCGCCCGCCCTAATACGTGCCAAACGCTTGCAACGGAACGGAAATGTCCGACAGCTCAACGCCCCTCTACTCCGCGCGCGAACCCGTCTTTCCAAGGCGGGTTTCGGGCCGTTTCCGGACGCTCAAGTGGTGGATAATGGGGATTACGCTCGGCATCTACTATCTGACGCCGTGGCTGCGCTGGGACCGTGGCCCGAACCTGCCCGACCAGGCGGTGCTGATCGACCTCGCGGGCCGCCGTTTCTACTTTCTCTGGATCGAGATCTGGCCCCACGAGTTCTACTTCGTCGCCGGGCTTCTCATAATGGCCGGCCTCGGTCTTTTCCTCTTCACCTCGGCGCTGGGCCGCGTCTGGTGCGGCTATACCTGCCCGCAAACCGTCTGGACCGACCTCTTCATCCTGGTCGAACGCTGGATAGAAGGCGACCGCAACGCCCGCATCCGGCTTCACAATGCCAAGTGGGATGCTCACAAGGCCCGCCTTCGCGTCACCAAATACGCCGTCTGGCTCCTCATCGCGATGGCGACAGGCGGTGCCTGGGTCTTCTACTTCGCCGACGCGCCCACGCTCGCCTGGCAGCTTCTGACCTTCTCGGCCCATCCCGTCGCCTACATGACCATCGCGGTGCTGACGGCGACGACCTTCATCTTCGGGGGACTGATGCGCGAGCAGGTCTGCATCTACATGTGCCCCTGGCCGCGCATCCAGGGCGCCATGATGGACCCCGACACGCTGACCGTGGGCTATCGCGCCTGGCGTGGCGAGCCGCGCGCCAAGGGCAAGCGACGCCGCGACATGGAGCAGGCCGAGCGTATCGCCACCGAGGAGGCCGCGCGGGGCAGAGGCGCCCCGGCCTACAGGTCCACGCCCTATCCCGGCGCGCTCAGGGAAGCGCCGCTCGAACTCGCCGCCGGCGAAGACGTCACGCTCAACACCGGTCCCGGCGACTGCATCGACTGCATGGCCTGCGTCAACGTCTGCCCGATGGGCATCGACATCCGCAAGGGCCAGCAGATGGAGTGCATCACCTGCGCGCTCTGCATCGACGCCTGCGACGAGGTGATGGAAAAGATCGGCAAACCGCGCGGGCTGATCGACTATCTCGCCCTCTCGGACGAGGCGCTGGAACGCGCGGGCGGCAAGCCGAAGCCGATCTGGAAACACGTGCTGCGCCCCCGGACGCTGTTCTATACCGCGCTCTGGTCGCTTATCGGCTTTGCGATGGTCTACGCGCTCTTCATCCGCCCCGAGATCGACCTGACCGTGGCGCCTGTACGCAACCCGACCTTCGTGATGCTCTCCGACGGCTCGATCCGCAACACCTATGACGTTCGGCTGCGCAACAAGCATGGCGAGGAACGGCCGTTCCGCCTGACCGCTCACGGCGATCCCGCCTACCGCATATCGCTGGAAGGCTCCGTCTTCGAGACCGTGACCGTTCCCGCGAATGAAACCCGCCTGCAGCGCGTCTACGTTACAGTTCCTCCCGGCGCCGACCCCGCCAGCAGCGATGTCTCCGAGATCCGCTTCTGGGTCGAAGACCTCACCAACGGCGAACGCGCATTCAAGGACAGCACTTTCAACGGACAGGAGGCCCAGTGATGGCCGAGATCAAGGGATGGCACGTGGCGACAGGTTTCGTTCTGGCCTTCAGCATCATCATCGGCGTCAACCTTATCCTCGCCGTCAGTGCGGTGCGCACCTTTCCGGGGCTCGAGGTGAAGAACTCCTATGTCGCCTCGCAAAACTTCGAAGCCGACCGTGCCGCGCAGGATGCGCTGGGCTGGGAGGTGTCGGCGTTTGTCACCGAGGGGCGCCTGCACTTGCGCATCCTTGATGATCGAACCGCGATCGCGCCCGAGATCGTGCAGGCCACCTTCGGTCGCGCCACCAACGTCGCCGCCGACCAGGTGCCCGTGTTCGCCTTCGACGGCCAGGACCTCGTGGCGGATGTCGATGCCGGTCCCGGCAACTGGAACCTGCGGCTGGAAGCCCGCGCCGACAATGGCACGATGTTCCGCCAGCGCATCATCGTCGGAAATCGCCCATGACCAGCGCCTGCGCCGCCTGCAACGCGGCCCCCGCCGCGATCCGGCTGGCCGAAGCGGTCGAGCCGAACATGACGCTCTCGGTCCCCGGCATGTCCTGCGCCGCCTGCATCGGCAAGATCGAGCGCGGACTGGACAGCGTTCCCGGCATCGCCGCTCCGCGCGTCAACCTGACGCTCAAGCGTGTTTCGCTGAACACCGAGCTCCCGGTCGAGGACGTGACAGCACGGATCGCGGAACTCGGGTACGAGGCCTTCCCGCTCGACGCCGCGATCGTCGGACAGGATGCCGACCCGGCCGGCCGTGACCTCGCGCTGCGCCTTGGTGTCGCCGGTTTCGCGATGATGAACGTGATGCTTCTTTCCGTCGCCGTCTGGTCGGGCGCAGCGGATGCGACGCGCGATCTCTTCCATCTGATCTCGGCCGCCATCGCCGTGCCCGTCGTCGGCTTCTCCGGCCAGCCGTTCTTCCGCTCCGCCTGGTCGGCTCTGAAGGTTCGCCGGCTGAACATGGACGTGCCGATCTCGCTCGCCATCCTGCTGGCCACGGGCATGTCCGTCTTCGAGAGCCTCAACGGCGGCAGCCACGCCTATTTCGACGCCGGCCTCTCGCTCACGTTCTTCCTGCTGATCGGCCGCTATCTCGATCACCGCACGCGCGCCTCGGCCCGGTCGGCGGCGCGCGAACTGGCGGCGCTCGAAGTGCAGACGGCCGAACGGCTCGACGGGCAGGGCAGGGCGCACCGCACGCCCATTTCCGACCTTGCCGAGGGCGATCTGATCCTTGTGCCCACCGGCGGACGCACGCCCGTCGATGGTGCCCTCGAAAGCGCGGCGGCGTTGACCGACCGCTCGTTCCTGACCGGCGAAAGCGACCCTGCATCGCTTGCCTGCGGCGATCCAGTCAGTGCCGGCGAGATCAACCTCGGCGCCCCTTTCCGCCTCCGCGCGACGAGCGTGGGCGAAGACACCACGCTCCGCCGCATGGCGCGTCTCGTCGAAGGCGCCGAAGCGGCGAAGACCCGCTACACCGGCCTCGCCGACCGCGCCGCGCAAATCTACGCCCCCGCCGTGCACCTGCTGGCACTGGCCGCCTTCGCAGGCTGGCTCATCATCTCCGGCGATGTCCGGTTTTCTCTCAATGTCGCCATCGCGGTGCTGATCATCACCTGCCCCTGCGCGCTGGGCCTTGCCGTGCCCGCGGTTGCGACCGCCGCCATCGGCAAGCTCTACGAGCATGGATTTCTCGTAAAATCCGGCACCGCGCTCGAACGCCTCGCCGAAGTTGACGGTGTCCTCTTCGACAAGACCGGCACGCTGACCGTGCCGGGTGTGGCAGGCCTGACGGACGTGCTCGACGCAAAACAGAAATCCGTGGCCCTGGCGCTCGCCCAAAGCTCGTCCCACCCGGTCTCGCGCGCGATCCGCGACGGTCTTTCCGGCATCGCGCCGGCGCCGGTCACCGACATCCGTGACGTACCGGGCCGGGGCGTCGAGGGGCGACTGGGCGGCGTGCAGGTCTTCCTTGGTCGCGGGCAAGATGGGCTGACCCTCACCATCGGCGGTAACGAGCACCCGCTCCGCCAGGATGAAACCCTCCGCCCCGGCGCTGCTGAAGCCGTTGCCATGCTTGAGAAATCCGGGCTTCACCCCGCGCTGGTCTCCGGCGACGCCGAAAGCCGCGTGCGTGCCTTGGCCAAAAAGCTCGACATCTCAGACGCCACGGCGGAGATCGGCCCCGACGCCAAGCACGAACTGGTCACCAACCGCAGCGCCGACGGCTCCCGCTTCCTGATGGTGGGCGACGGGCTGAACGACACCGCCGCACTCGCGGCCGCTCATGCTTCGCTTGCCCCATCTTCCGCGATGGACGCCTCGCGCAACGCGGCCGACATCGTGCTCCTGCGCGAGGGCCTCTCCGACCTGCCGCTCCTGCTGGCAATAGCGCGCAAGTCCACGCGCCTCAGCCGCCAGAATTTTGCCATTGCGGCGGTCTACAATCTGATCGCCGTTCCCATAGCACTTCTTGGCTTCGCCACCCCGCTTATAGCGGCGCTCGCCATGTCGGCCTCGTCGGTCACCGTCTTGTTGAACGCCTTGCGCGTCAGGCGCCCGTCATGAACGTGCTGGCGTTTCTCATTCCGGTGTCGCTGATCCTTGGCGGGGTCGGCCTTGCAGCTTTCATCTGGACGATCCGATCAGGCCAATACAGCGACCCCGACGGCGATGCCGCCCGGATCCTGATGGATGACGACAAGCCCAGCGATGGCTGAAACCGCCGCGCGTTCAATCAAGGGCATGAATGGTAGCAGAGGTACGTTTCGGACGAAGAACGCATACGCCGGAGGTGCGATTTGGAATCCCTTGCTTCGCCTGATATCTGGAATCTCCCCACGGATTGGACGCAAAGCAGCGTCTTCGCAAATTCCAGAAGCCCCGAGCCTACGACAGTCCACCGCCGCAGCGGTTTTGACTCATATGGGAAAGATAACGGACATGAGCCGTCCCTTCAGACCCACGGTGTTCGGCTCCCTCAGAACCAGTGTCCTTTGAAAGACGGTCCCGACGATAACATCGAGCAGGAACTGCACCTCGCTGGCTTCGGAACGGTCTTCGGGTAGCGCGCGCACCATCGCTGCTGCAGCCGACACGCGCCAGGGATAGACGTATCTGTCACGGAAGATCTGCGCCATGACGGGGTCGCTTTCGCCAGTCGCAATAGCGGCAAAGATGACGATGGAAGCGAGCGGTCTCGAAAACGTATCGACAAGCTGGTGAATGGCCGCCTCGACATCCGCTCGCGGGTCGTTCGTTTCGGGAACGAGGCCGATCGAGATGTCCCCCTCGGCCGCCTCGAGAACCAGCTCGCCTTTCGTCTTCCACCAGCGATAGATCGTGGCCTTGCTGACGCCAGCCTCCGCCGCCACCGCTTCTATCGTAAGCCGAAGATACCCGTCTGCCAAAAGCCGATGGCGCACCGCCCCGAGGATCGCCTCGCGCGATGTGTGACTCCGCGGGCGTCCGCGTTTCGGACGATCATTCGTCATTCGGATTGGCTCTTGGTGTTGCCTGGATGGCATTTCACCGGAATCCGCAGAGTTTGACAAGAAACATTTCGAAACGCATCGTACATTAATAATCGAATGAGCCAGGCTGAAGCCATGTCGAGACTCCGCTCGCTCGCCGAAACCTATCCGCTTCTGTTCGTCATAGCGCTCGCCATCGTGCAGCCGATACAGGCGATGCCATTCGTGCCAGCGGTGCTTTACGGGAGCGTCGAGATTGCCGCAGGTTGGGTACTCTTCTGCTTCCTGGCAGTACTGGCCACGGGCGCCAGCGAGGAAGGCTTCGCGCGCAGGTTCACTATCCCGGTCCTCATGAAATACGGCAACTGGGGCGCTGTACTGTTCGCGGCTGCGACCTTCAGCGCGGGGCACCTGACCAATGCCATCCTCGAAGAGTTCTCGGCGATCGAGCGGATCGACAAGTTCGGGTCGACGTTCGGCTTCGCCGTCCTCTATGGCGCGCTGTTGCTCAGAACCGGCAGCCTTTTGCCGCTGATCTTCCTGCACCTGCTGCTGGACTATGTCTACGTGAACTCGGGCATGGCGGGCCCCGTCGCCGAGCCGATAGATATCCGCATCCACATGGCGATATCCGCGGCCAACATCGCGGTCGGCCTTTCCCTGTTGATAGGTGTCACGGAAGAGCATGTGCCAAGCGCTGGCAGCGCGGTTCCCGTAAATTGACGGTTACGGATTTGGTTCGCGGCACTGTCTCGTTCCTTGCCCTCACCCTCTTCGCAGCGCCAGC
>JAJDOD010000124.1 GCA_022340315.1 Silicimonas sp. | reverse complement strand
CCCGCTGCCGTCGAACCCGGCGGCGCGCAGGAAAAGCGCGGCCAGCGTCTCGCGCATCGGCGCCTTGTTGACCTCGGCCTTCAGTCCGCGCTTGTGGAGCGAGGCGCCCGAGCTGTCGAGGCTGACGGTGGCGAGATCGTCCTCGATCCGGAGCCGCACCGAGACATCCGCTTTCGGGACGACCGGGATGCCGGCATCTTCCAGCGCGCGGCTGACCCGCTGGGCCGCGGCCCCGGCGTGGTAGATGCGGGACTTGCGGCAGGTGGCCTCGACCGACACGGAGCACGCCGGGTTGAGCCAGTCGTTCCACGGCAGTTTGCGCGCGCGCTTGTCGAGCTGGGCGAGGTGCATGGCACGAAACTCGGCGACGCGCACAAGAACCCGTGTCGCCCCGCGCAGCTCGAGATTGGCGCGCCAGATGCCCGGCCAGTCGGTCATGATCGAAACGCCGCCGGGCACCGTTCCGGTGACATTCAGCCCAAGCGCACGCGCTTCGTCGGCCAGCACGGCCTCCAGTCCCGGCGCGACGACGAGAAAACCCTCGAACGTGCCGGTCTCATTCATCGGTCTGGAAATATCCTGGGGAGGTCTGGAGGGGTGAAACCCCTCCAGCGGATCGACGGGCGAAGCCCGGCGAAAACAAGATCAGCGGCGCAGGCCGAGCCGTTCGATCAGGCTCTGGTACCGCGCGACGTCCTTCGCCTTGACGTAGTCCAGCAGTTTCCGGCGCTGGGCCACCAGTTTCAGAAGGCCGCGACGCGAATGGTTGTCTTTCTTGTGGGTCTTGAAGTGCTCGGTCAGCGTGGCAATCCGGCTGGACAGGATCGCGACCTGCACTTCCGGGGAACCGGTGTCGCCATCCTTGGCGCCGTATTCCTTGATGACGCGGGCTTTTTCTTCGGCAGTAATCGACATCGGGGTCTCCTTGGGTTCGAGGAATGGCGCAAGCCGGGATGTCGTCCAGCAGGGCCCTTGGAGGTGAAGGTCGCCCTATAGGCGATGCGCCGACGCTTGCAAAGCGATTTTTTGTGCGCCGATGGTATTGAGAAGCCATAGCCATCGGCGAATACTGCAAGAAGCGAAACAGGTGCGTTCATGGAATTGCTTATTCTTTTTATGGCCGCCGGCCTTGCCCTTGCCTTTGGCGGACTTGGCGGCGGTGGTGACGACGACGCCGGTGGCGGCGGTAGCTCCGGTGAAGGCCCCCCGCCAACGTCCGAGGGCGGGGCGGGCCCCGACTTGCTGGCCGGCACGCCGTTCGACGACGCAATCTATGGACGGGCAGGGGCCGACACGATCACCGGAGATGTCGGCAACGACTACCTGGACGGCGGGCTGGGCGACGATGAGATCGACGGCGGTTTCGGGGACGATACGATCTCGGGCGCGCTCGGATCGGACAGTCTCACTGGCGGTCCGGGTGAGGATTCGATCCGCGGCTTTGGTGGCGCGGACACCATCAGCGGTGGCGAGAATGATGACGTCCTCATCGGCGGCGACGGACCGGACTTCATCAGCGGAGACGAGGGCAGTGATTCGATCGAGGGCGGCCTGGGACAGGACACGCTGAGCGGCATCCTTGCCGATCCGGAAGATTTCCCAATTACGGACACCGACGGGGCCGACACGCTGGAAGGCTGGGGTGGCGCGGACCGGATCATCCTTGGCAACGGCGACCACGGCTATGGCGAGTTCGCCAAGACCGAAGCGGATGGACTTGGCGACACGTTCGTGGTCGGCACATGGATCAGCAGCCCGCCCGCGACGGTGCACGATTTCGACCCTGCCGAGGACAGTATCGAGTACTATCGTGCCGGGGGCGAGACGCTTGCAATCGTCGAGGTCAATGCGGGCGGCGATGTGACCTGGCAGCTGACCGCGGATGGCGACGTGGTTCTTGAAATTCCGGTCGGGACTTCGGGCGTCGTGGTGAGCCTTGCCGACGTCAACATCATAGACCCGCCACCTTAACCCCAGGTTCATTTTATCCGGGTAATCACATTCCGCCGCGAGGGGCGGTGGCTTCGGAAAGAAGTCTCGGGCTGACCCGTGGAAGGGACAGCATCCGGCCCGGGCGCCCAAGGCGTCTCTCACTCAGAATGGTGTTTTCACTGAGAAGGTCATGCCTTGTCCCCCATCGGGATGCCGGAAGCGCAGGCTTTCCGAGTGCAGCATGAGCCGAGGATGGTCCCGGGCCGGACCTGTTGCATAGAAGGGATCGCCGAGGATCGGATGCCCGATGGCCTGGCAATGCACCCGCAACTGGTGCGACCTGCCGGTTTTCGGGAACAGTCTGAGGCGGGTTTCAGCGTCGTTCGCCCGAAGCACGCGCCACTCGGTGAGGGCAGGACGGCCGTTGTCGTGATCGACAATCTGTTTGGGCCGGTTCGGCCAGTCGACGATCAGGGGAAGGTCGATCGTCCCGGTTCTTTCGCCCACGCGGCCTTCGACACGCGCCACGTAGGTCTTCTTGGTCTGCCGCTTCTCGAACTGCAGGCCAAGGTGTCGCTGGGCGTGGGGCGACAGCGCGAAAACCATGACACCGGAGGTATCCCGGTCGAGCCGATGCACCAGGAGCGCGTGGGGAAACGCCGCCTGCACGCGCGCCAGAAGGCAATCTGCGAGGTGCGGACCCTTGCCGGGGACCGAGAGCAGACCGGCGGGTTTCCCGACGATCAGCACTTCATGATCCTCGTGCACGATGTCGAGCGGCACGTCCGGTGGCGAATAGTCGTCGCTCACGATTGCGGCAGGCCGTCGGCGATGTCGTAGTAGTCGCCCTCGATCGAGAGCGCCTGATCCGGAACCTGGGCCGAAGCCCAGACACGGCCGGATTGCTTGCGGCACTGGGTGCAGTGGCATGCAGAAAAGCCCTTCCGAACCGACGAGACCGCGTAACGGACCGCTCCGCAAGGACAGCGCCCCTTCATCGCGAACATCCGAAAACTTCGGCCAGCAAACGGGTCAGTTCGGTCGCGTCGCGCTCGGTGAAGGCGTCCGGCTGATTGCTGTCGATGTCGAGCACCGCGATCAGGGCGCCAGTTGCGTCGTGGACAGGCAGCACAAGCTCGGACCGGGTCGAGGATGCGCAGGCGATATGTCCCGGAAAGGCATTGACGTCCGGCACAAGCTGCGCATCGCCCGTGCGCGCGCAGGCGCCGCAAACGCCACGGTCGAACGGGATCACGAGACAGCCGTGACCACCCTGGTAGGGACCGATCTTGAGCAGCCCCGGCGCGACGACGCGGTAAAACCCGGTCCAGTCGAAGCGCGGGTCGGAATTGTGCAGCTCGCAGGCCACCGTCGCCATCAGCGCGATCTCGTCGTCTTCGCCCTCGGTCAGCGCAAGAATACGTGCCCTGAGCGCGGGGTAGTCCACGAGTTCGCTCAAATTTTCCATGTCTCTCATGACGTCTGCTTACAGAATGGTAACCGCTTCCGTCTAGGGTCTGACGAACAGCGCCTTCTGGGGAGCAATGCCATGCAAATGAAGTCACAGGAACTGGACGGCGCGCTTGTCGTCACGGTGCTTGATGCCCGGATCGACGCGGCGGTTGCGGTGCGTTTCAAGAACCGGATGATGGAGCTTACGACGACGCCGTCGGAACGGGTGATCCTCGATCTGAGCCATGTCGAGTTCCTCGATTCCAGCGGTCTGGGTGCGGTCGTCGGCTCGATGAAACAGCTTGGCCGTGCGCGCAAGCTCGACCTCGCCGGGCTGACGCCGACAGTTGAAAAGGTGTTCCGTATCACCCGAATGGATCGTGTCTTCCGCATCTTCGAGAATGCCGAAATGGCTTTGCTGGATACAGCGGATGCTTCCTGAAGCGGCGAGTGACGATCCGGCGCGAAACTCGGACGGCGTACTTTTCCAAAGGAGCATTCCGGCCGACTTTCGCTGGGTCAGACGCGCCATGCACGAGGCAGAGGATGCGCTGGTCAACGCGGGGCTTGCGGCCGGGGATGTCGGTTCCATTGCCATCGTACTTGCCGAGACCTTGAACAACGTTGTCGAACATGCTCTCGCGGATCTCAGCGAACAGAAGATCACGGTCATCATCCGGCATCGCAGCAAATCGCTGATGGTCGAAGTGCGCGACAGCGGGCGCCCGATGCCCAGGGGAAGGGCTCCGACCGGTGCCCACCCGATGGGTGAGGGCAGTCAGTTCGACGCCATGCCAGAAGGTGGATACGGCTGGTTTCTGATTCGGGAGATCGTGCAGGATCTCGTGTACGACCGGCAGAATGATGAAAACATACTGTTCTTCAGATACCGCCTCTCCGGGTAGGGGCGGCGATGCGCCGCGGAATGGGCTGCAAGCACCCG
>JAJDOD010000087.1 GCA_022340315.1 Silicimonas sp. | reverse complement strand
CCGGCATTCAGCGCGATCTTGTTGTCGGCCAGCATATAGGCCCGCTTCTGCTCCGGCGTCATGTGCTCGATCTGCTGCGGATTAACTCGGGTTCGGATGGCATGTCATTTCAAGCAGATCAGTCGAGGTTGATTTCGATGTCCCCGCACTCGAAGAAGTCGAGTGGGCCAATGCCTGATATTCGAGCATGAGCATTCTGCACCAGGTCGTCCTCGCAAATATCCTTATGGTCACGGAGACCTTCGGCGCGTGAAGATCTAATGGGGATACGCAGCGAGAAGCTCCGGCGTTGATGTCGTTGCGGTCGATGCTAAAACTCTTCAGCAAATGCTCGACGGGCCGATAGTCGACGCCGGGGGATGAGTGAGAGATATGCCAAATCGCGACTGGGACGACACCTTCGCCAACATGGCCCATGTCGAAGGGTCTGAAAAACTTCCCGCACTCTGGGCGGAACGCGCGGCGGCCTATCGCGCAAGCGCTGTGCGTGTGTATGAAGACATCCGCTATGGCGCGGCCGATCGCGCGCTCATGGACATCGTCTGGCCCGATGGGACTCCCAAGGGCCTGGCGGTATTTGTCCACGGTGGCTTCTGGATTCGTATGGACAAGTCTCACTGGACCGATCTGGCTGAGGGCGCGCGCGCCAACGGGTGGGCGGTGGCGATTCCGCAATACACACTTGCCCCGACGGCGCGCATTTCAGAGATGACCCTGCAGGTAGCGGCGGCGATCGTGCTGGCCTCGGAGAAGGTCGAGGGTCCTATCCGGCTGGCGGGACATTCGGCTGGCGGGCATCTGGTCTCACGCATGGTCTGTGCCGACAGCCCTTTGCCCGCGCCGGTTCTGGACCGGATCGCACATGTGCTGTCCCTGTCCGGCCTTCACGATCTACGCCCATTGATGTGGACAGCGATGAACGATCTTCTGAAACTCGACGAGGCGGAAGCGGATGCCGAAAGCGTCGCGCTGCTGCGCCCGCACCGACGGGCCAACCTCACCGCCTGGGTCGGTGGAGGCGAGCGGCCGGAGTTTATTCGGCAGACAAGGCTTCTGGCGATGATGTGGGACGGATTGGATGTCCCGATCCGCGAGGTGATCGAAGCCGATCATAACCACTTCAGCGTTCTAGAAGCCCTGAAAGATGCCGAAAGCCCTCTGACTCGCGCCTTTATCGGTGATACCGGTCAATCGGAGTAGCCTCTTGCCAGACGTTCTGACGTAGTACCCGGCCGGGATGAGCATGCGTTTTCACGGGTTTACGTCTGAGTTTTCAGAGATAAGCTGCGTCGGAGGGAATTGACCGAGGGGAAAGAACGATGGCGATGACTGCCGGCATCGTCCAGTCGCACAGCGGCATGGATTCGATTGTATGGAACATTCTCGGGCAGACTTATGTGCCAAAGGCAAAGACGGAGGAGTGCTTTACATGGCACGCGACCTTGCCGCCGGGCACATTTGTGCCACCTCATATTCACCCCGATCAGGACGAGTTCCTCTATATCCTAGAGGGTCGTTTCGATTTCTTGCTGAATGGCGTCGAAGCGTTTGGCGAGCCGGGCGATCTGATCAAGCTACCCAGAGGTATTCCGCACGGTATCTTCAATAAGTCGGATCAGACCATCAAGACACTGTTCTGGGTCACGCCGACCGGTCCGCTCTACGAGTTGTTCTGGGCAATTCACAACCTGGGGCCCGAGCCCGATCCGACGGAGGTCGTGGCGCTTTCTGCGGCACACGCCGTGGACTTCCTGCCACCTGGCAAGTCGAAATAAGCAATGAAACGGGTCGTAATTGCAGGTGCGGGCATCGGCGGTCTAACCACCGCCCTGATGCTGCACCAGCGCGGGATTGATGCCACCGTCGTAGAACAGGCGACGCAGGTACGCGAGGTGGGCGTTGGTATCAACACGCTGCCGCATTCGATTGCCGAGCTTGCTGGTCTCGGACTTCTCGACCGGCTGCATCAGATCGGCGTGCGGACGCGCGAGCTGCGCTATCTCAGCCGAACGGGCAAGGAGATCTGGCGGGAGTTGCGTGGCCTCCACGCGGGCCACGACCACCCGCAGTTTTCGATCCATCGCGGCCGACTGCAAAAACTGCTCTTTGACGTAGTTGTCGAGCGGCTCGGTCCCGAGGCAGTGATCACGGGGCGCGCGCTCAGCGGGTTTGTGCAAGACGAGAAAGGGGTGACCGCCCACTTCAGCGACACCAAAGACGGGATCGGATCGTTGCAACTGCGGTCCGAAGTGCTGGTCTGCGCGGATGGCATTCACAGCGCGGGGCGGAGGGTGTTCTATCCCGACCAGGGCCCGCCCAGCTGGCCGGGCGTCCTGATGTGGCGCGGCGCGACCCAATGGCCCGTCTGGGAAGACGGGGAAACGATGGCCATTGCCGGCGGGCTGGCGGGCAAGTTCGTCCTCTATCCGATTGCGCCTGAGGAGGACGGCACGCAACTAATGAACTGGGTCGTCAATGTGCGCGTGAAAGACCCGAAGGTGTCCCCGCCGCCACGCGACAGCTGGTCGAAGCGGGCCTATCTTTCGACGGTGCTGCCCTATGCCAGGCGGTTTTCCATTCCTGGCATGGACATCGAAGCGCTGGTGCGGGCGACGGACCAGATTTTTGAATACCCGATGGCGGACCGCGAGCCGCTCCCTCGTTGGACCTTCGGGCGTGTCACGCTTTTAGGAGATGCGGCGCATCCGATGTACCCGGTTGGCTCCAATGGTGCGGCGCAGTCAATTCTGGATGCGCGGTCCCTCGCCGACAATCTGGTACGTGCTTCCCATCCGCGCGAGGCGCTATATCGGTACGAACGCGACCGGCGGCCCAAGACCGCAGCGGTCGTGCGCCAGAACCGTATTGGTGGACCGGAGCGCGTGATCGACGAGGTCGAAAAGCTGGCTCCGGAGGGGTTTGACGACGTCAACGATGTCTTGAGCCATGAGGATCGAGAGGCCATTGTACGGGGCTACGCCAAACTGGCGGGCTTCGCGACGCGACGGCGACGATAAGAGGTCAGTACGCGCTGATGACGCAGTTCGTGAACGACGATAACAGACGCAAGCAAGAACACGATATGACTGGGAGAAATGAAATGAAACCAAAACTAAAAACCGCCACGGCCGCCGTTATCTCGATGCTGATGGGCACGACTGCGGTCGCCGAAGGCCTCAAGATCGGCGTGGTCGTTACGCTGTCGGGCCCGCCCGCCGCGCTTGGCCAGCAGATCGTCGACGGATTCCAGCTGGCTTTGGAACAAAAGGGCGGGAAGTTGGGCGGACAGGCGGTCGAGTTGATCGTTGAAGATGACGAGTTGAAGCCTGACGTGGCACTTCTGAAGGCAACCTCACTGATCGAGCGCGACGAGGTCGACATCGTCGTGGGCACCGTCTTCTCAAACATGCTGCAGGCGATCTTCAAGCCGATCGTGGAGAGTGAAACTTTCCTCATCAGCCCCAACGCCGGTCCGTCCACCTTTGCCGGCCGGAATTGCAACCCGTACTTCTTCGTGACTTCCTATCAGAACAACCAGAATGCGGAAGTTAGTGGCATGGTAGCCAACGAGGAAGGTTTCGAGAATGTCTTCGTCATGGCGCCGAACTATCAGGCGGGTCGTGACAACGTTGAGGGCTTCAGCAAAACCTTCAAAGGCAATGTTACCGACGTGGTATTCACACCACTCGGCCATCAGGACTTCTCGGCAGAGCTTGCACGAATGTCGACCTCGGACGCGGATGCGGTCTTCACCTTCATGCCTGGCGGCATGGGCGTGCGCCTTGTGGGCCAATTCAATGATGCGGGTCTCAAGGACAGCATGAAGTTCATGTCGGTCTTCACGACGGATGAGACCACGCTGCCGGGCCAGAAGGATGCCGCTGTCGGATTCCTTGCAGCGGGCAACTGGGCGCCGGACATGGCCAATGACGCGAACACGGCCTTCGTCTCGGCTTTCGAAGCGAAGTATGGCTACATCCCCGGCGGCTATGCCATGCAGGCCTACGACACCGCCAACCTGATCGACAGTGCCGTCGCGGCAACGGGTGGGTCGCTGGAAGACAAGGATGCCTTTCGCGCGGCGTTGAAAGCGGCTGACTTCACCTCGGTGCGTGGCGAATTCTCGTTCAACAAAAACCACTACCCCGTGCAGGATTTCCACGCCTTGACCATTGTGAAGCGCGATGATGGGAAGTTCCACACGTCCTTCGTGCGGACCGTCGTCGAGGACTACGCCGACAGCTTCGCCAGCGAGTGTCAGATGTAAGCTTGACCGCGCCCCGGAACCGCGTCCGGGGCGCGCCAGGGTGCCTCGCCATGTCTCTCACACTGTTCCTGATCCTCTGCCTGAACGGGCTGCAATACGGCTTGTTGCTGTTTCTAATCGCCGCCGGGCTTACGCTTGTGTTCGGGGTTATGGGTTTCATCAACCTCGCCCACGGTGTTCAATACATGGTGGGCGCTTATCTGGTCTTCGCCTTCACCGGCCTGACCGGCAGCTTCTGGCTGGCGCTTGTCCTGTCCCTGATCGCGGCGCTGATGATCGGGCTCCTGATGGAATACGCCGTTTTCCGGCATCTCTATGCCCGGCCCCACCTTGATCAGGTTCTGGCCACCTTCGGCATCATCATCTTCCTGAATGAACTGGCCAAAGTGCTGTTCGGTCCGGCGACGTTGTCGATCGACACACCGGAACTGCTATCGGGGTCGATCCAGATCACCGAGCAGTTGCGATATCCCGTCTACCGGCTCGCCACCATCGGTGCCGGGCTGGTCGTAGCCGTCGGCCTTTTCATCACGATCAGCTACACAAGGACTGGCATGCTGATCCGCGCCGGGTCCACGACGCCCGAGATGGTCTCGGCGCTCGGGGTGAACATCACACAGCTCTTTCGCATCGTCTTTGGCGTCGGAGCCATGCTTGCGGGCTTCGCAGGCGTCATCGCCGCCCCGCTCTTTGCAATCGAGCCCGGCATGGGGGATAACCTTCTGATC
This sequence comes from Silicimonas sp., assembly GCA_022340315.1. Classification (GTDB taxonomy): domain Bacteria; phylum Pseudomonadota; class Alphaproteobacteria; order Rhodobacterales; family Rhodobacteraceae; genus JAJDOD01. The sequence goes on along the minus strand of JAJDOD010000087.1, from coordinate 14,234 downwards.
GTTGCTTTCGTGGTGATCATTATCGGAGGTGTCGGGTCAATCGGCGGGGCATTCCTAGCCGCGATTCTTGTTGGACTGATTGACACCCTCGGACGCAGCCTTGTAACCGAACTGCTGGGCCTTGCCGTTGACGCCTCGATGGCAAACCAGATCGGTCCGGCGCTGGCCTCGATGTTGATCTACATCCTGATGGCGGCGATCCTTGTGTTTCGACCTAAGGGTTTGTGGCCGGCCAAAGGGGTCGCGTAATGGACCGCGGGTTGGTGATCGGCGGCGTGATCTTTGCGTTTTTGCTGGCGATGCCGGTGCTGTTGCCCATCGTCGGTGCGGAATATCTGACCGGATTGCTGATCAAGGCGATGCTTTTGGCAATCGCCGCCATTTCGCTGGACCTCATCATCGGGCATGGCGGCATGGTCAGTCTGGGCCACGCAGCGTTCATTGGCGTTGGCGCCTATACCACCGCCATAGGGCTGCAAAGCGGGATTGAGGAAATCTTCGTGCTGCTGGCTATTACGCTTGGGGCAACCGGGGCGATCGCACTTGTCACCGGCATCCTCGCGCTACGGACAAGCGGCGTTTACTTCCTGATGATCACGCTCGCCTTCGGGCAGATGATCTATTTCACTTTGACATCGCTTGCCGCTTACGGCGGCGACGATGGGCTTACACTCTGGTCACTCGCGACACTGTTCGGCAGCGACATCGTTCAGGACGGCCGCGGTCTTTTTTTCTTCGTGTTCGCAGCGCTTTTGCTCACCTGGATCGGCGTCTGGCGGGTCAGCCAGTCGCGCTTTGGCCGCGTCCTCCGTGCCGCGCGTGACAACCCCCAACGGGCAGAGGTCATGGGTTACCCCGTCGCGCGTTATCAGCTTATCGCCTACGTGATCGCCGCCTGCATCGCGGGCGTCTCGGGCTTGCTTCTTGTGCAATATGCCGAGTTCGTCAGTCCCTCCATCGCGGCCTGGCAGCGTTCGGGCGATCTTATCGTGGCGATTGTGTTGGGCGGTCTGGGATCGCGCAACGGCGCCCTTCTCGGTGCATTCTTCATCGTCATCATGGAGGAATTCCTCAGCTCGTTCCTCCACGAATGGCGGCTGATCTACGGGCCGCTCCTAGTACTTCTTGTCCTATTTGCAAAGGGCGGTCTGAATGACCTGCTCCAGCCCACATCGCGCGAGGCGTCCTAGCGATGCTAGCGATCGAAAACCTTAACAAGAGCTTTGGCGCACTGCGGGTCACCCGGGATGTCTCGCTATCTGTGTCGCGCGGGCAATGCCACGCGGTAATCGGACCGAACGGCGCAGGCAAGACAACGCTGATTCACCAGATCTCCGGGGTGTTACGGCAGGATTCGGGGCGCGTTCTGCTTGGCGAGCGGGATGTCTCGCACCTGTCGGTGTGGGAACGGGCTCAGGCCGGGCTCGGCCGCACCTTTCAGATCACCTCGGTCCTGCCCACATTTTCGGTTCAGGAGAACGTCGCGACAGCGCTGCAGGCCAAGACTGGTTCCAGCCTCAGGTTCTTCGCTCCCGCGGCAGACGAGGCCGCGTTGAACGATCGGGCGCAGACCATTCTAAGCCGCGTCGGTCTGGCAGACCGAACGGACCTCCCGGCCGGGAACCTATCCCACGGTGAGCTTCGTTTGTTGGAAATCGCCATCGCACTCGCCGGGTCACCGAAGTTTCTGTTGCTTGACGAACCGATGGCGGGTCTTGGGAAGACGGAAAGCATGGCGTTGATCGACCTTTTGAACGACCTCAGAGCCGACTTTCCGATTCTTCTGGTGGAGCATGATATGGATGCGGTGTTCCAGTTGGCCGACGCGCTCTCCGTCCTCGTCGACGGTGAAATCATCGCCACCGGGGCGCCGTCCGAAGTCCGCGAAAACCCGCAGGCCCGTGCGGCGTATCTGGGGGATGGGGCATGAGCCACATCGCGCGGATCGAGAACTTGCATGCGGGATATGGCAGGGCCGAAGTCTTGTTCGGTATCGACATGCGCGTGCGCCGGGGCGCGGTGACGACTCTTATCGGGCGCAACGGCATGGGCAAATCGACTACCATCCGCTGCCTGATGGGCCTTCTGACGCCGCGGGAAGGGACCATTGAAATTGCCGGAAACGCGATGAACGGAGCGCCGCCATACAAGGTGGCGCAGGCCGGGCTTGGGCTGGTCCCGGAGGGACGGCAAGTTTTCCCATCGCTCAGCGTGGTTGAGAACCTGCGCGCCACGGCCCGCCAGCGCGCTGATGGCTGGACGGTCGAACGCATCTTTGAGGCATTCCCACGGTTGGCAGAGCGCAAGGGCAACTATGGATTTCAGCTCTCGGGCGGCGAACAACAGATGCTCGCGATCGGTCGCGCGCTGATGACCAATCCCGAACTTTTGGTTCTCGATGAAGCCACCGAGGGCCTGGCCCCGCTCATTCGAGCAGAAATCTGGTCGATGCTGGATCGTTTGAAACAAACAGGCCTTTCGATCCTACTGGTCGACAAGAACCTCGAAGAACTGGCCCGAATTTCGGACCAGCACTACGTCATAGAGAAAGGCAGGATCGTCTGGTCCGGCGATGCCGCCGCCTTCAGCGCGAACCGCGAGTTGGTTGAGAGCTTTCTGCACCTATAAAAGTTCAATCGTTCGCATACCTTTGGACTGCAAATGTCTGGCGCGCCATTCAGCGGAGATTGAGGTGCCCCTAGATTTGTAGACGCTTCGTCCCCTTACTTTGAGCCTAGGAGGCGAGCATGGGGACAAGCAAGTACAGCGATGAGTTCAAGCGCGATGCGGTGCATCAGATCACGGTGCGCGGGTATCCGGTGCGGGAGGTGTCCCGGCGGTCGGGCGTCAGCACGTACTCTCTCTACAAATGGCTGAAGCTGCTCGGGGAACCGACGCAGAAGGCGGTCGTGGACCACGAGGCGGAGAACCGGCGTCTGAAGCGCGAATGCCACCAGGCAGGACGTTTTCGAGTACATCGAGCTGTTGTACAACCCGAAGCGCAAGCACACGAGCAACGGCATGCTGTCGCCCGTTGATTTCGAGATCAGACAGCGGAAACTGAACGAGGCAGGTGTCTAGAAAACTAGGGGCGCCTCATACATCGCCCGCTTGGGGGTCATCTATGCAAGCAACCGGATGATCGCTTGGAGTCGAGGATGGGCATCAGGTCAATGCTCGTATCCGCGCTCCTAACCTTAGGATTGCGAAATCCACATAAGGCCCATCAATAGCAACCCTGCCGACACAGCCGACGCTCCGGTGCGAACGGAGTTCCAGACGGTCCAGCGCGGCACATATGTCTGAAGCCAGTACTCGCGAGTGGCCTCAGACGTCGAACTCATACCGGCAAGCGTCTCATTCATCGGCACGTTGAAGAACACGGTCACGCCGAAGCAGCCGACGACATAGATGATAGCGGCGGCGATGATCAGCATACGCGCGGGATTGTCTATGCTGAACCAGGAATAGATAGCAATGGCGACGGACGCCGCGGCCATACCGAGAAATAGGGTCATGAAGATCCAGCGAAAGACCTCGCGGTTTATCGCTTGCATGGCTTCGACCCCGCCAACGCCACTCGTGACGGCCAGCGACCTCATGATGAAGTCCGAGAAGGCGAGGAAAACGCCTGCGACGAGGGCGTAGGCAAGAATGGCAAATTGCAGCATGAAGAAGATGACAGGTGACATGGGTCCAGGTTCCTTTCCTTGGGGGATGGATGCGACGGGAGGCCTGTAGGTCCCGCCGAAATGGTCTGACGTCAGCGTGCGGAAAGACCGGTAGCGGCCGGTTCGGCGCCCTGCCGGAAGGCGAAGAGGCAGAGCGCGGCGATCGCAAGCTCCAGGACCAGCGCGCCGAGGATGCCGTGCGACGGTATGCCATCGGCGAGAATGCCCAGAACGCGGCCTGCCGGGAAGGCGAGGAACACGGTCTGCGCCGCCACGAACGCGGCGTGCCCCAGCGCCGGCCTAAAGCTCCCCGCCAGCATGACTGCGCCAAAGGCGGCAAGACCGGCACCGGGCGCGCGCAATTCGCTCAGAAGGCTGGGATCTGTCCCCAATGCGATTCCGTAGCTCGCGTAAAACGCGTGCGGGGCGGTCAGGATGAAGGCGCCGATACCAAGTGAGGTTGTGCCGGCGATACAAAGTGCGAATTTCTGAGTGAGTGTCATTTGATTGTCTCCAAATCTTGGTTGCCGTGAGGATCGGGCGGCGCCTGTCCCGAGCATCTGCTCTTGCGACCGCCCGTTTCATGTTTCAGTGCATGATCGCGTGCAAAACCACGGTCTCGCAGTGGCTGTCTGCCCAGAGGTCCACGACGGAAAGAGTGTCCTCCCATCGCTCGATGATCCCGCTGGCGCATTCGTCGCGTATCTCTTCCATCGTCATCCGATAGGCGAGGTTTCCGTGCTGGAACTCGGTGAGTTCCATGTTCGCCATGAAGCGATCGAGAAACCCGGGCCACAGGGCGTAGACGGTGTCGCGAACATCATGTGCATAGTCACGCGCCGTCTCAACGTCCTGACGGTTGCCCAGCACCGAGACATGGCCGGACAGAAAGTGTTCGAAGTCGTAGTCCAGAAACGTGTCGAAACTCGCCATGTATCCTTCGAGGTTGGCAGTTGCTCCGAAGTTCATGAACGGTGCCTCTCCGGGCGTGATCGTATCGACCGCCATCAGGAATTTCCGGTCCGGCAGGTAGATGATCACGTCCGTGTCGTTGGCATGGAAGCCTGCTGTCCGCAGCTCGATCGGAACGCCGCCGACCGAGAACGATAGCGTGTCCTTGAAGGTCTCGGTCGGTGCCAGCACACCGTGCAGGGGATTGTCTGCAAGGCTTTCGGCACTTGCTTCCGCCCCTATTACCGTAAGGCCGTCGATGTCCGCGAATGTGTAGCCACCGCCATTGTGATCTGCATGCTTGTGGCTCAGGACCAGGTGTGTGACCGGAACGCCGGGCGCGGACATCTCGATCGCAGCCCTCAGACGTTCGCCGAAGCTCGGGGGGGCATCGAACACGACGACGCCCGCGTCCGTGACCAGGAAGGCGGACTGGTAGATTAGGTCCGTCACGAAGAAGAGACCAGGTTCGATCTCGCTCACATGGAGGCCGAAGTCGGTGTTGATCCGGGCAGCGCGCTCGCGCATCGCCGGAAGCTCGGGCGCAAAGCGGCGAAAGCCGTCGGGATGCTCGACATCGGTCGAGATCGTGTTGGCCGGGTTATGGACCTGGGCGGCATCGGCCGTCGTTGCCCCGATGGCCGCGAATGTGGCGAGGCAGGCAACTGCCGAAACGGAAGAAAGGTATCGCATGGATTGTATCCTCTGATGCATGTGTGTTCAGAGGAGTAGTCGGGGCATCGCCTGTCGGTATTGACCCGTTCGGCCAAACGATTGACCGAACACGCCAAGCGGCGATCAGAGGCCGCTCAGAAACTTTCGATGTTGAGTCGGTGTCCGGCCGATCCACCGTTTGAAAGCGCGATTGAATGCGCTTTGCTCCGAAAAACCGGTCAGAAACGCGATCTCGGAGAGCGAGTATCGCTTGTCTCGAAGCAACCCCTCGGCCAGTTCCTTTCGGGTCTCTTCGGTCACGGTCCGAAAACTCAGACCGTCTTCGGCGAAACGGCGGTGAAGCGAGCGCACGCTCAATCCCAAACTGCGCGCGACATCGCCAACTCTCGGGACACCCTCGCTCAGCGACCTTGCGATCACGTCCTTGGCAAGTGATTCAATCGAGGCTTCGTCGACAACCTCGCGCAACTCGCCTTCCAGATGACTGTCCAGAAACCGGGTGATCCCCTCGTCTCCGAGCTTGTTGGCCTGAGCAAGCGAGTCCGGTGACAACAATAGCGCATCGAGATCCGACCCGAAAAAAACCGGGCAGCCGAAATAGTGTTCGTGATACTCGAGCGTTTTGGGCGGTGGATGCCTTAGGTGGACCTCCTTAGGCGAAAAAGGAACCGGTGAAACCTGGCGGCTGATGGAAACGGCGCTTGCGAGCGTTGCCTCGTTGGACAGCCTGAGTCCCAGGCGCCGCACGCCCGATCGGTGCAGGATAAAAAGCGTGCCGTGATCGACGGGTTTCAGTTCGTACTCGACGACACTGGTCCAGAGACGGGCAAACCGCTCGACCCGAGAATAGGAGCCGAACAGGGTCGGTGCCGCTTTCCATGCCAGACCAAGCGCACCGTAATCGTCGAGCCGCATGGATGCTCCAGTGCGAACCGAAAGGTCGGTCACGTCGATCATCTCGGCGATGTTCTCGAGGAGGTCATAGTAGACCGTGTCGACCAGCATTTGCTTTGGGTCGTTTTCCGAGTCGGGGTCCAACCCCACCGAAATCAGGAGTTGGCGTTGATCGACACCTGGACCAGCGGCGGCAATCATCTTTCTCGCAAATAGTGATGTGACGACACCCATGATCGTGACTTATACGTCATTATTCCCTCAGTTCCCAAGGGGCAGTCGGCATGCGCCGGAGCAGTTCGGGCTTGGTATTTCTCTCGATCATCCCGGATGATGGAAGCTGCCACTCCAGTCCTGGCGCTTCTGTGCGAAGGCGAAGACTTCGTACGCGACCAGCACACTGCAAGATGGCCTGGTTGCCTCGGGCTGTGATCGAGCCACCGGCTTCCTACGGCCCAGTTTGCAAAGTGACGACGGCAGTAGTTGATCCTTTGACGACCTGGCCGACTGGCTTGCCAGCGAGATCATGTAGCACATCCGCCCCACGCTTCGGCGCCTTTGCACACACGGCAAAACCGAACGCTCGTGATCCAAATCGCCCGAGACCGAAAGAACCGTCGGCACTTGCACCAACAAACTTCGGTATCCTGCTGGCGGGATCTGATATTCTATTCATCCCTTTCCATTATCCACTCGACCTCCGGCGCGGGAACGAAGCGCCATTTTCGGAGGGGTCCTGCCATAACGTTGAGGTAGTACATCTCGAAGCCGTATGGCGCGCCGCAGGGGTGGTGGCCGCGGGGGACCAGAACCACGTCGCCATCGGCGATCGCCATCGTCTCATCGAGCCGCCCGTCGTCGGTGTAGACCCGCTGAATGCCGAAACCCGAGGCGGGATTCAGGCGGTGGTAGTAGGTCTCTTCGAGGTAGGTGATACGCGGGTAATCGTCCTCGTCATGCCGGTGGCTGGGATAGGACGACCAGTGACCCGCAGGCGTGAAGACTTCCGTGACCAGCAGGCTGTCGGCGTAGTCCTCATGCTCCATCGCGATGTTGTTGATATGCCGCGTGTTGGTGCCCTTGCCGCGTGTCGTCAGTTCGATGCCGTCCGGGCCGATCCGGCGTGCCTTGTGCCCGCCCATGCCCGGTGCCGAGCAGACGGCGAGGACGCAATCCGTTTCGGCTTTAGCCTCCCAGTCGCTGTCGTTCGGCAGGTAGAGGCAATGTGGCGGCGTCTTCTCGAAGACGTCCATCCGGTCGCCCAGCACGCCCCAGTCCTGCCCTGCCCCGCGGATCGCGGCCTTGCCTTCGACCAGGACGAGGATCACTTCCTTGTCGCCCGTCGCCTCGGCCGCGATGTCACCTTTCTTGAGCCGGTAGAGCGAGAAGCCGACATAACGCCAACCCGCGCTCTCGGGCTTGATCTGGTGCACCTTGCCGCGGGTGCCGAAGGGTTTTCTCAGAAGGTCGGGCATGTCTTACCTCTCGATGGTCAGGCCGGAACGGCCGCAGATGTCGAGGATGTGATTGTAGCCCATCTTCGAGTACTCGTAGGGCGGTGCCTTCGCTGGGTCCTGTTCGGCCTCGACGACAATCCAGCCGGCGTAGTCCATGCGCCTGAGCCGGTCGGTGATTGCCTGGAAGTCGATGCAGCCGTCCGGATCGCCCGGCACGGAATAGACCCCCGCCGCGACGCCGTCCAGGAAGCTCCGGTCCTCGGCCCGCACCCAGTCTAGCACCGGCTGGCGCACGTCCTTGAAGTGGACGTGGTGCACCCGGTCGCCCCACTTGTCGAGCACCGCCAGCGGATCTGCCCCGGAAAAGTGCAGGTGCCCGGTGTCATAGAGCAGCGTCACGTCCCGGGTACTGCCCTCCATCAGCCAGTCGATGTCCTCGGCGTCCTGCACCATCGCGCCCATGTGGTGATGGTAGCTGAGCACCACTCCGGTGTCCGCCGACCATTTCGCCAGCTCCGAAAGCTTTGCGCCATAGGCCATGACCTCGTCGCGGCCTAGCTTGGGGCGGCGCGAGACCGGCGTGCCCTGGTCGCCCTGGATGGTGTTCGAGCACTCGGCATAGACGATGCAGGGCGCGTTCAACGCGGCGAACTGTTCGACCTGCACGCGGATCGCTTCCTTCTCGGCCGCGATGTCGTTCACCATTAGGGACCCTGAGCACCAGCCGCCGCAGAGCGCGACGCCGTAGCGGTCGAGATAGGCCCGCAGGCCTACGGTATCGGCGGGCATCCGGCGCCCCCGCTCGACACCGGAGTAACCGATGCGGCCCGCATCCTCCATCGCGCCTTCGGTGGTGTAGTCCTTCGTCAGTTCCGGCAAGTCATCATTCTGCCAGGCAATCAGCGATATCCCGATCTTCACGCTCATGGGTGTCCCCCAGTTGGCACGTTACATTCTCCTGCTAGTCGCGAAGCGCCCTTGCCCCATCCCAGGTTTCGCAAAGCCTTGCATAACTCTCGGCCATCTGCGCGACGGTCTCCGCGTCGGTCATGTTGCCCGCAATCCAGGCCTTCGCCGCATCGGCAAAGATCGTCCGACCCACCGCGAAGCCCTTCACGAGAGGGTACTGCGCGGCAACGGTGAAGCTCTGCGCCAGCTTCTCCTCGCTCTCGCCAAGACCGAGGATCAAGATGCCGCGCGTATTGGGATCGTTCCGCTCTATTGCCGCGATCGTCGCTTCCCAGGCCGCGGACGTCAGCATCGGCTCCAGCTTCCACCAGTCGGGATACACTCCCAAATCGTAGAACCGCTGGATAACCGCGGCCGTTGTGTCCTCGCCCACCGGGCCGACCTTGGAAGGGATCACCTCCAGCAGGAACTCCAGCCGGTTGCGGCGGCAGGCCGTGCAGAGACGCAGGATGGTGTCCTCCTGGTCGGCCCAGGTCACGGCGTCGTCTACGGGGTGACAGAAACACAACACCTTCACCACCTGGTCGCGCGGCCATTCCGCGAGGCCGCCGAATGTCCGACCCGATCTCGGTTTCCAGCCGCAAGGGGCGCGAACCCGGCCACTCGACAGGCCACCCGATCCAGAGGCCAGTGCCCGCCGACTTGTAGAGCGCGTCGCGTCCCAGCCGACCGTCGCAGAGAAGCCCGTAGCCAACTTTACCATCTGCAACCTTTTCAGTCGCCTGCAGGCAGAGCTCCTTAAACCTCCCGATCTTGTCCGAAGTGGCGCCGGCCAGTTCCTCGAGCTGCATCCGGTGGTCATGGGCGAAGACGCGCACCTCCGGCCAGTCGAGATGCCGGTTCGTCGCCCAGTGCACCTGTTCCAGCTCAGCGTCGTTGCGGACATCCTTCCGCCTGATCCCGCGCTTGAAGAATAACTGAAGCTCGTCCCAGCTTGGATAGGCTGGCGTGCAGCCGTGGCGGCTGACCGCGAATGCCCCACAGGCATTGGCATATTTGAGCGCCGTCGGCCAATCCTCGCCATCCAGCCAGCCCTTCAGTAGACCGGACATGAACCTGTCCCCTGCCCCCAGCACGTTGAACACCTCTATCGGAAAGCCCGGCCCCGCCTCGCCCTCGTCGAGGCCGTCCGGGATGCCACCGGTGAAAGCGACCGCGCCCATGGCGCCGCGCTTGCAGACCAGCGTTGCCTCCGAGACCCTCCGCACCGCCCGCAGTGCCTCGACCGTGTCAGTGGCCCCCCCCGCGATGTGGAACTCCTCTTCCGTACCCACGATAAGGTCGAAGAGATGCAGCGTGGACTGCAGCTTTGCCGTCACCTTGTCGGAGGCAAAAAACCGGCTCTCGCCCGCGCCATGTCCGGCGACGCCCCAGAGGTTCGGGCGATAGTTGATGTCGAGCACGGTCCGCATGCCCGCGTCCCGCGCGATTTTCAGCGCCTTGATCGTGGCCACCTCAACCTGCGGATGCGACAGGTGCGTGCCGGTCGCCACAACCGCGCGTGCCTCGCGGATGAAGTCCGGGTCGATGTCGGCCGCGGTCAGCCCCATGTCGGCGCAATGCTCGCGGTAAAAGATCAGCGGGAACTGCTCCTTGTCCCGGATGCCGAGCAATACCAGCGCCGTCAGTCGGTCCGGATCGGTCTTCACGCCTCGCGTGTCGACACCCTCGCGCGCAAGCTCCTCGCGGATGAACCGTCCCATGTGCTCGTCGCCAACCCCGGTGATCATGGCGGACTTCAGACCCAGACGCGCCGTCCCGCAGGCGATATTGGTGGGCGAGCCGCCGATATACTTGTCGAACGACCGCATGTCCTCCAGCCGCCCGCCAACCTGCGCGCCGTAGAGATCGACCGACGACCGACCGATAGTGATGAGATCGAGTGTCTTAGACATCCGCGATCATCACGGGTTTCTGCAACTTTCGCGACTGCGTTGCCGCCTCGGCCATCGCGAGCGCCGCAACTCCGTCTTCAAGCGTCACCGGCACTTCGCCATTGCCGGTCACCGCCTCGACGAACGCGGCCCATTCCGCCGCATAGGCCGGCATGTAGCGTTCCAGGAAGAAATACGTCGGCTTGGCCGAGGTGACGCCCTCTGTGGTGGACTTGACCACCGTGTTCTCCAGCATGTTCTCGACCTGCAGCATCCCCTCCGAGCCGAGCAGTTCGACCCGCTGATCATAGCCGAACCCGGCCCGGCGCGAGTTGCGGATAACCGCGATTTTTCCATCCGAATACGTCATCGTCACAACCGCCGTATCCACGTCACCGGCCGCGCCGATCTCGGCGTCCACGATCGACGACCCGATGGCGCTCACCGAAACTGGCGCCTCGCCCATAAGGAAGTTCGCCATGTCGAAATCGTGGATCATCATGTCGCGGAACAGCCCGCCCGAGACCTTGACGTATGCCACCGGCGGCGGCGCGGGGTCGTAGGAGGTGATCGCCAGAAGTTCGGCCTTGCCGATCTCGCCAGCATCGAGCGCGGCCTTCAGCGCGCCGAAATTGCGGTCAAAGCGCCGGTTGAAGCCGATCATGACCGGTTGTCCGGACGCCGATGCGTTCTTCAGGCAGGCCCTCGCACGCTCGAGGCTCAGGTCCACCGGCTTCTCGCAGAGCACCGCTTTGCCAGCCGCGGTCGCCGCTTCGATCAGGTCGGAATGCGTGTCCGTCGAAGTCGCGATCAGCACCGCGTCGATACTGGAATCGGCGATGATCTCTTCTGAAGTTCGCGCCTCGGTTCCGTACTGTTCCGCCAGTTTCCGAGCGGTTTCGGGGTAGAAATCCGAGATCGCGACCAGTTCGCTATCAGGATGAGATGAAATCGCCGTTGCATGAACGCCCGCAATTCGACCCGCCCCGAGAAGTCCGACTTTCAACATGTTCGTTTGCCTTGTACCTGGGCCTGCGGCCCGAATGTTAAAGAGTGATCGGCCGCCCCTCGACCGCGCTTTCTCCGCGCGGCGTCTAGAACAGCAAGTGTCATTGCCCCCTGCTCGGCACTCACAGGCGGCGCAATACCATCCCGGACCGACCTCGCAAAGGCCGCGTAGTAATCGTGATATCGCTCCTGTTCAGACGGCACAACTTCGGTGCCCGATGAGTTGCGCAGGGTGCTCCAGTTGGCCTCTGGCTCGAACCCCCAACCGGCAAGATCGTCAATGGGGCGCTTACCTGCAAAGATGTCCTGCGCCTGGATGTCGATTGTTTTCGAGACATAACTACCCTTGCTACCGAGAACCCTCAGTTCACGGTCGTCAATGTAGTTCAGCTTGCATGCCGAAACGTGGCTGTGCGCGCCGTTTTCGTGCTGAAGACGGATGGTAAAGCTTACATCTGTAAGGCCGGCCGGCAGTTTGGCCATGTCGAGCTGTGCATCGACGCTGGTAACCGGACCAAGGAGATAGATCATCTGGTCCACGACAGGGCTGCCAAGGTCACGTAGCTAACCGCCGGTGTGACCTGCTTCAACCGTGTGCGGGCTATTCTGGTCCATCCGGCTTTCAGTCCGCCAGACCGTGCCGGCCCGGCCATTGTCGATAACCTTTTTGAGCGTCTGCAAATCCGCATCGAACCGCCGGTTCTGGTAGACGCCGGGCGTGACGCCCTTCGCCTTGGCGGCAGCGTCGAGTTCCATCGCACCCTTGGAGTTCTGAGCAAAGGGCTTGTCCGCGATCACGTGAAGCCCGGTCTCAATCGCCTCCAACACAAGTTCTCTGCGAGTATGCGGCGGCGTAGTGATCGTCACCGCGTCACAGACCCCCGCTTCGATCACGGCGGCAAGGCTCGGATAGATCGGAACCTCCGGCCAGTCGGCCCGCGCCTTGGCCACCGTCGCTTCGGCCCGCGCAACGATGCCCGAAAGCTCGCAGCCCTCACGCCGCGATAAACGGCGTATGAAAGTGATCCCCGCCTGTGCCGAAGCCGACCACGCCGATGCGCAACATTGGGCGCCGACCTTCTGCATGAACGTGACAAACTCGTCGTCCTTGATGGGGATCGTGTGCCCGGCCTCTGGATATCCGCCCGCATCAACGTCCGACTTGAACGCCTTCATCGCCGAGACCCGCTCGTCCTGGATGGCTTTCAGCTTCGGCCCAAGCTCGGCATAGACCTTGCCGTGGCGGGGTTTGTGGTTGACGCCATACCCGCAGATATCCTCGGTGAAGAGGTACTGCGCATCGGTATACTTGCCCGCGCCCATGCCCAGCATGATCAGAGAGGAATTCTCGGTCAGGAACTTGGCCACCCGGGCAGGAACGACTTCAAGTTCAGCGCCGAAGACACCGATTTCCTAAATTTTCTTGGCATGCGCCCAGAGCGCCGCCGCTTCGTCGGCGCTCTTGCCACCGGCGCACCAGCCGGTCCAGGTGATGTAGCTGGGGATTGGGCCGATATGGCCGACCACGGGCAGGTGGTTGTCACAGAGCAGCTTCTGGATGTCGTAGGAGGCCGAGCAGTAATAGGCGTCGCCGCCCAGGCCCGCGTAGTGGAGCCCGGCACGCAGATAGTCGTCGCCGCTGGCAAAGGGTCGCCCCTCGAACCGGCCCCAGCCGCCATAGGGAAGGCCGACCTGAACAAAGCAGTCGCCGGCGGCTTCGCGCATCTCGGCGTCGAACACTTTGCCCTCTATTGACAGCATGTGGATGCCGGCGGCGGCGGCGGCTGCTTCGTCATGGGTCGAGTCATGAAGCGTCGAGATTTTCTCGCCGCGCTTCTGCATGGCGCGGATGTCTTCGACATGGGGTCGGTTGTGATACACGGGTCTTCTCGCTTGCTGTTTTCACGCGGCCTTCAACAGCCGTTTCAGGTCTTGCGATGGATCGGCGAGCGCCTGAGCGTCCACGTCCCCCCGTTCTCGGCCAAAGTAGTGGCCCAGTTTTAATGGGGGAAGACACGGTCTTCTGTGCCTGGGAACTCCCTCCGACAGCGCACGCAATCGGCGGGTCATGCCGGATGGAGCTCTCGACAGACATGGCTGCAACAATCCGCCCGACCTCAGCGCCACCGGAAACGGCCCCGTGAGAGCAAAAGCAAGCTCGAAGAATGATGGGCAACGACCCGGCGCGCCAAACGAAGATAATCCGCTGGAACGCATCCAGGGTGCCATTCTTCGATTGATCCCGGTCAAAAAGGCTCCGCTGCCGGCTGTTAGCAACACAGGTGCATGTCTTACGTCTGTTGCTCAACCCATTCGCAAAGGAGATTTGATATGGCCGAAACTGAGAAATCCTAATGGGAGGCCATTGTCATCGGCTCCGGTATCGGCGGAATGGCCGCCGCCGCCGCGCTCTCGAAACTCGGACGCAAGGTGCTTCTCCTCCAACAATATCAAACCCTTGGCGGCCTGACCCACAGCTTCTCGGTAGACGGCTTCTCCTGTGACGCGGGCATTCACTACCTGAACTGCGTCGCCCCGGATGATCGCGAGCGCGACATGCTGGACTGGCTGTCGGACACGCCGATCAAGTTCACCTCGATGGGCGCCGTCTACGACAACCTGCACATCGGCGACGCCGCACCGCTGGCGCTATCGCGACCCTACGAGGCACAGGAGCGCGATTTCAAGGATCGGTTCCCGGATGAGGCGGAGGCCATCGAGGCATGGATCGCCGC
>JAJDOD010000041.1 GCA_022340315.1 Silicimonas sp. | reverse complement strand
CGTCACCGGGTCCAGATCAGGGATCGGCAGGGACATGATGTTTTTGCACGCGACGTAGTAGAGCTCATCGGTCAGGAATTCCTCCTGGATGTTGTCCCAGTCGCGGCCACCCGCGTAGCCGCCGCACATCATGATGTCGTCGGAAGCAGCGATATGCTCGTGGCTGACACCGGCGGGCATGACGATGACGTCGCCAGCTTCGATCCGGACCTTCGTCCAGCCGCCTTCGCCGACGGAGAGGTTGAACTCCATCCAGCCAGCCGCACAGCCGAGGCACTCGTGCGAGGTCGAGTGGAAATGCGCGTAGTGATAGACGCCCGGATATTCCCAGTTGTTGCCCCAGCCGTTCTTCTTGAAGAGCGACTTGACCGCTTCGGTGCCGCCGCCGGGAACCGCGTTGCGATGTACCAGAAGCGGGAACCGGCTGTTGGGGATCTTGCCTTCGGGCTTCGAGGTATAGGCTTCGGTTTTCATTGGTCCCTCCCTTGGTGAACGACTGCTATGCCATTGAAATCTGGGTTTTCAGGTGGTGTGGCCGGTCCGCGAATGTGTCGAACGCGTCCTGGATGTCGACCAGGGCATAGGTGGCGCCGGTGAAGGCCCGGGTGTCGATCCGGCCATGGACGAGAAGCGTGAGCGCGTCGTGCATGTCTTCGCCCATGCCGGCGACGGAGCCTTTGATCGAGGTCTCTTCCAGGATCGTCCGGACGATATCGACGGCGAGCGTTTCGCCGGGGCCGGTCAGTCCAAAGGCGGCGAGGTGCCCGCCCTTGCGCATCAGGTCCATCGCCTGCGCGTAGAGGGCAGGGTGCCCGACGCTTTCGATCACAATGTCCGCGCCGCGACCGTCGGTGGCGGACAGGACCGCGTGCTTCAGGCCGTCGGGATCGTGGACGCCGACATCCGCGCCGGCGGCGAGGGCGGCCTCGACCCGCTCGGGACTGATGTCGGACGCGATCACGGGTGCGGCACCGAGGGTCCGGGCGAGCTGCACGTGAAGGTTGCCGATTGGACCTGCGCCGATGATCAGGACCGATGCGCCAAGCCCGATCCCCGCCTTTTTCGCGGCGCGGACGACGCAGGCCAGCGGCTCGGTCAGTGCCAGGATCTCCATAGGCGTGTCGGCGGGGGCAGGGATAACGAGACGGGCGGGCACGGCGATGTACTCGGCAAAGGCGCCATCCATCGTGATACCGATCTGGTTCATCTCGGGGCAGTTCAGAACCTCGTTCCGGCGGCACCAGTAGCACCGCCCGCAGCCGATGTTCATGTCGACCACGACGGGCTGACCTTCGTGAAGGCCGGTGACATCCTGGCCGAAGCCCACGACGCGGCCGGCGAATTCGTGGCCCGGGATCATCGGCAGGCTGTCGGCCGCGTAGTTGCCGTGAAAGATGTGCATGTCCGTGCCGCAGATACCGGTGCGTTCGATGCGTATCAGCGCCTCGTCGGGCGCCGGGTCCGGGCGCGAAACCTCCCGGAGATCGAAGCGTCCGGGCTCGACCAGAACGGCGGCGCGCATGGTCTTCATCATTTGACGATTCCGCGGAGCTTTGACCGGTCGATGGTCAGCGCGATGGCCGCGATCAGAACGACGCCAAACACCATCTGCTGCTGGGTCGCGTCGACCTCCAGATAAATCATCGCCGACCGGATCACGACCACGATCAGCGTGCCGATCACCGTGTTGATGACGCCGCCGACGCCGCCGGTCAGGGGCGTGCCGCCCACGAGCACCGCGACGATGGCCAGAAGGAGGAAACCGTTGGCGAGGTTTGCGTCACCGCCCGAAAGCTTGACCGAGAACATGAGCCCGGCAATCGCGGCGAAGGTGCCGGAGATGGCGAAGGCGAGGATCTTGATCTTGTCCACGTTCAGGCCCGAGGCGACGGCGGCAAGTTCGCCCGATCCCACGGCCTTCAATGCGCGGCCGAACGTGGTCCGGGTCTGGAGGAACCACGCGATGAAAAGGAGCACGCCGGCGATGATCAGCTCGCTCGGGATACCCGCGACGGTGGTGAACATCCAGCCGAAGCTTTCGTTGCGGAGCGTCGCGTCCATGGACAGCGCCCGCTCGCCCGACAGGTACTTCGCGCCCGAGAGCGCCACGAAGCCGACGGCGAGGGTGGAGACGAAGGAAGGCACGTAGAGGCGGGTGGTCACGAACCCCGAGATCGCACCGAAAAGGAAGCCTGTGATGATGCAGATGAAGGCGACCGCAATGCCGAACTGCGCAAGATAGACGGTGGCGACGACCGTCACCAGGTTCGCCATCTGCTGCATGCTGAGGTCGATGCCGCCGATGTAGATCGCGAAGGTCATACCGAGCGCCATGATGAAAAGCGGCACGATGTCGGCGACGAGGCCCATCAGGCCCACCGGGTTGAAGAAGGCCGGGTTCGCGATGCCCACCAACAGCGTCAGGGTCACGAGCGTGATCCACGGCAGATAGGGCTTGAGACGTGTCAGGTTCATGGCTCTTCCCTCAGATCATGTGGTGGACGAGATCGTAGAGCGATGGTTTCTCGCCCGGTCTTCCGTCGAAGCGTTTCTGGAACTTGCCGTCCTTCAGGACGAGGATCGTGTGGCTGAGGCCAATGGCCTCTTCGAGCGTGTCGGCCACAAGAACTATGCCGGCGCCGTCGTCGCACATGGCGCGGACCATCTCGTAGACGTCCTCCTTCGCGCCGATGTCGAGACCGCGCGTCGGGTGATCGAGGAGAATGATATCGGAGCCGCCCGAGCGCCACTTCGCCAGCACGACCTTTTGCTGGTTGCCGCCGGAGAGACCGCCGCAGTCCTTGTAGACGTCCGGCGTTTTGATCGCGAGGCGCTGAATCCAGTCGCGGGCCAGCGCCTTTTCGTCGCTGGTCTTCAGAACGCCGCCGCTGGAATAGTTAGCCATCTGGCTGAGCGTCATGTTCTCGTAGACGTTCATGCCGTTGACGATGCCTTCGATCTTGCGCTCACGCGGGATGTAGCCGACGCCAAGTGCCACTCCGTTTTGCGCGTTGAAGCGGGTGATCCGGTTGCCTTTGATCGAGACGCTGCCTTCGGTGGGCGTTTCCAGCCCGAAGATCGTGCGCAGGATCGCTTCGCGGCCCGAGCCTTCGGTCCCGACGAGGCAGAGGACTTCGCCGCGATGGAGGTCGAAGGACATGTCGCGGTACTTCCGCCCGTCGCTGACACCGTCGAACGAGACGAGCACCTCGTCGGAATAGGGCCTCTGCTTCTGCTCGCGGTAATATTCCTTGTCGACGTCGCGACCGACCATCTTGTGCTGGATCGCGTCGACCTTGGCTTCGTCATGAGCGACGACGTCGACGACGGCCCCGTCCTTCATCACGTAGATGCGGTCGGAGAGGTCCAGCACCTCGTCCATACGGTGGCTGACGAAGATGAAGCTGGCGCGGTTGGTAAGTTCGCGGACAAGTTTGAAAAGAAGCTCGACCTCTTCCTTGGCCAGAACCGAGGTCGGTTCGTCCAGGAGAATGACGAGATCGCCGTCCACACGTTCTTCGAGGGTCAGCACCTTCGCGAGTTCGACGAGCTGCCGCTGCGCGAAGCTGAGTTCCGAGGTGATGGTCGCCGGGTCGATGTCGAGCTTGACCTTTGACAGCTGGTGGCGCGCTGCGGCGGCCATCTTCTTCCAGTTGATGACGCCGTAGCTGACGAACTGCTGTTCGTAGCCCAGAAAGATGTTCTCCATCACAGTCAGGTTCAGGATCAGCGACTGTTCCTGAAATACCATGCCGATGCCGTGGTCCATGGCCTGACGCGGGTTCGAGAAGCGAACCGCTTTGCCGTCGATGGTGATCGAGCCGCCGTCGGGCTGATAGGCGCCGTAGATGACTTTCATCAGCGTGGACTTGCCTGCGCCGTTCTCTCCGACGAGCCCGACGATTTCGCCGCGTTTGATCTCGAAATCCACGGCTTTCAGGGCGTGGACGCCGGGAAACTTCTTGTCGACTGCGTTCAGTTGATACATGTTCCCGGCTCCTATTTCACGAAGCTGACGGATTTTCGGTCGGTCGACAGGACGACCGCGGCGATGACCAGAAGGCCGAGCGTGCCGTCCTGCACCCAGCCGGGCAGGCCGATTACGACCATGCCGTTATTGATGACGTTCACGATCAGCACGCCGACGAGCGTGTTCCAGACGCCGCCGATCCCGCCCCAGAGCGCGGTGCCGCCGACGACCACGGCGGTGATCGACACGAACATGAAGTTGTTGCCCGTCGCGGTCTCGGCGATGCCGATTCTGCCGACTGCCAGGAGAGCGCCCACGGCGAAGAAGGCCCCGGCGAGGGTGAAGCCCATCAGGCGGACGCGCTCAACGTTGAGGCCGGAGGCGTGTGCCAGCTCCTCGCCGCCGCCGACGGCGTAGAAGTTGCGGCCGAGCGTGGTGCGCGACTGGATGAACCAGGCGATGAGCAGAAAGACGAAGGCGACGTAGCACATCACCGGGAAGTTGAACCAGCGTTCGGTCAGGAGGGACCGGAAGATCGGGTCCTCGACGCGGATGCGGTCGCCGCCGGTCAGCAGAAGCGCGAGGCCCGTACCGACGAAGCCCATGGCAAGCGAGGCCATGAACGACGGGATCTTCAGTTTGATATGCACGAGGCCGTTCACAAACCCCATGAACGCGCCGACGAGGACGGCGACGGGAAGCGCCAGCCAGGCCCAGCTGAGAAGCGTGCCGCCCCAGGCGATGAAGGCGAAGGCGAAGACGACGGCGCAGACCGACACGGTGCCCTCCATCGAAAGGTCGATCGACCCCATGATGATGATGAAGGTCACGCCGATCGCGACCATCAGGGCGGGGGCCGCGGAGATGAAGATTCGCGCCGCGTTACGGATCGAGAAGAACCGCGAGTCGAGCAGGTAGACATGATCGTCGCCGGCGCGGGCGTCTTCGAGCCATTCGAACAGCGGAAAGAGAAGGACCAGAACGATCAGGACAAGAAGAGGCGCCCACTTGACCACGCGCTCGCGGGACAGAAACTTGCGCCTTTGCGTGCCAACGTATGTTGCGGCGTCCATGATTTAAGCTCCCCCTTCGCTGAACGCGATGCGTCAGGACCGCCGCGGACTGCGACGGGACCTTTCGGTATATCTTGACAGATCGTAGGCGAGACGAGTCAACGCATAGCCGCTACGATCACCGAACTCGTCTGAGAAATTAAATGGGATGTGCGGCGGCGGGCATGTCGCCAGCCGCCGTGATTGGCCTTAGCCGTACTGGATCTGACCGTTCGAAGGACCCCAGAAGTCGGTCCAGTCGTAGGTCGGAACGTTCTCGATGTAGTTCGCTTTGAACTCGGCGGCGTCTTCCGGCGTGATGAAGATCGTCGGCCCATAGAACTCACGGTGCTCCGGCGGCTCTTCGGACGGTTTGAAGGCGCCCGTCGCCGCGTGATAGGCGAGCGATGCCGTGATGCCGCCACCCCAATGCGGGTTCGTGAAGACCGTGGCGAGGATTTCGCCTGCCGCGACTAGTTCGACCGCCTGCGGGTTGCCGTCGTAGGAGACGATCGGCATGCCCTCGATTCCCTCGGCGCGGAGCGCTTCGAGAACGCCGTAGGCGATAGTGTCGTTGGCACAGTGAACGCCGGTGATCTCGTCGCCGTAGCGCGTCAGGAAGGACGACATCACCTGGTTTGCTTTCTGCGTGTCCCAGTCGGCCGGCTGCGCGTCGAGAAGCTCGACATCCGGGTAATCGACCAGCGCGTTCTTCAGGCCGTTGAGGCGTTCGATGGCAGGGTTGTTCGACGCGATGCCACCGAGGTGGACGACGCCGCCCTTGCCGCCCATGGCCTCGAGCAGGATCCGCGCGGTCTGCTCGGCGGGGCCTTCGTCGGACCAGGTCATGTGGCTGACGTAGTTGTCCCCGAAGTCCCACGGATGCAGGTCGTCGGTCTTGTTCCAGAGCGTCGAGACGTAGGCGCCGGCTTCGGCGCAGGCCTCGACAACCGGACGGGCGTTCGGTGCGTCGTTCGTGTCGATAGCGAGCGCAAGGTCACCGTTGGTTTTCGACAGAAGCGCCTTCACGTCGGCCAGCGACTTCTCCGAAGAGCCCTCGTTGATGAGGTGTGTCAGGAACTCCTTGGACTTTCCGAGACTTTCCACGAAGGCTTCACCGCCGGAGACGATCTCGTTCCAGTAGGGGTTTGTGCGGTTTCGGTAGGACCATGCGACGGTCGGATCCGCGATTGCGGCACGTGCCATGCCCGGTCCAAGCAGGCCGGCGGCAGCAACGCCGCCCATGCCGTAGGCCGACGCGAGCAGAAGGTCGCGGCGATTGACCTTTTCCTGATCGATGAACTTCTTAATGAACGACATTCGTTCCTCCCATTTCAGCCCCAAATCGGGGCGGCTCCCTTTTGTTACGCAAGGGCAAACCCGGTTCGCCAGTACAAGTAACGCACTATTTAGTTACCACGGTATGCAAAGCTGTGTCAACCGTGATATTAAACCCGTATCGTAGCGGGACCGGGGCGCGAGTACCGGTGCACATCACTATAGAAAAGAAGAGCAGATCATGCCTGAAACCACGACCCAAGTCCGCGACGCCGAAGCGACCCAAGCCCGAATTCTGGCTGCTGCCAAGCTGGAGTTCGCGCGGCTGGGCCTCGGAGGTGCTCGAGTTGACGAGATCGCCCTGAAGGCCAAGGCCAACAAAAGGATGATCTACCATTACTTCGGAAGCAAGGAGGCGCTCTTCGCCAGGGTGCTCGAGGACGCCTATGTCGATATCCGGAGCGCCGAACGGGAGCTCGACTTGGAACACATGCCGGCCCGCCAGGCGTTGAAGACCCTCGTGGAGTTCACCTGGCACTATTACTTAGAGAATCCCGAATTCATTCGTCTGGTGAATAGCGAGAACCTTCACGAGGCGCGTCACATAAGGGGATCACAGCGACTTCAGGAGGTGAGCCGGGCATTCACCGGAATGGTCGGCGACATCCTGAAACGTGGTGAGCAAGAGGGCGTGTTCCGCAAGGGCCTCGATCCAATCCAGCTAAATATAACAATTGCGGCGATTGGATACTACTACCTGACCAACCGGTTCACAGGAGAGTTCTTGTTCGAGAAGGATTTCATGACCGAGGAGGCGCTGGAGGCCCGTTTGGCATTCAATCTGGATACGATCATGCGTCTGGTCCAAGCTGACTGAGCCCGTCGGACAACCGAAAACGTTGAGTCCTGCATTCGGGTGCGCGCTTCTGGCTGGTGATGATTCAGGCGCATAACTTCGGACACGACAGACACCGGTTCATCGAAGAGATCGACAGGCTGATCACCCGGCCGGGTGCTGTCAAGTTGAGGTCCTTGAACGGGGCAGGGTGTCGGCCTAGCCTTCGGCGATGAGCAAATCGAACCTCTTTCGCGGCTTCCGAACCAGCCGGGAGATCATCCGTCTGGCGGTCATGATGTACGTCCGCTTCCCGC
>JAJDOD010000039.1 GCA_022340315.1 Silicimonas sp. | reverse complement strand
TGGTGCGGGTGGAGGGACTTGAACCCCCACGCCTTGCGGCGCCAGAACCTAAATCTGGTGCGTCTACCAATTTCGCCACACCCGCGCGGGGCGGTCTCTAGCAAAGCTGCGTTCCGATGGCGAGCGTAAAATCCGGACGCGCAGCCATTCATGACGTATCAACCCGGCACGACTTTCCGCTACACCAACTGCGGGCGGCCTGTGCGATCAGATCTTCCTCGGAACGGAAACATGTGCCACCCCAAAGTCCTCGTTTTGCAGGCATTTCACGCCCTTGAAAACGGGCCGATCAACCGGTCCGTGAAATTTCTCATAGGCGGCATGCTCCGAAATCTGGTGCACACCCCTCGCCCTTCCTTGTCAATCTGCCTATAACGCCCCTGATTTCCTGCGGAGCTGCCATGACCGATAACCTTTCCCCCGCCGATGCCGCCAAATCCGCGGCCGCTCTCCGTGCCGCCTCCTACGTGAAGAGCGGCATGAAGATCGGCCTGGGAACTGGATCGACCGCCGCGTGGCTGGTCAAACACCTCGGCGAGAGAGTTCGCTCGGAAGGCCTTGATATCATTGCCGTCCCGACGTCAACACGAACTGCCGAACAAGCCGACGCCGAGGGCATTACGATCACTTCGCTGAATGACGCGAAGTGGCTTGACCTGACCATCGACGGGGCCGACGAATACGATGCAGATCTCGCGTTGATCAAGGGGGGCGGTGGTGCGCTGTTGCAGGAGAAAATCGTCGCAACAGCCTCCGACCGCATGATCGTAATTGCCGACGAAACCAAGTTCGTGGACCGCCTCGGTCGCTTCCCGCTTCCCGTGGAAGTGCTGGGGTTCGGCATGACGGCAACGCAGATGCTGATAGAGGAAATGTTGGAAGGCCTTGATGTATCAGGCTCAAAGGCAGTCCCCCGCATGGACGGAGACGCGCTCTTCGTGACAGACGAAGGCAACCATATCCTTGATTTGCACCTCGAACGCATTGGCAACCCGCGCCAGTTGTCCCTGGTGCTGAACCAGGTCCCCGGCGTGGTCGAGAACGGGCTGTTCGTCGATATTTGCGACATCTGCATCACCGGTTTCGCGAACGGACGGATCGAGGTCCGCGACATTGCCAGGGGATCGGTCGAGACCACCGAGAACCCCAACGCATTCCTGGACCTTGCCGACTGATGGCATACGATGTGGACCTCTTCGTGATTGGCGGCGGTTCGGGCGGCGTCCGCGCCGCGCGCACGGCGGCGGAAACCGGAGCCAGGGTCGCCTTGGCCGAAGAAAGCCGCATGGGCGGGACATGCGTGATCCGTGGCTGCGTGCCAAAAAAACTGATGGTTTTCGCCAGCGAGTTCAGAGGATTGGCCGGGCTTGCAAAGGATTATGGGTGGTCGGCGGATAGGGGCACGTTCGACTGGGGCGCATTTCGCGGCAACCTCCATGCCGAACTGGATCGGCTTGAAAGTGTTTATCGCAGCCTGCTCAAGAGCTCTGGCGTAGCAACCTATGATACCCGCGCCCGCGTTACCGGGGCAAACGAGGTCACACTGAATACCGGTGAGGTTATCAGCGCGGGGCACATCCTCGTCGCCACCGGCGGACACCCGGTACGCCCCGACATGCCCAACGCGGCTCTTGGCATGGTCTCGGACGACATTTTCGACCTTGAAGAGCTTCCCAAGTCCATTCTGATCGTCGGCGGCGGCTATATCGCCTGCGAATTCGCTTGTATCCTCAACGGCCTGGGCGTCGACGTTACACAGTTCTACCGCGGCGCACAGATATTGCGCGGCTTTGACGAAGAAGCGCGCGGCTTGATCGCCGAAATGATGAAGGAACAGGGAATCGACCTTCATCTCGGCACTAACATCGTCGACATGTGGCCCGCCGAAGAGGGTGCCGACGACATGCCCACGCCCGCCGAGGAGCGCCATGCCGACACCGCCGAGGGTCCCGGACCGGTCATTGTGAAAGCCACGAACGGCACCGAAAAGCGCTTCGACAGGCTCCTCTTCGCAACCGGACGCGCACCGAATAGCAAGGGTATCGGGCTGGAAGACTTGGGCGTTGGCCTCAACCGGCGCGGCGCTATCGAAGTGGACGAATTCAGCCAGACCGCCGTGAAGTCGATCTATGCCATCGGCGACGTGACGGACCGCATTCAACTTACTCCGGTGGCGATCCGCGAAGGAATGGCTTTCACCGAAACCGTCTTCAGAAACAACCCGACCGCTGTCGATCACGACTGTGTGCCTTCGGCGGTTTTCACACAACCCGAGCTTGGAACCGTAGGGCTTTCCGAGGAAGCAGCGCGCGAACGTGAAGAGATTGAGGTCTACTGCACTTCCTTCCGTCCAATGCGTACCGCCTTTGCGGGCAGCCCGCATCGCGTGCTCTTCAAGCTTGTGGTGTCCAAGGCAACGCGCAAGGTGCTCGGCTGCCATATCGTCGCAGATGCCGCGGGCGAATTGATCCAGATGGTCGGCATTGCGGTCAAGGCAGGGCTGACGAAAGAAGACTTCGATCGCACAGTTGCGGTGCATCCAACCATGTCCGAAGAACTGGTTACGATGCGCGCACCGGTGAGAACCGCTTGAAAAAAGACACCGGAGGCTACAGTTAGCTCTCCAAAGAGTTGGTACTAGAACAAGGACGCTGAGACGCATGGCCAATAACGGTGGCGGCCCCTGGGGGGGAGGCGGCGGAAAACGCGGCGGCGGAGATGACCGCCGGCCGGGACGACCCGGCGAAGGTCCGCAGATCCCCGAGATCGACGAGATCATGAAGAAAGGCCAGGAGCAGTTGAAGGTGCTCATGGGCGGACGCGGAAGACGCGGCCCTGGAGGCGGCGGCGATGGCGGTGGAGAAGGCCCAAAGCTGACCCGCGGCACCCTCGGCATCGGTGTTCTGATCGCCATTGCGGTCTGGGCTTTCAACTCGTTCTACACGGTGCGGCCCGAAGAGCAGTCTGTCGAGTTGTTCCTCGGCGAGTTC
Source organism: Silicimonas sp. (assembly GCA_022340315.1). GTDB lineage: Bacteria > Pseudomonadota > Alphaproteobacteria > Rhodobacterales > Rhodobacteraceae > JAJDOD01. Next base: position 1,873 of record JAJDOD010000039.1, on the reverse strand, counting down.
TCGGCCATCGGCAATCCGGGCCTCAACTTTGCCCCCTGGCCGCTGGTGACCTACGAAGTGATCCCGGTCACGCGCGAACAGTCGGAAGACATCGGTATGGGCCGTTCCGGCTCGTCGGGCGGCGACGGTCTGATGCTGACCACCGACGAGAACATCGTCGATATCGATTTCCAGGTAGTCTGGAACATCACTAATGCTGCCGACTTCCTATTCAACCTCCGCGATGGGCCTGAAACGGTTCGCGCGGTGTCGGAATCGGCCATGCGCGAAATTGTGGCGGGCAGCGAGCTGGCCCCGCTTCTGAACCGTGACCGGGCACTAGTCGCCCAGCGGGCCGAGGAACTGATCCAATCGACCCTCGACAGCTATGAAGCCGGCATCAATGTGGTTCGTGTGAACCTCAACAAGGCAGACCCGCCGCGCGAAGTGATCGACGCTTTCCGCGACGTTCAGGCGGCCGAACAGGAGCGCGATCGGCTGGAGCGCCAAGCGGATGCCTATGCGAACCGGGTCCTTGCAGGCGCGCGAGGCGAAGCGGCCCAGATCCTCGAGCAATCGGAATCCTACCGGGCCCGCGTCGTCAACGAGGCACAGGGTGAGGCGAGCCGGTTCTCCGCAGTTCTTACCGAGTACCAGCTGGCGCCGGACGTGACCCGGCGCAGGCTCTATATCGAGACGCTCGAGAAGGTACTTGGCGACGTGGACAAGATCATCCTGGACGAAAACGCCAGCGGCCAGGGCGGACAGGGCGTCGTGCCTTACCTGCCGCTGAATGAACTTCGCCGCAGTGCACCGGCACAGGGAGGCAACTGATATGGGACGCGGAAGCATTTTTCTGGTCACGCTCGTCGTTCTGGTGGTCGGCCTCTTGTCGTCGATCTTCATCGTTGACGAGCGCGAGAAGGCGCTTGTCCTTCAGTTCGGACAAATCAAGCAGGTCAAGACCGAGCCTGGACTGGGGTTCAAGATCCCCTTCATTCAGGAAGTCGTGCGCTATGACGGTCGGATCCTGTCACTCGACACCCCCGCGATCGAGATCACGCCGTCCGATGACCGGCGCCTCGTGGTCGATGCGTTTGCACGCTACCGGATTGGTGAGACCGAAGAACAGATCATCCAGTTCCGCCAGGCCGTCGGTCCGGGCGGGTTGCGGCTGGCCGAGGATCGGCTTGCGTCGATCCTGATCGACGTGATCCGCGCGGTTCTCGGTTCGGAAGGCGTGACCTCGAATACCATTCTCTCGGCAGAGCGCTCGGCGCTGATGAATCGCATTCGCTCGCAGGCGGATGCCGATGCCAGCACGCTTGGGCTCGATGTGGTCGACGTGCGGCTGAAGCAGACCAACCTGCCCGAGCAGAACCTTGCCGCGACCTTCGACCGGATGCGCGCCGAGCGTGAGCGCGAAGCGACCGACGAACGCGCCCGGGGCGAAGAAGCGGCGCAGCGCGTGCGTGCACAGGCCGACCGTACCGTGGTCGAGCTTGTCTCGGACGCCAACCGCGAGGCCGAGATCGTCCGTGGTGAAGCGGATGCCCAGCGCAACCGGATCTTCGCCGAGGCATATGGCGCCGACGAGGACTTCTTCCGCTTCTATCGCTCGCTTTCCGCCTATGAACGCGCGTTGAAGGGCAGCAACTCGACCCTTGTCATCACGCCGGACAGCGAATTCTTCGAATTCCTTGACGGCGCGGGCATTTCGGGCGTTTCGGCGGACTGAGATGGATCTTGTATTGCTTGGCCTGGGCCTTGTCCTCGTGTTCGAGGGCCTGGTCCTGGCCTTGCTGCCCAATCGGCTGGAAGAACTGATCCGTTTGATCGACGAATTGCCCGTCGAAACACGTCGGGTGATGGGGCTTGCCGCTGTTGCTGCGGG
>JAJDOD010000019.1 GCA_022340315.1 Silicimonas sp. | reverse complement strand
CTCGGTCTGCCAGGCTTTGTGAACGCGGACGGTTCAACGAAGTACAAGGACTACGCCGACTATATCCAGAACCACGAGCGGAAACCCGGCGTAGGTCCGTTGGCCGGGTGGCGCGGCAATGGCGAAGATCACGGGCGAGGGCCGTCCAACCCCAACCAGATTGAGAAGTACATCGAAAATGGCAGCTTCTGGATTAGCCACATCCCTGAAGAGGCCGAGTACTATAAACCCTGGAACACCGCATATCAGGACTGGGCCGTGAAGCTCGGGCTATTCGACGCGCCCACGCCCTATCTCTTCACGCTGTGGTCCGAGCCAATGCGCCGGTTCCAGCTTGCCGCCGAGGGAAAGCACCGCCGATCGCCGCCAGAGCATCTGAAAGCGCGGATCAGGGCCACGATGGACCCTTTGCCAATCTGGTATCCCCCGTTCTCAGAGGTGGACGAGGGTTACGATGTCCACGCGCTGACGCAGCGTCCGATGGCGATGTATCACTCCTGGGGTTCGCAGAACGCCTGGCTGCGACAAATCCACGGGCGCAACCCGCTCTACGTGCCAACAAAGATTTGGGAGGCGAACGGCTTCCAGGAAGGCGACTGGGCGCGCGTGACCTCGCCGCATGGCGAAATCATCGTTCCGGTGGCGCACATGGCTGCCTTGAACGAAAGCACCGTCTGGACCTGGAACGCGATCGGCAAGCGCAAGGGGGCCTGGGCGCTTGAGCCCGACGCGCCCGAGGCGACGAAGGGGTTCCTCTTGAACCACATCATCCACGAATTGCTTCCGCCGAAGGGCGACGGGCTGCGCTGGTCCAATTCTGACCCGATCACCGGTCAGGCCGCCTGGTTCGATCTTCGCGTGAAGATCGAGAAGGCCCCGGCTCAGCAAATGAGCCAGCCTTCGCACACGGCACAGAAAAGCCCCGTTGGCCAGGGCCCGAAATCGGTTCGACAGAAGCTGGGCACATGACGACACTTCCCCAACATACCGAGCGGTCGCTTGGCCTGGTCATCGACCTCGATACCTGCGTCGGCTGCCATGCCTGCGTGACGGCCTGCAAGGGCTGGAACACCGAGAACTACGGCGCAGCACTCGCCGACAAGGACGCCTATGGCGCCGATCCGGTCGGCAGCTTCCTCAACAGGGTACACTCCTACGAAGTTCAGCCCGAAACCGGCCCCGCGCAGCTCTTTCACATGCCGAAGAGTTGCCTGCATTGTGCCGATGCGCCCTGCGTCACCGTCTGCCCCACGGGTGCCAGTTACAAGCGGGTCGAGGACGGTATTGTACTGGTCAACGAGAGCGACTGTATCGGCTGCGGTCTCTGCGCCTGGGCCTGCCCCTATGGCGCGCGCGAAATGGACCCAGAAGAGCAGGTGATGAAAAAATGCACGCTCTGCGTGGATCGGATCTATAATGTAAACCTGCCCGAAGAAGATCGCCAGCCGGCCTGCGTTCGGACCTGCCCTGCGGGCGCGCGGCACTTCGGGGATCTCTCGGATCCCGAAAGCGATGTCTCGCGCCTGGTCGCGGAACGCGGCGGCATGGAACTTATGCCCGAACAGGGCACGGCGCCGGTCAACCGCTATCTTCCGCCCCGCCCGCGTGACGCCGCACCTGAATTCGACGTTCTCGCGCCGTATCTGGAGCCGGTGGCCGACGACAGCAAGGGCTTCCTCAGATGGCTCGATCGCGCGCTCGAGAAAATCACACCATGATCGACCCGCGCAACAATACCAGCAAGCGAGGCCGCTGATGCATCCGGCACCGTCCATCATTGCATTCACGACGCTCTCCGGGCTTGGTTTCGGAATGCTCGTGTTCTTGGGCCTGGACGTCCCAGCGCCACGCGGCTGGGCGGCATTCTGGTTCTTCCTTGTCGCCTACGCGCTCGCCGTCGGAGGTCTTCTTTCCTCGACCTTCCATCTTGGCCATCCCGAGCGCGCATTGAAGGCATTCACGCAATGGCGCTCGTCCTGGCTCAGCCGCGAAGCCTGGTTTGCCGTTGCGACCCTGGTCATCATGGGGCTTTACGCGGTCGGCCTTGTCTTCTTCGACACGCGCCTGCGCATCTTCGGCATCCTCGGCGGCGCCCTTGGCCTGGCCACCGTCTTTGCGACCTCGATGATCTACACACAGATGCAGACCGTTCCGCGCTGGAACCACTGGTCGACGCCCATCACCTTCCTGGCATTCGCGGTGACCGGCGGTGCACTACTGACCGGACGGGTCGAACTTGCCCGTGCCTTGCTGCCGCTGCTCATGGTTCTTCAAATCTTTGCATGGATCGACCAGGACCGGCACGAGAAAGCCGATCTGACCGATATCGGAACAGCGACCGGCCTTGGCTCGCGTGGCCGGGTTCGCGCGTTCGAGGCGCCTCATACCGGTGAGAACTACCTGACGAAAGAAATGGTCTTTCGCATAGGCCGGAAACACGCATCCGTTCTCAAGGTCATCGCCCTTGCCCTTGGCATGCTGATCCCGACCTTCCTGTTGTTCCTCCCGTTCCACCATGCCTTCGCGATCGCCGCAGTCCTCAGCCACCTCGCGGGCGTATTCGTCCAGAGATGGCTGTTCTTCGCAGAGGCGCGACATGTCGTCGGCTTCTACTACGGCCGCTGACAGCATAGCGGGTATTCGCAGGAAAGCGGTGTACCCCACCCGCTGGGTGGAATAAATAGACGTACATCGCAGGTTTAACCGCCCCTGAGGAGGATAATTCATGACCAATGTCGTCATCGCTTCTGCCGCGCGTACGGCCGTCGGAAGCTTCAACGGCAGTTTTGCCAATACCCCCGCGCACGACCTAGGAGCCGCGATGCTCGAGGCGCTGGTCGAGCGGGCGGGCGTTGAAAAATCGGATGTCTCGGAAACCATTCTCGGACAGGTCCTGACCGCGGCGCAGGGCCAGAACCCCGCGCGCCAGGCCCATATCAATGCCGGACTTCCCATCGAAAGCGCCGCCTGGGGCATCAACCAGGTCTGTGGTTCGGGGCTGCGCGCCGTGGCACTCGGTGCCCAGCACATCCAGCTTGGCGATGCAGCGATCATTGCTGCCGGCGGGCAGGAAAACATGTCGATGAGCCCGCATGCGCAAGCAATTCGCCAAGGGCAGAAGATGGGCGACCTGAAGCTGATCGACACCATGATCAAGGATGGGCTCTGGGACGCCTTCAACGGCTATCACATGGGCCAGACCGCCGAAAACGTCGCCGAGAAATGGCAGATCAGCCGCGAGCAACAGGACGAATTCGCGTTGGCCAGCCAGAACAAGGCCGAGGCCGCGCAGAAGGCCGGCAAGTTCGACGATGAAATTACGCCGTTCACGATCAAGACCCGCAAGGGCGACATCGTGGTGGACAAGGACGAATACATCCGCCACGGCGCAACCATCGAGAACATGCAGAAACTTCGGCCGGCCTTCACCAAGGACGGCTCTGTTACCGCGGCCAATGCCTCGGGCATCAACGACGGCGCGGCTGGCGTCCTGCTGATGAGCGCCGACGAAGCCGAGAAACGCGGCATCGAGCCGATGGCGCGGATCGCGTCCTACGCGACCGCCGGCCTTGATCCCTCGATCATGGGCGTCGGCCCGATCCACGCCTCGCGCAAGGCGCTTGAGAAAGCCGGGTGGAAGGTCGAGGACCTTGATCTCGTGGAAGCCAACGAGGCCTTCGCGGCACAGGCCTGCGCGGTCAACAAGGACATGGGCTGGGACCCGTCGATCGTGAACGTCAATGGCGGAGCGATTGCCATCGGTCACCCGATCGGAGCGTCCGGCGCCCGTGTTCTGAACACGCTGCTCTTCGAGATGAAGCGGCGCGACGCCAAGAAGGGCCTCGCCACGCTTTGCATCGGCGGCGGCATGGGTGTCGCACTCTGCGTCGAGCGCTAAGCATGGGTTGCGCCGCCTGATCGGCGTCGCGACGGCGAGGGGGTTTCACCCCCTCGCACTCCCCCAGGATATTTGAGGACCGATGAAGGTCCTATGGCGGAAAGACTTCAAACGGAGGAATGAAAATGGGACGTGTTGCACTGGTCACCGGAGGCTCGCGCGGCATCGGCGAAGCAATCTCCAAGGCGCTGAAGGCCGAAGGCTACGAGGTTGCCGCGACCTATGCCGGAAACGACGAGAAGGCCGCGGCCTTCACGGCAGAGACGGGGATCAAGACCTACAAATGGAACGTGGCCGACTACGAAGCATCGAAGGCCGGAATTGCGCAGGTCGAAGCCGACCTTGGCCCGATTGATGTGGTCGTGGCGAATGCGGGGATCACCCGCGACGCGCCGTTTCACAAGATGACCCCGGAAGCCTGGAAAGAGGTGATCGACACGAACCTGACCGGTGTCTTCAACACCGTTCATCCGGTCTGGCCGGGAATGCGCGAGCGCAAGTTCGGACGCGTGATCGTGATTTCCTCGATCAACGGCCAGAAAGGCCAATTCGGCCAGGTAAACTATGCGGCGACCAAGGCCGGCGATCTCGGGATCGTCAAGTCCCTGGCGCAGGAAGGGGCACGGGCCGGGATAACCGCCAACGCCGTCTGCCCGGGATATATCGCCACCGAGATGGTGATGGCGGTGCCGGAAAACGTGCGCGAAAAGATCATCGCGGGAATACCGGCTGGTCGGCTTGGCGAACCGGACGAGATCGCGCGTTGCGTTACCTTCCTGGCGTCCGAGGATGCAGGCTTTATCAACGGATCAACAATCTCGGCCAATGGGGCACAGTTCTTCGTCTGATCCCTGACAGACTAGAATTGCAAAGGGCCGGTCCTTCGGGACCGGCCCTTTTCGTGGCTCCGGAAGGCTTGCAACGATTACCGGAAGACACGGAAGATGCGGGCAAATGCCTGTGCACGTTCCTCGTGGGCGGTGCGGATGGCGTCGCGGGTGCGCGAGTTGGCAGTGGGTTCGTACATCTGGGGACCTCATTGGATAGGAATATCTGAACTGACGCCACTATGCGCGCTTGCCTACGTTACTACAAACGAGACTTTACCAACCTTCAGTTAAGTTATACTTGTGTGGGATGTCCGACCGCCTTCCACCCCTCACCGCCCTTCGAGCCTTTGAGGCCGCGGCGAGATACCTTTCCTTCGCGAGAGCGGCCGAGGAATTGAACGTCACACCTGCCGCACTGTCGTTCCAGATCAAGTCGCTTGAAGAGCATCTCGGCCAGCCTGTATTCCGGCGCCTCAACCGGGCTGTCGAACTGACCGAGGCCGGGCGCGTGCTGGCACCCGGAGCATCGGCCGGCTTTGACGCGTTGAGTTCGGCTTGGAGGGCCGCGCGACGGTTAGGAGATCAAAGACACCTGACCGTCACCTCGGGCCCGGGTTTTACTTCGCTTTGGCTTGCACCAAGGTTGTTTTCATTTGCCGCAGCCCATCCGGACATCGAGCTTCGCTTGTCGGCCAGCCTTAAGGTCCTCGATTTCGACCGGGACGAGATCGACGTCGCCATTCGTTTCGGACAGGCGTCGGCAGAAGGGCTCTATGTAAAGCCGCTCGGCAATGACTGGGCGACGCCCATGATGGCGCCCGCGCTTGCTGAAAGGATCAGTGCGCCCGAAGACCTGAAAAACTGCGTATTGCTTGTCGATGAAGTGACCGAGCGCGTGGATCGCGCGATCGGTTGGGCATCATGGTTCAAGGCGGCCGGCCTGGGCCAGCCGGACCAGCAGATCGCCAGTTTCAATACGCCTGACCTTGCCGTTGGCGCAGCAATTGCCGGTGCGGGAGCCTTGATGGGACGTGCCAGCCTCACTGAAGGCGCCCTGCGCGACGGTCGGCTTGTCATGCCGTTCGACGCTACTCTGTCGTCAACGAACAGCTACAGGCTTGTCTGCCCCGAGGGGACCGAAACAAGGCCGCACGTCAGCGCATTTCTTGACTGGATCGAGACCGAATTCCTTGAAATACGGTCACTCGAGACCGATCGACGGTTCGTCTGATCCAGTTCGTCTAATGAGAAAGTCGCTCGATTTCTTCCTTGAGCTTGAGCTTCTGCTTCTTGAGCGCGGTTAGCTGGAGGTCGTCGAAAGCCGGGCTGCGCTGCGCCTCTTCGACTTCCATTGAGAGATGTTCGTGTTTCTTGCGGAGTTCCTGAAGGTGTGAACTCAAGCTCATCGTCGTCCTCCTGTTTGGGTCGCGAGTAGGTCAAGTGCAGCACGAAAACCGATTCGTGTCACGCGCCACGGCAAAACTGTGCCGAAACCCTTGCCAGAAAGTTAACTATCGAACTCCAGACCTCGACCTTGCCGCAGCACGGCCTGCGCTTCGGGGGTGTAGCTCTCGCCATCTCTCTCATGCGCCGCGCCTCGGTGCAGCACCAAAGGAGGGAGCAGCGCAAGTTGCCCCCCGGCACCCTTTTTCCCCTTGAGAATAAAGAGTTTCGCGGGGCGACCCGTTCGGGCAGAAAGTGGCAGAATACGCAGGTCTCCGAGACGGCCATTCATGGATGACAGGCAATCCGGCAGTCGCTCGATGCGATTGACCATGACCAATGTACCACCCGGCCTGAGACGACGCAGAGCAATTCCGATCCACCTGCCCAGATCTATTGTTTCCCCGCGCCCCGCCTCGCGACTTGGATTTCGGGCATTGGTGCCGACCTCGCGTTGGAAAAAAGGTGGGTTCGTCATCACGTGATCGAAGGTTTGGGCTTTCAACTCTGCAGGAAGGTCGGACGCGTCTGTATCGTAGATGCTCCCTTCAAAGCCGTTTTCGGCCAAGTTCCTTCGAGCCAGGGCAGCCAACTCGGGTTGGATCTCGACCCCGGTCAATATCAGCCCTGGAAGCCTCGTCTGCAGGCACAGCATCGCGACACCGACACCGCAGCCCAGGTCCAGAACGGTCTCTCCCGGTACCGCGGACAAGGATGCCGCCAGGAACACGGGATCCGCCCCGGCCCGATAGCCGCTCGCCGGTTGGAGCACTTGCAACCGTTTACCGAGAAACGCGTCGCGCGTGGTTTCCATCACTCTTCGACCGGGAGATCATTATCCTTCAGAATGATGCTTGCGCGGAAATGATCGGCCTCCCGTACCATCAACCGGCGCGGCAGGACGCCAATGGAGCCCTCCAAAACGCTCATATGGACGTCCATCTCGAAGCAGTCTATATCCTCGCCTTCAAGCAGGGCCTTGGCAAAGGCGATCATTGTGGGGTCGTTGGTGCGCAAAAGGTCCCTCATGGGGTGGACATAAGGATAGACCGGCGCGTTTGTCGAGCATTCTGACGATGATATGATGAGCCTGGACACCGACACATCCACGAAACCGCATGAAAGGCTGGCCGAGCACCTTCGGTCGGACCTTGCTGCTGTCGACGCGCTCATCCGCGAACGCATGGCATCCGAGCATGCGCCGCGCATCCCCGAAGTGACCGCGCACCTGGTCGATGCAGGCGGCAAGCGTGTTCGGCCGATGCTGACGCTCGCGGCGGCACGGCTCTGTGGTTATCAAGGCGTGAACCACCACCGGCTTGCCGCCACTGTCGAGTTCATTCATACCGCCACGCTTCTTCACGATGACGTGGTAGACGAAAGCGGTCAGCGCCGTGGAAGGCCCACGGCCAACCTGCTTTGGGACAACAAGTCATCGGTGCTGGTCGGAGATTACCTTTTCGCGCGGTCATTTCAGTTGATGACCGCCACGGGTTCACTCAAGGTTTTGGATATCCTTGCTGATGCCGCCGCCACGATTGCCGAAGGCGAGGTTCTGCAGCTGACTGCGGCAGCCAATCTCGCGACCACGGAAGACATCTATCTCAAGGTTGTGCGTGGAAAAACAGCCGCTCTCTTCGCGGCGGCCGCAGAAGTCGGCGGCGTGATTTCAGACGCCACCGAGCCGCAGATCCACGCCTTGCGCACCTATGGCGACGCATTGGGCATAGCCTTCCAGATTGCCGACGACCTGCTCGATTACGGTGGCGATGCAAGCGCGACCGGCAAGAACCTGGGTGACGATTTCCGGGAACGCAAACTGACCCTGCCGGTCATCAAGGCGATCGCAAAAGCGGACGCGGATGAGAGGGCTTTCTGGAAAAGGACCATCGAGAAGGGCGACCAGCGCGATGGTGATCTCGACGAGGCTTTGCGTCTGATCGCCAGGCACCGCACGATGGAAACGACCCGAGCCGAGGCCCTGGAGTGGTCGGCAAGGGCAAGAAGCGCCCTGACGGTTCTGCCCGAGCATCCCTTGCGCGACATGCTGACGGACCTGGCCGAGTACGTGGTTGCGCGGATCAACTGAACTTTGGCATCGCGCGGCCGAACTGGCCTCCGAGGATACAAGCCGCCACCCACCACCTGTTGGACGCGGCGAATATTGCCGAAGCAGCGGCCTCGGCGCTCTCCCAGTCCCGAAATACGCCGAAACATGTGGCGCCCGAGCCCGACATGCGTGCTATCAGGACCCCTGGCTGCGCCTCAATCGCCTCGATCACGTCGGCAATTACCGGGAGTAGCGCGGTACTCGCCTCCTGGAGGTCGTTGCGCTGCTCCTTGAGCCACCCAGCGCAGTCTTCGACTGAAACGAACTCGGGAATGCTCTCGGGCATCGGTGGGTTCGTCTTGTTTTCCAGCGCACGAAAGACATCGGGTGTTCTCACGGCATTTGGCGGCGTGACCAGAACCGCTGGAAGGTCAGGCAGGCCGCGAAGGAACTCGATCCGTTCTCCAATGCCGCGGACACGTGAAGAGTGGGGCTGCAAACACATTGGAACGTCCGCGCCCAAGGCCACGAGCGCTTTCACCATCGGGCCAAGTGCCTTCTCCGAGAATGTCTCAGCCGGGTTGTCCCAGTCGATGTGAGGGACCTGCAAGGCCAACGCGCCTCGGAACGCCGCGGCCGCGTCGGCAGAACCGCCACCGATGCCCGAGGCTGGAGGAAGGCGCTTCTCAAGTGTAATGGCGACCGGCTGTGGAAGGTCGACGAGACGGGCGGCGCGCAGTGCAAGGTTTTCGTCATCATCAGGAATGCCGGGACCGAAGAGGCCTGTCACATCGAAGGATTGAAGCGCACTTTCAGCGATGGTTATCAAGTCACCGACGCCTGCGAATGCCACAAGGCTGTCGAGCAGATGATAGCCGTCCTCGCGCTGGCCGGTCACATGCAGTGTCAGGTTGATCTTTGCCGGCGCAAAGACCTCAACCGTCGTCATTCGCGACTTTGAGCGGCGGAGCGCCTTCTTCTTCAAGCACCTTGTAGAGACCGACCTCCAGCTTTCGACGAATGCGGTTCGGGTCGATGTCATTCAAATCCGTATCGTCAGTGACGAACGACAGGGCCCGGTGCCACTGGAATTCAGCCTCGCGATACCTGCCGACCGCCCAGTAGACATCACCGAGATGATCATTGACGATCGGATCGACCGGCATCTTCTCAACCGCGTTTTCCATATGACCGACAGCCTCCTGGTATCGGCCAAGCCGGTAAAGGCCCCAGCCGAGCGAGTCGATGATATAGCCGGAATCGGGCCTCAGTTCGACCGCACGCTCGATCATGGCAAGAGCCTCGTCGTAGTTGGTCTGCATCTCGAGATAGGAATACCCGAGATAGTTCAGAACCTGCGGTTGATCCGGGCGAAGTTCCAGAGCCTGGCGAAAATCGGCTTCGGCCTGGTCCCATTGGCCAGTTCGCTCATACGAGATGGCGCGTGCGAAGTAGACGATCCAGTGCTGCTCTTCCGGGGTCTCAATCAGGGAAATGGCCTTGTTGTATGCAACGAGCGCGTCCTCGAACCGCTCCATTCCCCGCAAGGTGTCACCCAGGGTCACTTGCACCAAGGGCAGATGCCCGTGGCTTTCGCTCAACTGCTGCAAAACCTCGATTGCAGACTCGTCCCTTCCGGAACGCCGAAGTGCCTCGGCCCGCCCGATTTCCGCGGCGTGGAAAGACGGATCTTCGCGCGGAACGCGATCGTAGACTTCTGTCGCCAGATCGTATTGACCAAGTGTCTCCAGCAGTTCGGCGGAGAGCAGCAGGGCGTCGATGTGATCGGGTCTGATCGCCTCGGCAATTCGTGAATACAGGACCGTGTAGGCCGGCTGAGCCTCTGATCTGAGTGCGTTGGCAATTGAAAAGTAGACCTCGGCAACGCCATCGGAAGGAGAGGTGACCGTCTCGAAACCAATGGTTTCTCCATTCGTCAGACGGGCCATGATGTCTTCTAGGAATGGGTCAAGTGTCGAGCCGAAACTTTTTGTAATCAGGTCGATGGCGTCGCCGTTGCGTTCCAGTTGGCTAAGGACTTCTGCATAAGCGACGATTCCGCGCCGTGAGAGGGTCAATTCGGTGCCCGAGTCTCCTGAGAAGATGTTAGCCGCACCTTCAAAATCGCCGACCGAAGCCAGGGCGAGCGCCTTGTGATAAAGACCAAACGCCTGCGCACCCGAACTCTCTGCCACCTTCTCGAAGGTATCGAGCGCAGCGGTCATTTTTCCCGACCCCACAAGCGACCAAGCCGTGATCAGACCATCGAACAACGGCCCTACCTCGCCCCCCTCGGTCAGACCGTTACGCAATGCGTCCCAGTCCTCGGCCTTGGCGCTTTCCCCGGCCAGGATGAGCCCGCCCAACTGTCCGCTTGAGCCCGCCGCTACCATTCTGCGGGCGACCTCCGCCGCGCGGTCGAGGTCGCCAAGGCCAATATACGCGCCCGCGGCGTTCTCAAGGATGCTGCGGTTTGATGGGTCGTCGATCAGCGCCCGCGCAAAGTATTGTGCCGCGGCATCATAGTCGCTGGCGGAAATTGCGGCTCGCGCCGCGAGGTAGCTGCCGCTGTCTGCAAGTGATGATCCCGATCCAAGCCCAACTGAGATGGCAAGGGCGAGAGCAAGTTGTGTAATTCGCATGAAACAAGACCCATATGGATTTGGCGGGAGCCTAGTGCGACGACCCTGGACAGGCAATGCGCTCGCGCAGATTGCCGCGGAATGCTGACGCAAGTGTTACATGCCGGGATTCGGCGATGAGCCGTCACATATTGGGATAGTTGGGCCCGTCGCCGCCCTGGGGCGTTGTCCACGTGATATTCTGAGCCGGGTCCTTGATGTCGCAGGTCTTGCAATGCACGCAATTCTGGAAATTGATCTGGAACCTGCGCTCGGCCCCCTCGCCCACGAATTCATAGACACCAGCCGGACAGTACCGCGCCGACGGCCCCGCGTAGTTCTCCCAGTTCACCGTCACCGGCACGTCCGGATCAGCCAGCTTCAGATGCGCCGGTTGGCTTTCCTCGTGATTGGTGAACGAGAAACTCACATTGGTCAGCCGGTCGAACGACAGCTTGCCATCGGGTTTCGGATAGTCGATGGGCTGATGCTGCGAGGCCGGTTCGGTGCTTTCGGCATCCGTTTTCCCATGTGCCTTGGTACCGAACAGGCTGAAGCCCTGGAAAATGGTCTGGAACCACATGTCGAACCCGCCAAGCGCCAGTCCGCCGAGCGGCCCGTACTTGGCATTAAGGGGCGCCACGTTGCGAACCCGCTTCAGGTCGCGGCCAACCGGGCCTTCGCGAAGGCGCTCGTCGTAGTCGCTTAGAATATCGCCCTGCCGGCCGCCACGTATCGCGGCAAAGGCCGCTTCGGCGGCCTCGATGCCGGAATGCATGGCGTTGTGGTTGCCCTTGATCCGGGGCAGGTTGACCAGCCCCACCGAGCAGCCCAGAAGCGCGCCTCCCGGAAACGCCGCCTGCGGCATCGACTGGAAACCGCCTTTGGTCACGGCGCGTGCGCCGTAAGCCACGCGCTTCCCACCTTCCAACACCTTGGAAATCGCAGGGTGATGCTTGAAGCGCTGGAACTCCATGTAAGGAAACAGATAGGGGTTCTTGTAGTTGAGATCGACGATATAGCCGACGTAAACCTGATTGTTATCAAGGTGATACATGAAGCTTCCACCCGACTGCTTCCAGCCCAGCGGCCAACCCATCGTGTGCAGGACGAGACCCTCGTCATGGTTCTCCGGCTTGACCTCCCAGATCTCCTTCATGCCGATGCCGAACTTCGGCACGTCCGCATCAGCAGCGAGGTCGTACTTGGCAATCACTTCCTTTGAAAGCGAACCGCGCACGCCTTCCGACAGAAAAACGTACTTGCCCAGAAGCTCCATGCCCGGCTCGGTGTTCTCGCCGTAGGACCCGTCCGCTTCCAAACCGAAGACACCTGCGACAACGCCCTTCACTTCGCCATTCTCGCCATAGACCAGTTCCGAACAGGACATGCCGGGGAAGATCTCGACGCCCATACCCTCGGCCTGTTCCGCCATCCAGCGGCAGACATTGCCCATCGAGACGATGTAGTTGCCGTGGTTGTTCATCAGTGGCGGCATCAGGAAATTCGGGAGGCGCAGTTTGCCGGCCTCGCCAAGGACGTAGAATCTGTCCTTTTTCACTTCGACATTGACCGGTGCACCCTTTTCCCTCCAATCCGGAATCAGCCGGGACAAACCCGACGGATCGAGAACGGCGCCGGACAGTATATGCGCGCCGACCTCGGAGCCCTTCTCGAGCACAACCACGTTCAAGTCGGCGTCGAGTTGTTTCAGCCGTATCGCGGCCGAAAGACCGGCTGGCCCCGCGCCCACGATGACCACGTCGTATTCCATGCTCTCGCGTTCGATCTCGGCCATGAAACGGTCCCCTGTCTGCTTTCGCCGTTGGTTCTATCGGATGCGCACCGGGGGTCAATTGTGACGACACGTCTCAACGCGCCTGCGAACCGCAACCATCTTGTCTCGATCAGCACAATCCGGCGCAGCCACTTGCTCTTTGGCGCTTTGGGGCTGTAAGACTCGCGGGACTTTCTCGTAAGGTTGGTTTTCATGGACAAGATACCGCTGACACGCGCGGGACATACCGCGCTGAATGAAGAATTGAAGAAGCTCAAATCCGTCGAGCGGCCAGCGGTGATTCGGGCGATTGCCGAGGCGCGCGAGCACGGCGATCTCAGCGAGAACGCCGAGTATCACGCCGCACGCGAAAAACAGAGCTTCATCGAAGGCCGCGTCAAGGAGCTTGAGGGCATTCTTTCGCTCGCCGACGTTATCGACCCGGCGAGTCTCTCGGGTACGATCAAGTTTGGCGCTACGATTACCATCGTGGATGAGGATACCGATGAGGAGAAGACTTATCAGATCGTCGGTGAGCCCGAGGCGGATATCGAGAACGGCAAGCTGAACATCAAATCGCCCCTGGCCCGCGCCATGATCGGCAAGGACGAAGGCGACAGCGTCGAAGTACGTACGCCGGGCGGCGAGAAAAGCTATGAAATTCTGAGCGTTAGTTACAGCTAGAGGCATCGGTGCCACGTGTCTGAGACGCAAAACACTCCTCCTGTGGACCTCGGCATATACGGACGGGAACCGACGCGTTCCGGCCTGCACGCCCTGGATCGGCTTGCCCTGGTCGCAAGTGCGGCGTGGATCCTGGCGGCAATCGTCTTTCTGTGGGTCGCCGGGCTTGGCGACGGGAACACGTTGGGTCCACTGCGCTTCCTCGTCGTTATCCTGGCGCTTCTTCTGCCGGTCGCGCTGATCTGGATTGCGACGATCGCCATCAAGAGCGCCCGTATCATCCGCGAGGAAAGCGAGCGGCTTCAGGCGTCGATGGACGCAATGCGCCAAATATACGTCAGCCAGGCCCAGATCGCCGCGACAACGATGGGGCCGAATGTCGAGCGGAAGATCGACGAGATCGTGAAGGCGCAGAAACGCGCAGAGGAAACCCTTTTCAGTTTCGTGGCCCAGCCACGCGCCGCGGCACCCAAGATCGAGGATCAGCGCGAGAGACAGATTTCCCAGCCGCGGCCGGACCCACAGCAGATGCTGGAACTGGCCGCCGCGGCGCCTGTGCCGCCGGTGAGCAATGAAGACTTCATCGCGGCCTTGAACTTTCCTGAAACTGCCGAAGACAAGGCCGGCTTCGAGGCCTTGCGCCGGGCGCTGGCCAATCCGCAGATGGCGGTCGTGGTCCGCGCCAGCCAGGATGTGCTGACGCTCCTCAGCCAGGACGGCATCTACATGGACGACCTGAACCCCGAAAGGGCGCGCCCCGAGGTCTGGCGAAAGTTCGCAGCCGGCGAGCGTGGTCCAGCAATTTCAGGGATTGGAGGCATCCGTGACCGGTCGTCGCTCGCGCTCAGCTCGGCCAGAATGCGTCAGGACACGATCTTCCGTGATTCCGCGCACCACTTCCTTCGGGCGTTTGACCGGACACTTTCGAGAACGGCTGAAGCCCTGAACGATCAGGAACTGGTGTATCTTGCGGACACAAGGTCTGCGCGCGCCTTCATGCTTCTCGGGCGCGTGGCAGGGATATTCGACTGACCTGGGCGCCCTAGATGAAAACGTCGTCGGGCTCGATACCGTCCATGTCGATGATGTGCCCGCAAAGCCCGACGCAGCCGCAAGGGTTGGCAATTGCCGTGAAATCTATCCTCGGCAGATAGACCATATCCTCGACGGAAATGTAGTGTGTTACCTGGCCGTCGTCGCCGACATCGTAAAACTCGTTCGTGCCCAAGGCATTGGCAGAGTAGTCGATCGTTTCCGGGGCGTCGGCTTCGTCGTCGTCTGATCCCCGGCCACCCGGAACCGCGCCGGCGGCCATTGCAACTGCGGCGCCCGCGCCACCGGTGAAGACGGCCGCGATCAGCGCAATAATACCGACAAGTAGGCCGATCGCGCCACCTCCGCCGCCGCCGCCGCCGCCCGAGCGATCATCCACCGGATCCTCGCCGTCAGTGCCATAAATGTACTGCGCGCCTTCGATGTCTGCGTCACCAAGATCGTCCGCCTCGATCAGAGCGTTCATCAGGATCGAGGGATCGCGCTCAGCAACCGGGTCGCCGAATTCCCAGACATGCGCCAACCCGATGATATGGCCAATCTCGTGCAGCGCGACCGCATAGAAATCTGTGCCTCCGCTACCATTCGGAGCCCAGAGAAGGTCGGAATTGAAGGTGATTGTCGCTCCGACCGGTTCATCCAGCCCGGGAGCATCCGACCAGGAGGCAAGCCCGGCCGAGCTGTCGTTCAACGGGTCGGAATCGCCCAGGAACGAGGCGTAGCTTATGGTAACGTCGAGGGAACCGCCTTCGCGAAAGTTGATTGCGGCCACATCTTCCCAACGCTCGAATGCCGCGTTGAGCGTGTTCACGAGATCATCCACATCGCCCGTGCTGGACGTCAGACCGCCGAGGTCTTCCTGCCAGTTGATTGTCCCGCTGGGCGTACCGTAGACAGGTTCGCCCCACTTGATACCCAGCAGCTCGTACATTACGCGCTCACTTTGAACAGCCCCCGTTTGCGCGAGAATAACGGAAGAAAAAATACCAGAACAATGGTCGCGTCCCGTATTTTCGCCGCGAGGCGAACGGCGCTGCTCAACCGTGTTCTTTCAGCAACCGTTGTTTCTGACGGTTCCAGTCGCGCCGCGCCTGGGTCTCGCGCTTGTCATGGGTCTTCTTGCCCTTGGCGATGCCGATCTTGATCTTCGCCATGCCGCGATGGTTGAAGTAAAGCACCAGTGGCACAAGGGTCATGCCCTTGCGCTGGGTGGCGTTCCAGAGGTTCGCGAGTTCCTTCTTTGAAACCAGGAGCTTGCGACGGCGGCGATCCTCGTGGCCGAACATCGCCTGGTCGTACGGCGCGATGTAGCTGTTGATCAGCCAAAGCTCACCGTCTTCGACATGGGCATAGCTTTCGGCGATATTGGACTGGCCTGTGCGCAGCGATTTGACCTCGGACCCCATGAGCTGAATGCCGCATTCGAGATCGTCCTCGATGGCATAGTCGAACCGGGCCCGCCGGTTCTCGGCGACCACCTTGTAGTTCTCGTTATCCTGTTTCTTGGCCATCGCGCCGAGATAGGCGCTTGGGTGATGGCTGTCCAGATGCAACGGTCGGTGGGTGGGGTGTTGCGGCTGCGGGCAAGCCGCGTTAACCCCTTTGTTTGCAGGGCAAACGAGCAGAATCGCAACGTCGGTATCGCGTCGGTATTACGTCGGTATCGCGTCGGTGCCTCTTGAAGCGAAAGTCGGCGGGCGCACAAGATGTGGTGCGTACGGTCACAAAGAAAAACAAATGGTTAACGACGACCGGTTGACGGTTCCGGACGCCGGATCAGAATGGGTTCATGTTCACGCAGCTTGCTCTTGGTTCGGCCCTGACATTTCTGACCATTCTCGTCGCCGCCGCCTCGTGGTGGGCGCTCTCATCGGTGCTGGCCAGGCTGCACCATTGGGCGGAATGGCCGCCGCACGGGCCGAAGATCATGGCGATCCTGACACTCTCGCTGCTCTGGACGCTGGGCATGATGACACTGGCGGTCTGGATCTGGGCGATTGCCTTCTATGCGCTTGGCGTCTTCATCACCGTCGAGGCCTCGGTCTATTTCTCGCTGGTCGCATTCACCACGCTTGGCTTCGGGGACATCCTGCTGCCGCAGGAATGGCGACTGCTGGGAGGCATCTGCGCGGCCAATGGCCTTTTGATGATCGGTCTTCTGACCGCGATCCTGGTTGAGGCTCTCCGCGAAACGCGGCTGAAGCAGCGCCAGCGGGGAGACTGAGGAGACCTCTGCCCTAAAGGCCGTTCGACCGGCGGCTTCGGAACAGGATGTAAAGGCCGGAGGCAACGACGATCACCGCACCCAGAAGCGTCGTCCGGTCGAGTGTCTCGCCAAAGACCAGGACGCCGAAGCCGACGCCGAAAAGGATACGGGTATAACGGAACGGTGCAACGGCGGCGATCTCACCGGTGCGCATCGCGAGGGTCAGCGCCGTATAGGAGGCGGCGCCGATACCGATTGCCAGCGCGAGCCAGAGGGTCTTGGCCGCGTCGGGCATCACGGGCGGGCGCTGCTCGAACTGCGACCAGATCGCGCCCGCCACGAGGATCGCGAGAAAGCCCCAGACCCCAAGCGCGGCAGGCCCCAGCGCGGGTGGCGCGGCGCGGGTGGCGAGGTCGCGCCCGGCGAAGCCCAGCATTCCGAGAATGGCGAAGATCGCAGGCACAAGGCCGACGCCGCCGGTGTCGGGTCGGATCATCAGCGCAACGCCGAGGAAGCCCACGAGGATCGCGGTCCAACGCCGCCAGCCGACCGTCTCGCCGAAAAACAGCGCCGCGCCCGCGACGACGACGAGCGGCGTTGCCTGAAGCACGACCGTCGCAAAGGCCAGCGGTGCGTGGATGTAGGCGAGCGTATAGAAGAGCCGCCCGGAGATCTCGAACCCGTCGCGGATCAGCATGGTCGGGCGGAAGGCCTCGGGCGGCGCGACGCGTTCTGCGCGCAGCCGCGCCGCCACGAGAAAGGCGAGCGCGCCACCGGCACCGAACAACACCATGACCTGCCAGGCGGGAAGCCCGGAGGCGGCGCGCTTCAGGGCCATGTCCTCGACGGCGAAACCCGCCATCGCGGCAACCATCCAGAGGCTGCCGGCGAGGTTGGCGCGTGGCGCGGCGGCGTCGTTCAGTTCAGGAGACCCGCGTGCACCATCGCGTCCTTGATCGCGGACCTGGTGCCGTCGGAAACCTCGGTCAGCGGCAGGCGAATCTCGTTCGAGCATCGGCCGAGCAGAGACAGCCCGTACTTGGCGCCCGCCAGTCCAGGTTCGAGAAAGATCGCGATATGGAGCGGCATCAGCCGGTCGGTGATGTCGAGCGCGGTCTGGTAGTCGCCCGCAAGCGTGGCCGCCTGCATCTCGGCGCAAAGCTTCGGCGCGACATTGGCCGTCACGCTGATGCAGCCGACGCCGCCGTGGGCGTTGTAGCCGAGCGCGGTCGCATCTTCGCCCGAGAGCTGGATGAAATCCTTGCCGCAGGCCATGCGCTGCTTCGGTACGCGCGAAAGATCGCCGGTGGCGTCCTTGACGCCGACGATCCGGGGCAGTTCGGCCAGCCGCGCCATCGTTTCAACGCTCATGTCAACGGCGGAGCGGCCGGGGATGTTGTAGATGATGATCGGCAGGTTGGCCGCATCGTGCATCGCCTTGAAATGGGCATAGAGCCCGTTCTGAGTGGGTTTGTTGTAGTAGGGCGTGACAACCAGCGCGGCGTCGGCGCCGACGCTTTCGGCGTGGCGGATGAAGCGGATGCCCTCGTCGGTGTTGTTCGAGCCCGCGCCCGCGATCACCGGCACACGTCCGCCGGCGGCCTTGACCACCTCTTCGACGACCATTTCGTGCTCATCATGGCTGAGCGTCGGGCTTTCGCCGGTGGTTCCGACGGGCACCAGGCCGGTCGATCCGTTCTCGATCTGCCAGTCCACGAGCGATTTCAGAGCATCGAGGTCAACCGAGCCGTTCTTGAACGGCGTGACCAATGCAGGCATGGATCCCTGAAACATTTTTCTCACTCCTTAGGACCGACGTTAGGCGCGCGGACACTATATCCGCCCAAGACAATTGCCAAGCAGGTGGCGAATGTGCTTTTCTACATCCTGCTGAGGGGCACGTGATGAACGGATGTCTGCCTATGTTCAAAGCCCTGTCAGTGGCTTTCCTGATCGGCGCGACTTCTGCCCAGGCCGAAACCTCGGATGAGGTTCTGGCGGTTGCAGGCGTCGAGGCATCTGTGCGCCCGCCTGCTCCACAAGCCGCAGTGGTGGATCGCGAGGTTGTTCGCGCCATTGGCCAATGGCATCGGCTGCGCGCCGGAAAGGGCAGTCTGGCCGAGGCGCAGCGTTTTCTTGACACCCATGACGACTGGCCGGGCCTGAAGCTTTTGCGCAGAAAGGCCGAGGAACATCTGCCAATCGGCGGCGATGCCGAGGGCGTGATTGCCTTTTTCGCCGACGAAGCGCCGCAGACCGGCTATGGCGCGCGAGCGCTGATTGCCGCGCACAAGGCAAGGGGCGACCAGGACGCCGCGCATGACCTGGCAATTCTGACCTGGCGGACCATGACGCTGACTGCCGCGGACGAGGCTGCGCTGATGGGCGCGTATGGCGATCTGCTCGAGGATCACCACGAGGCGCGGCTGGACATGCTTCTGTGGCGCGGCGCCACGGCGGGCGCCGAGCGGATGCTCCCGCGCGTCGGTGACGGGTGGAAGAAGCTGGCCGAGGCGCGGCTGGCGCTGAGGGCCAACAAGAAGGCCGTCAATGCGTTGATCGACCGGGTGCCCAAGTCGCTTCAGGCCGATCCCGGTCTTGCCTTCGAGCGCATGCAGTGGCGGGCGCGAAAGAAGCGGCCCGACGATGCAATGGCCGTGATGTTCGCCGCAAGCCCGGATGCTCTGGGCGAGCCCGAGCACTGGGCCGGGTGGCGGCGTGCCTTCGCGCGGGCCGAGATGCGGGCGGGGCGGATCGAGAACGCCTATGAGCTGGCCTCGCGCCACGGGCTGGAAAGCGGATCGCATTTCGCCGACCTCGAGTGGCTCTCGGGCTATATCGCGCTGACCTACAGACAGGATGGCGACGCCGCGCTGGCGCATTTCCTGCGCTTCAGGGGCGCGGTCGAGACCCCGATTTCGCTGGGCCGCGCCGGGTACTGGGAAGGCCGCGCGCACGAGTTGCGGGGCGATGTCGAAGCGGCTCTGCTCGCCTATGCCTTCGGCGCCGAGTACCAGACCAGCTTTTACGGTCTCCTGGCGGCGGAACGGGCCGGCCTGCCGATGGACCCGGACCTGGCGGGCAGGACGCGCTATCCCGACTGGCGCAAGGCATCCTTCGCGGAGACCTCGGTTTTCCGGGCTGCCCGGCACTTCATCACGCTTGGCCAGTTGAACCTGGCCGAGCAGTTCCTGCGCCACATGGTCGAGACGCTGCCTGCCGACGAGATCGGAAGCCTGGGCGACTATGTGCTGTCGCGGGGAGAGCCGCACCTGGCGGTGATGATCGGCAAGCAGGCGGCGCGGCGCGGGATCGTGGTGCCGCGTGCCTATTATCCCGTGGCGTCGCTCGGCCTGATCCAGTCGCCGGTGCCGCGTGAACTGGCGCTGGCCATCGCCAGGCGCGAGAGCGAGTTCGACCCCTCGGTGACAAGCGGCGCGGGCGCGCGCGGGCTGATGCAACTGATGCCGGCCACCGCCCAGGCGGTCGCCTCGGGCCTGAAGATTAGCTATGAACGTGACCGTCTGCTGTCCGACCCTGCGTATAACGCACGGCTCGGAACAGCTTATCTCGATGAATTGATGGAGATATTCGAGGGGAACGTGGTCATGGTCTCCGCAGGGTATAACGCCGGGCCGAACCGGCCGCTGCGCTGGATGGCCACGCGTGGCAACCCGCTGCGGGGCGAGATCGACATTGTCGACTGGATCGAGCACATCCCCTTCGACGAGACGCGCAACTATGTCATGCGCGTGACCGAAAGCCTGCCGATCTACCGCGCCCAACTGATCGGCGAGGTCGAACCGCTGGCCTTCGCAGCCGAGCTGGTCGCCCAGCCAGGGCACGAACGGCAGGCCGTTACGGGCGAGTTCGTGCGCCCGCGCCCTCGACCCTCGGCGCTGATCGACTAGCGCAGCGCGCGGCCCTTCATGATGGCATCCGGTCCGAATTTCGCGCGAATCCTGTCGGACGCGCGTTCGGCGCCTGCCCGATGCCTCGCCTGCGGATCCAGAAGGTCGCCGCCCATGTCTGCCGCGTCGGCGGAGCTGAGATGCGAAATTCCCACGCCGATCAGCCGGTAGGGGCCTTCGTCGCCCACCTGGTCGAAAAGCGCGCGAGCGGTGCGATAGATGCGGTCTGCGATCTGGGTCGGATCGGAAAGCTGGGCCTGCCGGGTCAGAATGCGGTGATTGGCGCGCTTGAGCTTGAGCGTGACGACGCGCCCGGCCTTGTCTTTTGCCTTGGCCCGGTCGGCCACATTCTCGGCCAACCGCCAGATATGCCCGTCGAGAATGTCCGGATCGGCGGTGTCCTCGCCAAAGGTGGTCTCGTTCGAGATCGACTTGACGGGCGCATTGGCGCTGACGCGCCGATGATCCTCTCCCCGCGCGAGATGCCAGAGGCGCTCACCCATGCCGCCGAAGCGGGCGACGAGTTCGGGCTTCTCCCAACGCAGGAGATCGGAGAAGGTGCGGATGCCTGCCGCATCGAGAGCCGCCTGCCCCTTCTGCCCGACGCCCCAGATCAGGCGCACGGGCCTGCCCTTGAGGAAGCCCATCGTCTCGGCCGCGCCTATGATCGAATACCCGCGCGGCTTGTCGAGATCAGAGGCGACCTTGGCGAGAAACTTGTTGTGGCTGAGCCCGATGGAGCCAGAGATGCCCAACTCGCGCTCCATGCGCCGGACAAGTCCCGCCAGCATGACCGCAGGCGGGCGCCCGTGAAGCCGCGCTGTACCGGTCAGGTCGAGGAAGGCCTCGTCAAGCGAGAGCGGCTCGACCACCGGGGTCAGGTCATCCATCATCGCTCGGATTTGTCGTGAAACTTCGACATAGGCGCTCATCCGGCCTTTCACGACCACGGCTTCGGGACAAAGCTTGAGCGCCTGGAACATCGGCATGGCGGATCGCACGCCCTTGATCCGTGCAATGTAGCAGGCGGTGGAGACCACACCGCGCTTGCCGCCGCCGATGATCACCGGCTTGTCGCGCAACTCGGGATTGTCGCGTTTCTCGACCGAAGCATAGAAGGCGTCGCAGTCCATGTGGGCGATCGAGAGGTCGAAAAGTTCCGGATGTTCGATAACGCGTGGTCGCCCGCATTCCGGACAGCGGGGACCGGTATCGAAGGTGTGAAGGCAGTCGCGGCAGAAGGCGGGCATGGCAACGGACTCGGCGGGTGAGGCAAGCTCACATTAGATCAAGTGGAGACGGAACCGAATCGGTTTTTGATGTCTTGAACGGCATCTTCCCGCACCCGGCAGGGGCTCGGCGTTGAACGGGCCGACGCCGCCAAACCTCCCACGGCCCCATTTTTCCTGTTGGTCAGGTGCGTTCGCGTCCCGGCGACGCTTGCGGCGGCCCGCGCCTGGCCCGCCTCGGCCCGGCCGCCCAAGCTTCAGAACACCAGCCGCCGCTCGGTCCTTGGTACGATGCGCACGGTGTCGGCGTTCGGATGCACGTCACGCGCCGGCGTTTCGATCGCCTGCGGCTGCCCCGTCTTCGCTGCCGCCTCGATCGCCAGCAGCGCGCGCATGTCGGCCAACCCCTCCTCGCCGTCCGGGACGGGGCGGGTGCCGGTCAGGATGCAGTCGCTGAAATAGGCCGCCTGGCCGCCGAAATGGTCGCTGTCGGGCACTTCGATCGCGTGCCGGTCGCGGCCCTTGGAGAGCCAGATGCGCGGCGTGAAATGCAGGTCGTAGCATTGCTCGACGGTGATTTCGCCCTTGGTGCCGATGATCCGGTAGGTGTCGGTGTCGTCGGCCTCGAAGCTGATGAGGAACTGCGCGAAACGCTCGCCCGGAAAGGTGAGCGTGGCGGCAAGCGAGCCTTCGACCTCTGCAAAGCGCGGATCGCCTGCCCCGTGGCCCTTGACGGCGATGGCCTGCACCGGTTCGGCGCCGAGGCAATGGCGGGCGGCGTTGACGCAATAGACGCCGATATCCTGCAGCGGGCCGCCCCAGTGTTCGGCCAGGAGACGGTGATTGCCGGTCGCGGATTGAAAGGTGAAGGTCGAAACGAAGAGCTTCGGTTCGCCGATCTCGCCCGAGCGGATAAGGTCGAGCACCTTGACCGTTCCGGGTTCGGAGTGAAGCCGGTAGGCGGTCATCAGGAAGACGCCCGCCTCCTCGGCCGCCGCGATCATCGCCTCGCTTTCCTCGACCGAAACCGCCAGCGGTTTCTCGACCATCGCGTGCTTGCCGGCCTTCATGGCGCGGATGGCATAGTCGGCATGCATCGAATTGGGGAGCGCGATATAGACGGCATCGCAGATGTCGTCGGCCAGCATCCGGTCGTAGCCCTCGTAGGGCACGACATGCGGGATGCCGTAGAACTCGGCCAGTTGACCGGAGCGTTCGGCATTGCCCGAGACGAGGGCGGTCACGACCGAGTTTTCGACCTGGGGGATGGAGGGCAGAAAGGCCTCCTGGCTGATCCAGCCCGCGCCGACCACGGCGTAGCGTACCGGTCCGTTTGCATTCATCGGCATGTCTCGATCCTCCCGCTTCTGCTTCGGTCCATCTCAAACGGCTTGGCGCCTGACCGCAAGGGGCTATTCGGCGGCGATACCCGGCAGGTCGAGACCGCCGATCGCGGCGATATGGGCAATCACCTGGTCGACCCCCTGCCCGTGGCGGAGCGCGGTGAAGACGAAGGGGCGCCCGGCGCGCATTCGTGTGGCATCGCGGTCCATCACCTCGAGCGAGGCGCCCACATGGGGGGCGAGGTCGGTCTTGTTGATGATCAGCACGTCGGACCTGGTGATGGCGGGGCCGCCCTTCCTCGGGATCTCCTCGCCCGCCGCGACGTCGATAACGTAGAGCGTCAGGTCGGCCAGTTCCGGGCTGAAGGTCGCCGAGAGGTTGTCGCCCCCGCTTTCGATCAGCACGATCTCGACCTCCGGGTGGCGTTCGACCATCTTCGCCACGGCGGCGAGGTTGATCGAGGCATCCTCGCGGATGGCGGTATGCGGGCAACCGCCGGTCTCGACCCCGATCACGCGGTCGGCGGGGAGGATCTGCATGCGCATCAGCGCCTCGGCGTCCTCCTGGGTATAGATGTCGTTGGTGATGACACCGATCGAGTGGCTGCCCTTCAGCGCCTCGGCCAGGCGGGCCGTGAGCGTAGTTTTGCCCGCGCCGACGGGGCCGCCGATGCCGATGCGGAGGGGGCCGTGCTTGCTCATGACTGGAAAATCCTCGGGGATTGGGTTTCGTGCCGCATGGCGGCGATGTCGGACAGAAACGCGGCGCTTGCCAGGTCGTCGATGGTAAGGGACGGGGCTTCGGCGGCAAGGACGCGGCAGGCATGCTGAAGCCGGGTCAGCACCTTCTGCCCCTCGGTCTGGCCGAGCGGTACCAGCCGGATCGCGGCGGAGACGAGATTGGCCAGGAAAGCCTGGGCATAAAGCGCGGCGGTATCTTCGAGCGGCAGACCCTGAAGCCGGGCGGCGCGGCCCACAGCGACGGGATAGGCGAGGTCGGGCAGGTCGAGCCCCCAGACGTCGCGGACAGTCCGGCAGAAGGCGGCGCCAAGCTGCGTCGCTTCTTCCAGCCGTTCGGCGGAGGGCTGGAAAGCAAGGGCGATGTCCTGAACCTCAAGCGCGTCATCCGCGCGGTAGGCGCAGGCGAGCAGCACGACATCGGACCGTGCGGACCCGTGCGACAGAATGTCGGCCAGCCAACCGGAAAGGCTTTCGGCGTCCGTGACGCGGCCCTCTGCAACGGCGGTCTCGATCCCGTGGGAGAACGCGAAGGCGCCCACCGGGAAGGCGGGCGAGAGCCATTGGGTGAGGATGAGCAGGTCCTTCATCGGTCCGCAAATATCCTGGGGTGGTCTGGAGGGGTGAAACCCCTCCAGCGGAGCGGCGCGCGCGGCGCGACGCAAAACCGCGCCTCAATGAGCATGGGCTGTCGCCCCATGTTCGTGGCTGTGGGTGCGTCCGTGGCCGTATGCTCCGCCCTCAGGCGTGAAAGGTTCCTCGACCTCGACCAGTTTCGCGCCGAGATGTTCCAGCATATGCCCGATCACCTTGTCGCGCTGGATCAGAAGCGCCCCGGCTTCAATCTGGCAGGGGGTGTGACGGTTTCCCACGTGCCAGGCGAGCCGCGCGAGGTCGGGACCGGTGACGCGGTAGAGCGGTTCGGCGGCGGCGGCGATCTCGACGAAGCGACCGTCTGTGAGCTCGAAAGCCTCTCCCGCGTTCAGCGAGGTGGTCTTTTCGAGATCGCAGACGAAGCTCAGCCCGCCCTCGCCTGTCAGCCGTTTTCGACGCAGGAAGCGGTCGTCATAGGTCAGCACGCAGCGGTCGGCCGCCTCCGACCAGTCGCCTGCGGCACGGAGAGAATGGGCAACGGGCTGGGTCATGGCGTTTCCTTCGAGATCGAGACGGGCCGACGCCCGTCGAAATATCCCGGACCGCCGAAACCGACGACAAGCGGCAGGCCCAGGTCGATGAGGTAGACAAACTCGACGAGGCTCGTCTCTTCGGGATTGCGATAGTAGGTCTGCACGCCGATGCCGTCGTACACACAATCGCCGATGCGATACGACGTGCGACCCCGCATATGGATGGAGAAGGGGACGCGATGTGTTTCGTTTCCAGCCTCGTCGCGCGAAACCTGCTCGCCGGAGGCGCTGCTCCACGGCGTGGGCGGGACGAGGGACGTGGTGTCGAAGCTGTACTCGAAGAACTCCCATGCGCCGTCCGCACGATCGCGGTAAGCGGTTTCAAGCAGGCCGCCTTCCGCGACGTAGTCAACGACGTCGTCGCCCGAATACTCGGTTTCCCGGACCGCGCCCGAAGGGTCGCGCGTCACGATCGAGTAACTGCCGTCGCCGTAGCCGACCCGAATGCCGGTCAGCGCGTCCTCGAACACCGGGCAGGCCGCTGACGCCAGCGGCAGCGCGGCAAGCGTCAGGGATAGTAGATATCCCGAAAGACGTGATGCACGATGCGGTCGCGCGTCAGACCCTTTTTCGCCAGGGCCTCGTCCGACAGCGCCTGCAAGCGGCGAACCTCGTTCATGCGCTGCTCGGCTTCGGCATTGATGACCATTGCGCGGGCCAGAACCCGAAAGCCCGATGCAACGCCGTGCGCCACCCGACTGGGGAAGCCGTCCGAGCGTACGTCCTCTGTGATGAAAGCCATTGGAAACCTCTTTCATTTCAAGGTCAGGTTTCCTCCCATGCCGCAAGACATAGACGGTGCGCCGCGCCTCGACCAGCACGGTGGACGGGACGCTGTCATGCGCTGGGTGCATATCTTCAAGATATTGTTTCAAAAAAGAAAATACCTTTGCGCCATTGGCAATTCGGTCGCCGGTTCGCATGTCAGAAGCTCGCCGTCGGCGCGCACCTCGTAGGTTTCGGGGTGCACCTCGACTTGCGGTGTGGCGTCGTTCAACTTCAGATCCTTCTTGCCGATGTCGCGGGTATTCTTCACCGCGATCGTCGCCTTGGCCAGACCCAGCGATCTGCCGATGCCCTCGGCCATCGCGGCTTCGGAGACGAAGGTGACCGCCGACTGCTCGACCGAGCGTCCATAGGCGCCGAACATCGGCCTTGTGTAGACCGGCTGCGGCGTCGGGATCGAGGCGTTGGGGTCGCCCATCTGCGCGCAGGCGATGGTGCCGCCGAGCAGCACCATTTCCGGCTTCACGCCGAAAAAGGCGGGGTGCCAGAGCACCAGGTCGGCGCGCTTGCCGACCTCGATCGAGCCGATCTCGTGGGCGATCCCATGCGCGATGGCGGGGTTGATCGTGTACTTGGCGACATAACGGCGGACGCGGAAGTTGTCATTGTCCCCCGTTTCATCCGCCAATCGCCCGCGCTGCTTCTTCATCTTGTCGGCGGTCTGCCAGGTGCGGATCACGACCTCGCCCACCCGGCCCATCGCCTGAGAGTCGCTCGCGATGATCGAAAACGCGCCCATGTCGTGGAGAATGTCCTCCGCCGCGATGGTCTCGCGCCGGATGCGGCTTTCGGCAAAGGCCACGTCCTCGGGGATGGATTTGTCGAGGTGGTGGCAGACCATGAGCATGTCGAGGTGCTCTTCCAGCGTGTTCACGGTGAAGGGACGCGTCGGGTTGGTCGAGGAGGGCAGGACATGCGCCTCGCCGCAGATCTTGATGATGTCGGGGGCGTGGCCGCCGCCCGCGCCTTCGGTGTGGAAGGCGTGGATGGTGCGGCCCTTCATGGCCTTGACGGTGTTTTCCACGAAGCCGGACTCGTTGAGCGTGTCGGTGTGGATCATCACCTGGACATCCATCGCGTCGGCGACGGAGAGGCAGCAGTCGATGGCGCCGGGAGTGGTGCCCCAGTCCTCGTGCAGTTTCAGGCTGCACGCGCCTGCCTTGACCTGTTCCTCCAACGCGGCGGGGAGCGAGGCGTTGCCCTTGCCCGCGAAGGCGAGGTTCATCGGGAAGGCGTCCGCCGCCTGAAGCATCCGCCCGATGTGCCAGGGGCCGGGGGTGCAGGTGGTCGCCAGCGTGCCGTGCGCCGGGCCGGTGCCGCCGCCGAGCATGGTGGTGAGGCCGGAATGCAGCGCGTCCTCGATCTGCTGGGGACAGATGAAGTGGATGTGGCTGTCGAAGCCCCCCGCCGTCAGGATGCGCCCCTCGCCCGCGATGGCCTCTGTCCCCGGTCCGACGATGATATCGACGCCTGGTTGCGTGTCGGGATTCCCGGCCTTGCCGATGCCCGCGATGCGCCCGTCTTTCAGGCCGATATCGGCCTTGAAGATGCCGGTGTGATCGACGACCAGCGCATTGGTGATGACGGTATCGACCGCACCTTCGGCGCGCGTCGCCTGGGATTGCCCCATGCCGTCGCGGATCACCTTGCCGCCGCCGAATTTCACCTCCTCGCCATAGGTTGTGTGGTCGCGCTCGACCTCGATTATCAGATCGGTATCGGCGAGGCGCACCTTGTCGCCCGTGGTGGGGCCGAACATGGCGGCATAGTCGGAGCGGGAGATTTTGGCTGGCATGTCAGAGATCCCCCATCACTTGCTGGTTGAAGCCATAGACCTTGCGCCCCCCGCCAATCGGGATCAGCGACACCTCGCGGCGCTGCCCCGGCTCGAAGCGCACGGCTGTCCCGGCGGCGATGTCCAGCCGCATTCCACGCGCCGCGTCGCGGTCGAATTCGAGGGCGCTGTTCGCCTCGCCGAAATGGTAATGCGACCCCACCTGCACCGGGCGGTCGCCGGTGTTGGCGACCATGATCGTGACCGCCTCGCGGTCGGCGTTCAGCGTGATGTCGCCATCCGCCACGAAATATTCTCCGGGGATCATGCGCCCAGCCCTCTCTTCATCTCTTCAAAAATACGCATCTCAACGGATCGGCTGGTGAACCGTCACCAGCTTGGTGCCGTCGGGAAAGGTGGCCTCGACCTGTACTTCGTGGATCATCTCGGCGATCCCTTCCATGCATTGCTCGCGGGTGATGACATGTGCCCCCGCCTCCATCAGGTCCGCGACCGAGCGCCCGTCGCGGGCACCTTCCACCACCGCGTCGGTGATCAGCGCAATGGCCTCGGGGTGGTTCAGTTTCACGCCGCGCGAAAGGCGTTTGCGGGCCACTTCGGCGGCCATCGCGACCAGAAGCTTGTCGCGTTCTCGGGGGGTCAGGTTCATGTCAGATCATCCAGGGTCTTGGGAGCGTGTCGTCGTGAAGGAGGTCGATGACCGGAAGCAGCGTCTGGCGCAGGTCAAAGGCATCCCGTGCAAGCAGCCGCGCCACCAGCAGATCGGGGCGGAGTAGACTGGCACCGGCGGTCCCTGGCAGGAGTGCGCGAAGCGGGGCGAGCTTGGCCTCGGCCAGAGGGGCGGCAAAGGCGACGAGCGCCATCGCGCCTGCCCCCGCCGCCACACCGGGTCGGTCGAGCGCCTCCGCCGGATTGCCGGACAGGCGCGTGCGATCAAGCAACAGGCGTTTGCCGCCGCGACGGATCTCGATCCGGTCGTCGAAACTGCCGGAGGTCACGCGCTCGCCCATCGCGCCGCGACCGAATATCACCGGCTCGACCACAAGCGCGGCGCTGTCGGTGTCGAGTGCAAGCGACAGGCGGCGGTGAAAGGCGCAACCGTCGTAAAGAATGGTCTCCTGCGGCAGCCAGTTGAGGCGGCTTGGGCCGGTGACGTCGAGCGTGGTCTCGACGCGGCCCGTCTCGCCCGGCTGGGCGCGATAGGCGCGTTCGGCGGCCTGTGTCGTGACAGTCAGTTCCGCGCCTTCGGACACCGCGACCTCGGTGCGGAAGCGGTCTCCGCCGGTGACGCCACCGGAAGTATTGGTCAGAACGGCCTGCACTGCGCGACTGTCGGTCCGGGGGAAGAGTGCGCGAAGCGAACCCGACTGCCGGAGTGCCGCGAGGCGCATGCGGCCAAGCGGCGCATCGACCGACAGGCGCACGGCGCCGCGCGCGCGCGGCTGCAAGGCACCCAGTTCTCTCGGCATGTCCGTCACGCGTATCCCCGACCGGCAGTCTTCCCTTCAATACGCGCTGGGGCCGCTGATCGGGAGGGGTGGCGCGTCCCGATGGCCAAAAAACCGGGGCGCGCGGGGGCGCCTGCCTAGTTTTTGGGCAATGTCAGGCTGCCACGCCGGGCAGGAGCGCGGCCTCGGCCTTGCTGAGACTGCGGCGCGTTGTCGGACCATAGCTTTCGGCGTCGCTGGCCAGGTCGGGCATCACGTCGAACAGGCGCGTGCGCTGATCCTCTTCCACCGCGTCGAGCGAGGCCGCTGCCGGGT
This sequence comes from Silicimonas sp., assembly GCA_022340315.1. Classification (GTDB taxonomy): domain Bacteria; phylum Pseudomonadota; class Alphaproteobacteria; order Rhodobacterales; family Rhodobacteraceae; genus JAJDOD01. Next base: position 6,103 of record JAJDOD010000019.1, on the reverse strand, counting down.
GGAAGCTCTCGGTTTCGACGCCGTTGGCGATCAGCACATGGTGATGCTCAAGCATCAGGTGATGATAAACGACGGACTTCGCGGCCAGGTCGCGTGCAATGCGCTGGCCGTCGATCAGGTCGCGGGCGGCGACCAGAACCTCGTCTTCGCCCCAGAGCGCGCGCGCCGCTGCACCGCCGACAAGCATCCGGTGATCGGGGGAAACGATGAGATCGCCGTTCGGGCGGCCGGTGCCAAGCGCGCCTTCGCGGATGCGGACGGGGCGCAGATCGGGCATGGCGTAAAGCCGCGCGCCCGAGACATTGCGGCTGCCCGCCCAGACGATGGTCTGGGCGCCGGCGTCCTTGGTCACCACGCGATCGCCCGCGACCAGTGTCTCGACCGCGCGCAGACCTTCGGGCGTTTCCAGCATGGTGCCCGGCGTGAAACAGACGACCCCTTCCCGTGCCTCGGTGATCCGCGAGGGCAGGATCGGCTCCGCCACCCCTTCAGCGATGTAGAGCGGCGTGTCCTGCGGCGGCATCCGGTCGGAAAACATCAGCAGGGGACGGGCGATCTCGGGCATCTCGATCAACGTCGCGGTCCACTTGCGGTGGCCATCGGTCAAGACGAAAGCCCGGTCGAAATTCGCGCTGTCATCGACATACGGCACGCGGACGCCTTCCAGCGCGAGCGCGCGGGCGACGACGCGGCGCGCACCGGACGCGGCGCGCCTTCGTCTTTCCTCGTCGCCTTCCGGCGAGGGTCTGACGCCAATCCCCGTCGCTCCGTCGATCTGTACGGCTTCACCACGCCAAATCCATATCGCACCCGCGTCCAGCGATGCGACCGGCGCCGCGATCAGGCCATCGACCTCGGTCTGCGCCCAGGAAATGACGAACGTGCCCGAAGGGCGCGCCATCATGTTCATCCACCTGCCTCAGTATTTTATTTGTTCTTTGGCTGGAGGTTAGCGGGAGTTATCCACAGGGCAAGGGGGCGCTGTGCAAGCGGGCACTGCATGGATGTGGGCTGAGTCTTTTCGGCAACGGCGGCCGCCCCGCGCGACGCGGCGGGCGTGCCGTCAGCCGCCTAGCCGCATTTCGAGTGCCCGCAATTCGGGCAGGTCATGCAGCCTTCGATCATCTGCATCCCGTATTGCCCGCAATTCGGGCAGGCCGGGCCGGGCGTCTCGTTCAGGTTCACCACTTCTGCCTTGGGGTCGGTCTTGAGGCCCATCCCCTCGCCTTCGATAAAGCCGATAGCGATCAGGTGGCGCTCGATCACGCCGCCGATGGCCGCCAGGATCGACGGCACGTACTTGCCGTTCATCCAGGCGCCGCCGCGCGGGTCGAAGACGGCTTTCAGTTCCTCGACCACGAAGGAGACATCGCCGCCGCGCCGGAAGACCGCCGAGATCATGCGGGTGAGCGCGACCGTCCAGGCGAAGTGTTCCATGTTCTTGGAGTTGATGAAGACCTCGAAGGGCTGGCGCCGCCCGCCGATGATGACGTCGTTGACGGTTATGTAGAGCGCGTGCTCGGACATCGGCCACTTGAGCTTGTAGGTCTGGCCTTCCAACGCGCCGGGGCGGTCGAGGGGTTCGGCGATGTAAATCACGTCGCCGCCTGTCGTGGTCTCGGGCGTCGCCTCAGAGCTTTCACTGACCGTCAACACCGACCCCGTCACCGCGTTCGGCCGGTAGGTCGTGCAGCCCTTGCAGCCCGTCTCGTAAGCCTGCATGTAGACGTCCTTGAACGCCTCGAAGCCGATGTCCTCGGGCACGTTGATGGTCTTCGAGATCGACGAATCCACCCATTTCTGCGCAGCCGCCTGCATCCGCACGTGTTCGGACGGCGCGAGGGTCTGGGCGTTCACGAAATAATCCGGTAGCGGCTCATTACCCTTCATGTCGCGCCATTTGGCCACGGCGTAGTCGACCACCTCCTCCTCGGTCCGCGAGCCGTCCTTCTGCAGCACCTTGCGGCTGTAGGCATGGGCGAAGATCGGCTCGATCCCCGATGAGACGTTGCCCGCGAACAGGCTGATCGTGCCGGTGGGCGCGATCGACGTCAAAAGCGCGTTGCGGATGCCGTGGACCCGGATCGCGTCGCGCACGTCTTGGTCCATCGCCTGCATCGCGCCGCTGGCGAGATAGGCCTCGGCGTCGAAAAGAGGGAAGGCGCCCTTCTCTTTCGCCAGCCCGACCGATGCGAGGTAGGCGGCGCGGGCGATCCGATGGAGCCAGCGCTCGGTCAGCGCGGCGGCCTCCTCGGAGCCGTAGCGCACGCCGACCATCGCCAGCGCATCCGCCAGCCCGGTGACGCCAAGCCCGATCCGGCGCTTGGCCGCCGCCTCGCGGGCCTGCGCCTCCAGGGGGAAATTCGACGCATCCACCACGTTGTCCATCATGCGGATCGCCGTGGCCACGAGGTCGTCGAGCGCGTCTTCGTCAAGTGCGGCGTCATCGTCGAACGGATTGGGCACCAGCCGGGCGAGGTTGACCGAACCGAGGAGACAGGCGCCGTAAGGCGGCAGCGGCTGCTCGCCGCAGGGATTGGTGGCGCTGATCGTCTCGCAATAGGCGAGGTTGTTCATCGCGTTGATCCGGTCGATGAAGATGACGCCCGGCTCGGCATAGTCATAGGTCGCGCGCATGATCCGGTTCCAGAGGTCGCGCGCGTCGACGGTCTTCATGACCTTGCCGCCGAAGGTCAGTTCCCACGGACCATCGGCCTTGACGGCCTCCATGAAGGCGTCCGTGACCAGCACGCTGACGTTGAAGTTCCTCAACCGCGCGGGGTCGCTTTTCGCACCGATGAAATCCTCGATATCCGGGTGATCGCAGCGCATCGTCGCCATCATCGCGCCGCGCCGCGATCCGGCGGACATGATCGTGCGGCACATCGCGTCCCAGACATCCATGAAGGAGAGCGGGCCCGAGGCGTCCGCCGCAACGCCTTTCACATCGGCGCCCTTGGGCCGGATGGTCGAGAAATCATAACCGATGCCGCCGCCCTGCTGCATGGTCAGCGCCGCTTCCTTGAGGTTCTCGAAAATGCCGGCCATCGAGTCGGGGATGGTGCCCATGACGAAGCAGTTGAACAGCGTCACTGTCCGGTCGGTGCCCGCGCCCGCCACGATGCGCCCGGCGGGGAGGAACCTGAAATCCTCGAGCGCGGCATAGAAGGTGCTTTCCCAGGCCGAAGGATCGCTCTCGTTTTCCGCCAGTGCGCGAGCGATGCGGCGCCAGGTATCCTCGACCGTCGAATCGAGCGCGGTGCCGTCCGCTGCCTTAAGGCGGTACTTCATGTCCCAGATTTGCTCGGCGATGGGTGCGGCGAAGCGGCTCATGACGTGTTTTCCCCAGAGTTACCCACAATCTGTGGGCTTCTGAAGCTAGCACATGTCCACATCTGGTGCGAGTCAATTGCATCGCCCGTCAATTCCGCTACCTTCACGGCATGGCGGAATTGCACCTCATCAAGCTCAGCGTCGGCACCGAAAGCGTGGCCGACCTTGCCCGCTGGCAAAAGAACGCCCGCGCGCACGGGGCGGACGGGCTGCCGCGCCATGTCACCCGGATGTGGCCCAAGCGCGAGGGCGAGTTGCTGGCGAACGGCTCGATCTACTGGGTGATCCAGGGCATCGTCTCGGCCCGCCAGCGCATCCTGAGGCTGGACGAGGTGATCCGCGAAGACGGCATCCGGCGCTGTGGCATTGTGCTCGACCCCGAACTGATCCGCACCGAGACAGTGCCGAAACGGCCGTTCCAGGGCTGGCGCTATCTCGCCGCTGCCGATGCGCCGCGCGATCTGCCGAAGGGGTCGGCGAATGACGACCTTCCGCCGCGGCTGATGGCGGCGCTGGCGGAAGTGGGCGTGCGCTAGCGCGTCCTTCATCTCTTCAAAAATACGCAAATTCCGGCGGATCAATCCAGGCCGAGGCGCGCCTGAAGCTCGCTCCAGGCCGACCGTGTTTCCGGCGTCCAGACCTCGGCGCGGGTTTTGACCAGCGCGGCCTCCGAGCGCAGCACCAGCCCGTCGTCGAGCACACGCAGGTGGTTGGCGCGCAGGGTCTCGCCGGTCGAGGTGATGTCGGCGATGGCTTCAGCGCTGAGGTTCTTGACCGTGCCTTCGGTCGCGCCCTGGCTGTCAACCAACTGGTAGTCGGCAACACCCTTGGCCTTCAGGAACTCGCGGACCAGGCGGTGATACTTGGTGGCGATGCGCAGCCGGTGACCGTGCGTCTGTCTGAAGGCCGCCGCGACAGCGTCGAGATCGTCGAGGGTGCGGCAGTCGGCCCAGAAGTCGGGAACGGCGATCACCAGGTCGGCGCCGCCGAAGCCGAGGCGGGCAACCTCGCTGACGCGGGTCTCCCAGAACGCCAGTTTCTCTCGTACCATGTCGATGCCGGTGACGCCGGCATGCACCCGGCCCGCGGCCAATTCGCGGGGGACTTCGCCCGCCGCGAGCAGGACCAGGTCGACGCCGGGCACGTCCTCGACCCGGCCCGCATATTCTCGGTTGCCGCCGGTGAGCGACAGCGTCACGCCGCGATCGCGGAACCAGTCGAAGGTCTTCTCCATCAACCGGCCCTTGGAAGGAATGCCGAGCTTGAGGGTCATTGCGCGCCCTCCGCCAGTTGCAGCAGCAGCCCCGGCCGGATCACGCCTCCGACGGCGGGCGTGCCCGCGCCGCCGCCGATGGCGCGGGTGAGGGCATCGTAGCGGCCGCCGGTGGCGATGGGGGGCAGGTCGGGGCGGTCGGGGAAGGTGAAGCCGAAGACGAAGCCATCGTAATATTCCAGCGTGGTGCGTCCATAGCTGGTCTCGAAGGCGAAACGCGCGAGGTCGACGTCGCGGGCGGCAAGTGCCGTGTAGCGCGCATCAAGCGCCGCGACGGCATCCGCGATGGAGGGCAGGTCGGCTTGCAGGGCGCGGAGTTTCTCCAGCGCCTCCAGCGCGTTGCCGCTGACCGAGAGAAGCGCGTCGATGAGCGCGATCTCCTCCCCCGAGATCGGGGGCACCGCGCTGTCTTCGCGGAGCCGCGCAATACGGGCCTCGACCTCGGCGCGGTCGCGGAGACCGATCTCCTGCCCGCCGTTCATCTCGGGAATGTCGCGCGCGGGGTTGCTGTAGCGGGTGAGCAGCGCCTTGAAACGCTGCGGGCGCCAGAGGTGGCGCATCAACGCGGCCTTGCGTGCCTCGGAGGTCATCAAACCGGCAACTGCGGCGCGGAGCAGGCCGATATCGCCCATCGCGGCCTTCAGGCGATGTGGGGCGAGCACGTCGAGGAAGCTTGCCAGCACCTCGGCATCGGCCTCCGCCGGATCCTCGCCCAGCACCTCGTAGCCGACCTGCATGTACTCCGACGCGCGGTCCGGGTCGTCTTCCTGGCTCCGGAACACCTCGCCCGCGTAGGTGTAGCGCGCCGGTTTGCGACCCTCGCCCGTGTGGCGCTCGACCAGCGGCACGGTGAAGTCGGGGCGGAGCATCATTTCGCCCTGGAGGGGATCGTGGGTGACGAAGGCGCGGGCGCGGATGTCTTCGCCGTAAAGGTCGAGAAGCGCGCCCGCGTGTTGCAGGATATCGGCCTCGAAGACCTGCGCGCCGCGCGCTTCGAAGACGGCGCGGAGCCGTTCGGCTTCGGCGCGGATGTCGGCCTTGCGGGTCATGCCGGGAGAAACTTCGGGCAAGCGCGATACGCGACCGGCCCGCGGGGTGGGTGCGTTCTAGAACGCGCCCGCCCCGGGGGGGCGGGTCGGTCGCGTGTCGCGCGTTCCGCGCTTCGGTTCGTCATCTTCCCAGCATCCGCTGCACAGTCGCCACCAACTGGTCGCGCGGCACTTCCTCCTGCGCGGGCTGGTCTTTCCATTCTTCATGGGTCGCGGTTTCCGCGATCTTCGCGCCCAGGATCAGGTCCTTGATTTGCACCTTGTCGTTTGCGTGTTCGTCGGCACCCTGGATAATCGCGACGGGGGAGCCGCGCTTGTCGGCGTATTTGAGCTGGTTGCCGAAGTTCTTCGGGTTGCCGAGGTAGACCTCGGCGCGGATGCCGGCGGCGCGCAACTCGGCGGCCATCGCCTGGTAATCGGCCATGCGGTCGCGGTCCATGACGGTGAC
>JAJDOD010000137.1 GCA_022340315.1 Silicimonas sp. | reverse complement strand
CCCGACCGCCGCTTCCCGCTTCTGCAAACCTGGGAACAGGACGACGCGCCGCAACTGCCCTACGGCTACGCCGTCATGGGCGCCCTTGCGATGATCCCGCCGCTCTGGCGCCGCCGGATGAACCCGCGCGTGCGCGCCTGGCGCAAGACCTTCTATCCCGAGATCGAGGATTGGCAGCCCTACAAGGACGCCCGCAATCCCATGCCCCGCTAGGAGAGGCCCATGACCGACTTCGACGCCCATCTCGACGCAACCCTCGCGGCCATCGACGCCGATGGGCTGATGAAACGCGAACGCCAGATCACCTCGCCCCAGGGCGGCACGATCAGCGTTGGCGGGCGCGAGATGCTGAACCTCTGCGCCAACAACTACCTCGGTCTCGCCGACCACCCACGCCTCATCGCCGCAGCGAAAGCCGCGATGGACGACCACGGCTTCGGCATGGCCTCGGTCCGCTTCATCTGCGGCACGCAGGATCTGCACCGGCAGCTTGAAACCCGGCTGGCGTCGTTCCTCGGCATGGAGGACTCTATCCTCTTCGCCGCCTGCTTCGACGCCAACGGCGGCGTGTTCGAGCCATTGCTCGGACCCGAGGACGCGATCGTGTCGGACGCGCTCAACCACGCATCGATCATCGACGGCATCCGGCTTTGCAAGGCGAAACGCTATCGCTACGCCAATTCCGACATGGACGACCTCGAAACGCAACTCGAAGCGGCACGCTCCGACGGCGCCCGCTTCGTGATGATCGCCACCGACGGCGTCTTCTCGATGGACGGCTATCTTGCGAAACTGAAGGACATCCGGGCGCTCGCGGACAAGTACGACGCGCTGATCATGGTCGATGATTGCCATGCAACCGGCTTCATCGGTCCCAAGGGGGCCGGCACTCCGGCGCATGCTGGCGTCAAGGTCGATATCCTGACCGGCACACTTGGCAAGGCGATGGGCGGCGCCATCGGCGGCTATGTCGCAGCAAGCCAGCGGATCGTCGATTTGCTCAGGCAGCGCGCGCGGCCGTATCTCTTTTCCAACGCATTGCCGCCAATGGTCACCGCCGCCGGGATCGAGGCGATCCGGCTGGTCGAGGAAGCGGACGATCTGCGGGCCAAGCTGTTCAGGAATACCACGCATTGGCGAGATCGCCTGGAAAGCGCTGGCTTCACCCTCCTGCCAGGCGAACACCCCATCGTCCCGGTCATGCTGGGCGACGCACGGCTGGCGCAGGACATGGCCGCGAAACTCGACGAGCTTGGCGTCTATGTCGCCGGGTTCTTCTTCCCGGTCGTCCCCAAGGGCAAGGCCCGCATCCGGACCCAGATGAACGCGGCCCTCTCCATCGCGGACCTCGACCGTGCCGCTGACGCCTTCCTTGAGGCAGGAAAGGAAACGGGGGCAATTTGACTCCAATTGCCCTCGCGCGACCTTTAGATAGTCCAAGGACAAGCGCAGCACCCCGGTCATCCCCCTGCAAGGCAGATCGCTCATGAGCAACGAAATGAAAGCCCTCGCCAAGACCCATGCCGGTCCCGGCCTCGACCTGATCCGCGCGGCGGTTCCCGAGATCGGACCGGATGACGTGCTGATCAAGATCCACAAGACCGGCATCTGCGGCACTGACATCCACATCTGGGACTGGGATGAATGGGCAGCGAAAACCGTGCCCGTACCGCTGATTACCGGCCATGAGTTTGCCGGCGAGATCGTCGAACTGGGGCGCAATGTCACCGACCTGAGCCTCGGCCAGCGCGTCTCGGGCGAGGGCCATCTGATCGGCAAGCACTCACGCCAGAGCCGGGCGGGCAAGTTCCACCTCGACCCCGAAACGCGCGGCATCGGCGTCAACGAACAGGGCGCATTTGCCGAGTACCTGAAACTTCCGGCGTTCAACGCCGTGCCACTCCCGGATGAGATCGACGACGAGATCGGCGCCATCCTCGACCCGCTCGGAAACGCCGTGCACACCGCCCTCAGCTTCGACCTGGTGGGAGAGGACGTCCTGGTGACCGGCGCGGGCCCCATCGGCATCATGGCCGCCGCCGTCGCGCGTCACGTGGGCGCGCGCCACATCGTCGTCACCGACGTCAATCCCGACCGGCTGGCGCTGGCCGAGAAGGTCGCCGACGTCGAGACCGTCAACGTCGCAAGCGAAGACCTGAAGGACACGATGGCCAGGCTCAAGATGAAGGAAGGCTTCGACGTTGGTCTGGAAATGTCGGGCAACCAGCGCGCACTCGACCAAATGGTTGAGGCATTGGTCATGGGCGGCCGCATAGCACTCCTCGGCATCCCTCCCGGAAAGTCGCCTGTCGACTGGTCGCGCATCGTCTTCAAGGCGATAACCATCAAGGGCGTCTACGGCCGCGAGATCTTCGAGACCTGGTACAAGATGATCGCGATGCTTGAGAATGGTCTGGATGTTCGCAACGTCATCACCCACCGGATGCATGTTGACGAGTACAGGAGGGGGTTTGAGACGATGAAATCCGGCGCCTCCGGCAAGATCGTCCTCGACTGGAGTTAGAACATGGACCTGCTTTTCTGGATCGTCGTCCTGGTGGCCCTCTTTTTCGGATTTCGCTGGTTACAGAACCGGAGGAAGTAACTCAGCCGCCGGACTGCCACTCCATCACGCTCTCCAGCGGCCAGACCAGCATCAGCACGTTCAACGCCAGCCCGTCGCGGATAACGAAAGCGGTAAGGACTTCAAAGGAAACCACAAGCCCCACGCTCGCCCAGACCGGCAATATTCGCGCCAACCAGAACCCCAACCACATCGCCACGACATCTGCCGCCGAATTCAGCACGCTGTCGCCATAGTAGTCGAGCGAGATGGTCACAGCCCGGTATCGTTCAATGATCGCATCCGAGTTCTCGACCACTTCCCACAGGCACTCGACCGCCGTCGCAGCGGCCAGCCTCCAGCTCAGCGGGGACCTACGCGCGACGAGCCAGAGCGCGGCATAGAACAACAGCCCATGGATGACGTGGCTTGGCGTGTACCAGTCCGAGATGTGCTGGCTGTTCTCGCTCGACATCGTCTCGCCGTGCCAGAGTTTGACATACCCGCACGCGCAGATCGGCACCCGTCCGACCCACAGAAGCCAAAGCAACATGGCAAGGAAAATGGCGGCCGTCAGGATCCAGGGCGTAGCGCTTCGATGCATGTCGGGCACGGAATCACAGGCCGTGCGCCCCGTCCAGAGAAATGGGGAACCGGACGGGCTAGGCCAGCCGCGCCAGCAGACCCGCGTGCAGCGCGGCCCCGGCGGCAAGCACCCCCGGCGTTTGACGCGCCGGACTGTTGAAAGCCAAGGCCGCACCATGCCGGTCGGTCACAGTCGCACCCGCTTCGCTGGCAATCAGCGCGCCCGCCGCGATGTCCCATTCCCAGGCCAGGCGCAGCGTAAGCATCGCGTCGAATCTTCCCTCGCCCACAAGCGCCATTCGATAGGCAAGCGAGGGCCGGAAATGTCGCTCGACCGGCGGCGGACCGCCCTGCCAGAATTCGTCCCGGAAACTGACACGCGGGCTCAGAACCGTCGCGCCCTCGACCGCCTGAGGCGAAGCCGCCGCCACGGGCGCCCCGTTCAGCGTCGCCCCCTCGCCCCGCGCGGCAAGGTAAAGCTTTTCGCGCACCGGAAGATAGACGCAGGCCGCTGTCACCTCTCCGTTCTCGACGACCGCCAGCGAATGCGCCCAGGTCTTCTCCCCGGCCACGAAGGACCGCGTCCCGTCGATGGGATCGACGACGAAAACGCGCTCCGCGCTCAGGCGGGCCGCATTGTCTTCGGTTTCCTCGCTGACCCAGCCATAGTCCGCGCGCGCGCCCAGAAGCCGTTGATGCAGGTGCCGGTCGACAGCGAAATCCGCCTCGCTCACCGGATCGTCGCCGCCCTTGTCCCAGACCTGCGGATCGTCGCGCCAGAACCTGCGGGCAATCTCGCCCGCCTCCCGCGCGGCTTCTTCCAGCAGGGCGAGGTCAGTTGCCGGCAATGGTCAGACCTTCGACCAGCAGTGACGGCACGACGCGGGACAGGTAATGCCGCGCATCATTGGCGGGGACGATCGAGCGCAACATTTCAGGCAGGTTGCCCGCAATCGTGCATTCGTTGACCGGATAGGCGATCTCGCCATTCTCGACCCAATAGCCGCTTGCCCCTCTGGAATAGTCACCCGTCGTCGGGCTTATCGAAGAGCCGATGAGCGACGTCACCACAAGCCCGGTGCCCATTGCCGCAATCAACTCGTCACGGGAGGCCGTGCCCTCGGTCAGCGCCACGTTGGTCAGACTGGGCGTTGGCGGCGAGGACGCGCCCCTTGCCGCGCTCGCCGTGCTTTCCATGCCCAACTGGCGCGCCGTAGCAAGGTCCAGCGTCCAGCCCTGCAACACACCCTTCTCGACGATCTTGCGTCGCCGGGTCTCCAACCCCTCGGCATCGAAGGGTTTGGATCCCGAGACCCGCACGCGCCTCGGGTCCTCGGTCACGTCCAGACCTTCGGGCAACACCTGCTCGCCCAACCTGTCCCTGAGCCACGAACTTCCGCGGGCCACCGACGCCCCGTTTGCTGCCTGCAGCAAGTGCCCGATCAGGCCGGACGAGATACGCTCGTCGTAAAGAACCGGATAGGCTCCGGTCGGCGGCCTGCGCGCGCCCGCCCGCGCCAAAGTGCGCTCGGCGGCCAAAGAGCCGATCACGCGCGGTGTCGGAAGATCGGCTCGGAAGATCCGGCCTTCGCCAGCATAGTCGCGTTCCATGCGGGTCCCCTCGCCGGTGATGGCCACGCAGGACAGCCCGTGCGACGAACGGGCATATCCGCCCGAGAACCCGTTGGTCGCGGCGACGTGAACGCGCGTGCGCGAGAACGAAGCTGTGGCCGATTCAACCTGAGTGATCCCGTCGAAGCCAAGTGCGACTGCCTCGGCTTCGGCCGCCGCCTCCTGCAAGTCCGCCGGCGACGGCTCGTCGCCGGGATCGACCAGTTCCAACCTGTCGCTGTCGCGGTTCCGCGCAAGCTGAGCCGGCTCGGCGAGACCCAGATGCGGGTCTTCCGGCGCGATCCGCGCCATCGCCACCGCGCGTCCGGCAATCTCGGCAATCGTATCCGGGATAAGGTCCGACGCCGATACACAGGCCTGTCGCTTGCCAAGCAGAACCCTAAGCCCGATCTCGACACCTTCGGCCCGCTCGGCATGTTCCAACCCGCCGCCGCGCACATCAATCGACAGCGAACGCCCATCCGTCGCGATGGCGTCCGCCGCATCGGCGCCCGCGGCCTTGGCCGCGGACAGGAGGGCGTCGGTCAGATCGGACAGGTCACGCATGAAAAAAGTCCCGGAGCAAAGTCATGCTCCGGGACCTAGTGGCTTGATCCACCGGCTTCAAGCAGAAGCCGGGACGCGGCTTACTTGATGCGCTGGCCGTTGGCCAGAACCGAGCCGTCTTCCTTCATCTCGATGGTCGAGATCAGCGTGTCTTCGCCCTCGCCCGGCTGGGCGAAGAGACCCATCATCATGCGCGCGCCCATTGCCTGGTCTTCCGGCACGAGGCCCATGCCCACCAACGTGTCGAGCAATCCGTTGCCGCCCGTCAGCATCATGTTCATGACGCCCGAAGGCATCGGAACCGGGCCCGCGTTGTTGAATGAGAACTCGCCGTCTCCCGTCAGCTCGGCGCCCGCAAGTGTCAGCAGGATCCGGTTGACGCTCAGCGCATTGATCTGGCCCGGCGGGCCGGTCATCTCCTCGGCGAATTCAGGAGCAAAAACATCCTCGGTCAGTGTCACCAGACCCTGGAGGTCGATCACCAGGCTCGCCGGATCGCGCGGCAACTGGCCGGCCGGGTCAATCATGCCCCAAAGCATCGGATCGACTTCAAGGCCTTCGAGGCTCAGTCGGAGTGCAAAATCCTGCTCCTCCTCGGACGGCACGACCGGCATTCCGAATTTCATTCCGCTTTCGGCCATCTTGAACGTCAGTGGCGGAAGCGGGATCGACGAGCCACCAACCGAAATGGTGGTGTCCCTGGCCGTCGTTCCATAGCCAAGACCAGCCTGGCCGATCTCGAACTCGAAATCGCCCGAGGCCGCCGCGGCGGCGACTTCGAGAGATCCGTCCGGCGTGTCGGCCTTGAGCTCATAAGTCAGCGGTCCGTGCTTCGCGGTCCCCTTGGTCTTGGTCCCGGCCTGGATCGCTTCGGCAAACGACGCACCAAGATCCTGCGGCGCGGCGCTGCCGGCGTAGTCGGCCACGATATCCCGCGCGGTGAGCGAGAAGTCGACTGCGCCCTCGCTTTCGTCATCGGGCACACCCGTCATCGCCATGCTGATGCTCTCAACCGCGAAGTCCGCCGTATAGTCGCGCAGCGTCCCGCCACCGATCATCTGCATCGTCCCGGACAGGCCGGTAGACTGCACCGAGATGTCCAGATCCATCTCGGCAGCCTCTTCCGGCGCCAGGAACTTCAGGTCGCCCAGCGAGAAACTGTCCGACGTGAATTCATAGGTGATTTCTTCCGGAATGCCCGAGACCAGCGTGCGCGTATTGGTCTGCGAAAGCGACATCTCCATCTCGAAGGCCTCACCATCGTCGGACGTACCGGTGATGCCGATCGGTATGACGTCCGGATAGGTGATTTCGACCGTGCCATCACCCAGTTCGCGGAACGTCGCACCGCCCATCGTCATGCTGAACGCGCCTTCGGGCACGTCCGCAGTCGCAGAAAGCCCGTCGACAACCAGCGTGTCGCCGGAGCGCGACTGCCCGGTAACCTCCGCTGCCAGTCCATAAAGCTCCATCTGCCGCAGTTGGTCCTCCAGTACCTGCTCGGCCGTAAGATCGGCCAGCGCCGGCGAGGCAACTGCAAGCGCAAGAGCGGAAGTCAGGAGTCGGTTTCGGGTGAATGTCATAATCGCTATCCCGTTAAAATGGTGTGGTTCAGGGTTGGTCGGGGTCGCGGACACCATCGGTAGCTACTCGTGCTGCGTCAAGGTATGGCTGTCACCCGATCCCGCGACAGGGTAAGCGTGACCCTGATAGCACGCAGTATGGCAAAATGGAGGCAGGAAATGTCCGTTGATGGCAAAACCGTGATCGTAACAGGCGCAAGCCGGGGCATCGGGGAAGCCTGTGCCGAGGTATTCGCGGCGGCGGGCGCAAATGTCGTGCTGCTCGCGCGCAGTGAGGCATCCATTCGCGAGATTGCCGGGCGCATCGGCGGCCGCGGCCTGGCGATCCCCTGCGACGTCAGCGACTTCGGCTCGGTCAACCGGGCGATAGCGGAAGCCGAGACCGCCTTCGGCCCCGTCGAGGTCCTCATCAACAACGCCGGCGCAGTCGAGCCGGTCGCGCATCTCGCCGAAGCCGATCCCGACGCCTGGGGCAAGATCATCGACATCAATCTCATGGGCGTTTTCTACGGAATGCGCGCCGTGATGCCCGGAATGATCGCGCGCGGTCGGGGAACGATCCTCACCGTGTCTTCGGGCGCCGCCCACAGCCCCGTCGAGGGCTGGTCCCATTACTGTGTATCCAAGGCCGGTGCGGCAATGCTGACCCGCTGCGCCGACAAGGAAGCGCGCGACGCGGGCCTGCGGATCATGGGGCTTTCGCCGGGAACGGTCGCCACGCAGATGCAGAAGGAAATCAAGGCCAGCGGCGTGGGTCCGGTCGCAAAACTGAACTGGTCCGATCACATCCCGCCGGACTGGCCCGCAAAGGCGCTCCTCTGGATGTGCAAAGAGGATGCCGACGAGTTCATAGGAGAAGAAATCTCGCTCCGCGACGAGAGCATCCGCCGCCGGGTGGGCCTGATCGCATGATCGACGTGGCTCGTGACGGCGCCATTTGGACATTGACACTGAACCGGCCAGACAAGGCCAACGCGCTGACCGGCGGGATGCTGGCGATGCTGGCTGACGCGGTCGGGGAAGCGGTGGCCGACAAGGCGGCACGCGCCATCATCCTGACCGGAACAGGCAAGGTCTTTTCCGCCGGTGCGGACCTCGACGCCGCCCGCGCCGGGCTTGCCACCGATCCGGTCTGGGAACGGCTGTCCTCGGCCATATCGAATGCCCCCGTCCTGACCATTGCCGCGCTCAACGGTACGGCTGCAGGCGGAGCGCTCGGCATGGTACTCGCCGCCGATCTGCGTATCGCCGTTCCCACCGCGAAGATTTTCTACCCGGTGATGAAGCTGGGCTTTCTTCCCCAGCCCTCCGACCCCGCCCGCCTGACCCGCCTCGTCGGTCCGTCCCGCGCCGCCCTGATCCTGATGGCCGGGCAGAAGGTTGCAGCCGAGGACGCGCTCGCGATGGGCCTGATCGACCGCATCACCGACGATCCGCTTGTCATGGCGCAGGAACTGGCAGCCGACGCCGCCTCGGCCTCGCGCGACCACGTCCGCGCAATCAAGACGATGATCCATGCCGCTTCGGCAGGCTGACTAACGCCGGCCCCGCCGTTTCCCCGGCGTCCTGGAATGAAAGCCCGGAGGGCGCTTCGCCACCCAGAGAATGAATTTCGCCAGCCGAGGATGCGCCAGAAGCGCGTCGATGGTCGCGTAGTCGCGCGCCAGTTGCGTCTCGCTCAGCGCCGCATGGATCTGGTTGTGGCAAATCTGGTGCAGCAAGACCACCGGCCCGCCCTTCCCGCCGCGCAGCTTCGGCACGAGATGGTGCAGGCTCTGCCGCGCCTCGGGCGGGATCGGACGACCGCAAAGCGGGCAGACCGGATCGCTCACAACGACCAGTCGACGACCGGCCCGGCGGGCACGATACCAAGCGGATTGCGCAACTCGGACGGCGAGAAATAGCCCTGCTTGTAGACCTCGAAACGCACCGTCCCCGCGACACCCGGCATTGCGTAGATCCGTCGGGCATAGTTCCAGAGGCGCGGGTAATCGACAATCCGCCGGATGTTGCACTTGAAAGCGTAGTGATAGGCGACGTCGAACCGCGCCAGTGTCGGAAACAGCCGCAGATCGGCCTCGGTGAACGTGTCGCCCGCCAGCCATTCGTGCTCCGAAAGGTGCGCCTCTATGGCATCCAGGGTGTCGAAAACCTCCCGCACCGCCTTGTCGTAAGCTTCCTGGGTGCGCGCGAAGCCGGCACGATACACGCCGTTGTTGACGGTCGGATAGATACGGTCGTTCCAGGCGTCAATAACGGATCGACAAGGCTCCGGGTAAAGATCCGGCCCCCCGAACAACCCAAGCATCCGTACGACGTCGGCACTTTCATTCGATACGATCTGTTCCGTCTCGCGGTCCCAGAGAACCGGAACCGTCAGCCGCCCGGTGTAACCCGGCCGCTGCCGCGAATAGACCTCGTGCACCGCGCGGACGCCAAGCTCCTGATCGGAGTACTCCCCACTTTCGTCATAGACCCAGCCCTGATCAGTTCGTCGCGGGCGGGCAAGGGCGACCGAGATCACATCCTCCAGCCCCAGTATCACACGGGCCAGCAAGGCCCGATGCGCCCACGGGCAGTTCCACGCCAGGAAAAGGTGATACCGCCCGGCATCCGGCGTGAACGGCCCATCCTCGGTGATCCATTGGCGGATCTTGGCCGCCGCACGCTTGAACTCGCCACTCTCGGTCGTGTCCGGGCCCGGGTCGTCCACCCGATACTGCCCGTCGATCATGACACCCATGTTGGCCTCCGTGCTGCGCGTGAAAGAAGCTAGCGCCCGACGACCGTCAGGCCACCGCCTCCACCGCCCGCTTCCATCCCGGCCGCTCGGCAATCCGGTCCGCGTATGCCGCGAACGCCGCCGAGGTCAGCGGGACCTTCGCCTGCCGCGCCCAGCGCGCCATGTCGGCGGCGATGATGTCCGCCAGCGTGAACCGGTCGCCGCCGAAAAACTCGGCGTCCCCCAGAAGCGTGTCGAACTTGCGCTCTGCACGGGCGAAGTCCGCCTCGGCCACGGCGCGCATCCCCGGAAAGCGCTGATCCTCGGGCAGGACGAACCCGTGCCGCGCCATCAGCCAAACCGGCGCCTCCATCTCGGTAAGCACGAAGTTGATACGCGCATCCATCCGCGCGCGCTCGACAGTCCCGGCGGGATAGCTCAGCCGCCCGGCGCGGTCGGTAAGATAATAGAGTATGGCCAGCGAATCCGTCAGCACCGCGTCGCCGTCCTTCAGCGCCGGGGCCTGGCCCAGCGGGTTCACGTCATAGATACCCTCCGAATGCGGCCTGGCTACAAGGTGGTCGTAGGGCAGTTCCAATTCCTCCAGCCCCCAGATCACCCGGAACGTCCGCCCGCCTTTCGGTCCGATCAAGGTCAGTGTCATCGCCGCCCCATCCATGCCAGTCTCAACAACGTGCGCTCCATCACCGCCATCTGCGGCACCTCCGCCGAAGAACGCAGCGTCAGGTCCGTGTCCAGAAGCAGGCCCAGAGCCCTCTCCAGCTTGTGCATGCCCCAGGCCGAGGCCTGCCGCTGCAACCGGTCCCGGCGCGGCCCGAAGACAGGCGGGCGCAGCTTGCCGATCCCCGCCCCCGCACCGCCGGGATCCGAGGCAACGATATGCAACGTCTTGAAGTGCCGCGTCGCCCCGATGCAAAGTCCGACAGGCCCGACGCCCTGCGCTTCTAGCCGCCGCAGCACCGGACCCAGTTCATGCGCCTTGCCCTCGGCGGCGATGTTCAGCGCGTCGTCGATCCCGGCCTCGACCGAGCTTGGCGCCGAGAGCGCGACCTCGTCCGGGGTCAGTGGCTTGGCATCGCCCAGCTTGTAAAGCGCAACCTTCTCGATCGTCTGCCGGAAATCACCAGGCGACAGCGTCCGTGCGAGGTCGGTCAGCGCCGCCATCGCCTCGAGCGGTATATCGGTCAGACCGGCTTTGCCCAGTGCGGCCTCGATCTCGTCCCGGCCCGGCGGGTCGTCATAGATGCCGGCAGCACGGGCCGAGGCGTGATCCTCGAAGAGCTTCCTCAGCTTCGAGCGCGCCGCGAGCTGTCCGGCGGTCACAACCACCTGCGCATCTTCCTCGCGCCATTCCGCCAGAGCCGCGCCGATGACATCCGCCAGCCCATCGCCCGCGTCTTCGACGAAGGCGACGCGAGGGCCGGGAAAGAACCCCTGCGCCTTCACCGCGTCGAGCAGAAGAGCAGGGTCTTTCCTCAGATCGGCCGCCGCAATCCGCGTCAGCCGCATTTCATCCTCGCCAGCCTCTCCGATCAGAGCGCGAATAACCTCCTGCCGCCGCAGCGCCACCCGCATTGCATCGGCACCATAGATGAGAAGACCGGCAGCCTTGGTGTCGGGCTTTGCAAAGTACCCCGGCGCCTCGCGCGGCGAGAGTTTCATGAGAAGTCGCGGGCCAGAAGATCGGTCACGATCCGGTCGGCAAGAATGACCATCAGCCGCCGCCGCGCATCGCGCTGCGCGAATGTCGTCGCCACCGTTGTGGACGTGGCCGAATAGCTCGTGAAGCTCCGTTCCGACCCCGAGGCAACCCCGGTTCCGTCCCCGATCCGCGCAAGCCGCCAGTCCACCTGCCCGATCACGTTGAAGCGGCTGATCTCACCATCGGGGAGGAACCCGACCGCCTCCTCGCTGATCCGGATATCGGCCAGAAGCGAAAGATCGGCAGCCCGAGATTGCCCCAACCTGTCTTCCAGCCGCTTGACCAGCGCGAAGCCTTCCTCGTCCGCAGGCGTCGCAAAGTCGATACGGCCCCGAAGGGTGCTCGCCTGCCCGCCCGGTCCGGTGCCATAGACCGGGGCAAACCCGCATCCCGCCAGCGCGGTCAGGGACAGAAGGAAATATCTGCGATCAGACAACCACATTCACGATGCGCCCCGGCACGACGATCAGTTTCTTGGGCTGGCCACCGGCCAGCGCCTTGATCACAGCATCGTCCCCGAGCACCAGCTTTTCAACCTCGTCCTTGGGCAGGTCCTTGGCGACGGTGATCTCCGAGCGTCGCTTGCCGTTCACCTGGATCGGCAGCGTCACGGTATCCTCGACCAGCAGGCTCTCGTCCGCCTTGGGCCAGGCGGCCTCCGCAATCAGCCCTTCGCCGCCCTGCATCTCCCAGACCTCTTCCGCCAGGTGCGGCGTCATCGGCGACATCAGTTGCGCCAGCGTCATCACCGCTTCGCGCCGCGCGGCATTGGACGCCTTTGCTTTCGCAAGCACATTGGTAAACGCATAAAGCTTGGCGATCGCCGCGTTGAAGCCGAAGCTCGCGACCCCCATCGTCACGTCGTGGATGGTCTTGTGCATTTCCTTCCGCAACGCATCATCGTCTGAACCGGTGTCTCCGCCTTCAGCGATCTCGGCCGAGATACGGTGCACGCGACCCAGATGCTTGAACGCCGCCTCGGCCCCGGCAGCCGTCCACTCGACATCCCGCTCGGGCGGAGAATCGCTCAGCACGAACCAGCGCGCGGTGTCGGCTCCGTACTGGTCGATGATGGC
>JAJDOD010000190.1 GCA_022340315.1 Silicimonas sp. | reverse complement strand
CAATCGCCCCTGTTCTTGCCGGCGGCACAACGGCTGCGCTTGCCCTTTTGATCGTCGGAAGAAGCTACCTGTTTGACGCTCCTGGAGAACCTTCAACAAACGGAACGCAAGCCGAACCTTTGACGGCCAAGCCTCAAGGCGGGAACACCCCAAGCGACGGACCGGGCCTTTGGGGCATATCCCTATGGCTCATTGCGGCAGCCGCACTGATCCTGCTGTTCGGCGTCCTGCCAGCCGCGATGGTTTTCGTCGCCGCCTATCTGCGTATCGAAGGTGGGTGGAGCCTCTGGCGCGCCGGAGCGACCGGCGCTTTGACCGCCGTATCGCTTGCCATCCTCATGCAGTGGCTCATGGGAGCAAGGTTGCAGGGCGGAATTGTATTCGGACTTTTTCCGGTCTGACCGTTCCGCCAGGCCTATTCACCAGCGACTTCGGGGTTGATCATGTGGATCGGGTTGCCTTCGGCGTAGGAATTGATCTGGTCGTAGATGTCGGAAAACTGCATGTCCAACTCGTCCACCGTCACGAACCCGATATGCGGCGTCGCGATCACTGCGGGATGCGAAACAACCGGATCGTCCGGATCCGCCAGCGGTTCGGTGTCGAAGACATCGAGTGCAATCCTTCCGGGCCGGCCGGCCTCGGCGAGCCGCCCGGCGAGAACGTCGATATCCTCGCAATGGTCATTCCAGACCGTCACCTCATGGCCGCCCAGCTTCGAGAAACTCCCAGGCGTCCGCAACGTGTCGAACCAATCGTCCAGGACATGAACCTTCATCCGCCTGCCCCTCCTGCTGACCAACTCTTCCCGCTTATTGCGTCATCACCCTCGCGGGTAGGGCTTTAAATTTCCCGACCCCGGTGCCAACCTCCCGACAACCGGCAACGCCCGGCCCAACAAGGAACCAGAACTCATGTCCAAGACCGTTCTCGTCCTTTCCGCCCACGCCGCTGATTTCGTCTGGCGCTGCGGCGGCGCGATCGCGCTTCACGCCGAGAAGGGGTACGACGTCACCGTTGCCTGCATGTCCTTCGGCGAGCGCGGCGAAAGCGCGAAACTCTGGAAGGAAGGCAAGTCGCTCGACGAGGTCAAGGCGATCCGCCGGAGCGAGGCCGAGACGGCAGCCGAGGTGCTGGGCGTCCACCGGCTCGAATGTTTCGACCTGGGCGACTATCCCCTGCACCTCGAACAGTCCGACAAGATGCGCCTGGTGGACCTGATCCGCGAGGTGCAGCCCGCATTCATGCTGAGCCACAGCCAATACGACCCCTACAACACCGACCACATGTACATGACCCAGATCGCACTCGAGACACGGATGATCGCCCAGGCCTGGGGCCACAACCCCGGCGAGAAAGTCCTCGGCGCGCCGCAGCTCTATCTCTTCGAGCCGCACCAGACCGAGCAGATGGGCTGGAAGCCCGACACCTTTCTCGACATCACGCCGGTCTGGGAAAAGAAGCGCGCGGCGATGGAGTGCATGAACGGCCAGGTGCATCTCTGGGAATACTATACCCGCGTCGCCCAGCAGCGCGCCAACCACTTCAAGCGCAACTCGGGCGGCCAGTCCGGCGGACGCGATTGCCAGTACGCCGAGGGCTTCCAATCGGTCTTCCCGCGCACCGTGGACGAACTCTGATGGCTAAGGTTGTCCGGAACATCGCTCGTGCCGACGCCGACCTGATCCGCAGGCTCGGCGAGGCCGGTGTCGCCACCGTTCACGAGGCGCAAGGTCGAACAGGGCTCATGTCGGCGCGGATGCGGCCGATCCAGCAAGACTTCGGAATGGCCGGAAGCGCCGTGACGATCAGCGCACCGCCCGGCGACAACTGGATGATCCACGTTGCCATCGAGCAGCTTCGGGAGGGCGACGTCCTGGTGCTTGCCCCCACCGCGCCTTGCGACATGGGGTACTTCGGCGACCTTCTCGCCACCTCTGCGATCGCGCGCGGTTGCCGCGCGGCGGTGCTCGACTGCGGGGTGCGCGACACCCGCGATCTGCGTGCAATGGGCTTCGCCGTCTGGTCCACCGCCATCTCGGCACAGGGGACCATCAAGGAAACCCCCGGCTCGGTGAACATCCCCGTGGTCTGCGCCGGGGCCGCCGTGCATCCCGGCGACGTGATCGTGGCCGACGATGACGGCGTCTGCGTGGTCCGCCGCGAGGATGCCGAAGCCGTGCTTGCCAGCGCCGAAAAACGCATGGCGGCGGAAGAGGACAAGCGCCGCCGCCTCGCCTCGGGCGAGCTTGGTCTGGATATGTACGATTTCCGGGGCAAGCTGGCCGACAAGGGCCTCAAGTATGAGTGATCCCGCCATCGACGGGATCCCCTGCCTCTGGATGCGCGGCGGCACATCCAAGGGCGCCTACTTCCTCGCCTCAGACCTGCCCGCGCAACGCGAGGCGATCGACGCGCTGCTCCTTCGCATCATGGGCTCGCCCGACCCGCGCCAGATCGACGGGATCGGCGGTGCGGACCCGCTGACCTCGAAAGTCGCGATCCTCTCGCCCTCCTCCCGCGAGGATGCCGACGTCGATTACCTGTTCCTGCAGGTCTACGTCGAGGAAGCGCTGGTCTCGGACGCCCAGGGCTGCGGCAACATCCTCGCCGGCGTCGGCCCCGCCGCCATCGAACGCGGGCTGGTCGCGGCAACCGGCGACGAAACCCGCGTCCGCATCCACATGGTCAATACCGGTGAGGTCGCAACCGCCCGCATCGCCACCCCGGGCGGACGGGTGAGTTATTCCGGCGATGCCCGGATCGACGGTGTTCCGGGAAATCACGCCGCCGTGCCTCTGCTGTTCGAGACCCTTGAAGGCTCGATGACCGGGGCGCTGCTGCCGACCGGCAATGCGGTCGACGTGATCGACGGCATCGAGTGCACGCTGATCGACAACGGGATGCCCTGCGTGATCCTCCGCGCCTCGGACGTTGGCCGCACGGGAGCCGAGACGCGCGAGACGATGGACGCCGACACCGGCCTCAAGGCGCGGCTCGAAGCCATCCGGCTACAAGCGGGCCCCCTGATGAACCTCGGCGATGTCACCGAGAAGACCGTGCCGAAGATGACACTGGTCTCGCCACCCACCGGCGGCGGCGCGGTCTCGACCCGGTCCTTCATTCCGCACCGATGCCATGCGACCATCGGCGTATTCGCGGCGGTCAGCGTTGCCACCGCCTGCCTGATCGAGGGATCGCCCGCCGCCTCGGTCTCGCGACTGCCCGAGGGCGAGACCTATGTTATAGAACACCCGACCGGGGCTGCCGAGGTGCTGGTAGAGCGCGATCCAGACGGCAAATTCTCGCGCGCGGGCACGCTGCGAACCGCGCGAAAGCTGTTTGACGGAAGGGTTTTCCCCCGCGCCTGATTTGCGAAGCGAGGCGCATCGCGCCCTTGTGCAGGACGCCCGATCGCGGCCATATCCGGCAAACCGAAACGCCAAGCGAACTCTGCCGGATCGTGAAAGGTCCGACGTACGCGACCGAAAAGGGACAGACAAAGTATGCCATTGACCATCGCCACGTGGAACATCAACTCGGTGCGTCTGCGCGAGGACCTCGTTCACCGGCTTCTGAAGAAGGAACGACCCGACATACTCTGCCTGCAGGAATGCAAATCGCCGGTCGATAAGATACCCTTCGGGCGGTTCAGACGCCTGGGTTATACCCACACGGTGGCCCGTGGGCAGAAGGGATACAACGGGGTCGCGATCCTTTCCCGCCTGCCGATTGAAGATGCTGGCGACCGCGACTGGGCGGGGCTCGGCCATGCGCGCCATGTCGCCGCGCGGCTCGAGAACGGGGTGACGGTCCATAACTTCTACGTGCCCGCAGGCGGCGATGTGCCGGATCGGGAACGGAACGAGAAGTTCGGCCAGAAACTGGATTTTCTCAGCGAGATGAGGGACGCCTATCACAGCGACAAGCCCTCGAAATCCATTCTGGTGGGCGACCTCAATATCGCACCCCGCGAGGATGACGTCTGGGGGCACAAGCAATTACTGAAAGTCGTCAGCCACACGCCGATCGAAGTTGAACACCTCGGCGCGGTTCAGGACGCTGGCGGGTGGGTCGACATCACGCGCAAGGATATCCCCGAAGGGCTGCTTTACAGCTGGTGGTCCTACCGCGCAAAGGATTGGGACGCGGCCGATAAGGGGCGGCGGCTCGATCACATCTGGGCGACGCCGGATATCGCAGGATCGGCTCATTCGTCCCGTATTCTGCGCGATGTCCGAGGCTGGGATGGGCCAAGCGACCATGCGCCCGTTTTTGCCACCTTCGATCTCTAGTGCATGGCCCGGTCCATTCGGGTCGAAAATTCCTTTTCGGCGCATTGCCGCTCCCTCCTCCGCTTGAATTGGCGCGCCTGGTGTTAAGGTGATGCGGGTGCCGCAAAGAGGGTTGCGATTCGCTTCCGTCCCGACCGGGTTGATGCGTTTGGGATGCAGGTGCCGCTGATTTGGTCCGTGCATGAGCTTTTCGTCTCGTGCGAATTATGAAATTATTGATTTACTTGGCGAAAATGCAGCGAGCCGAACAATGAGTTTCTCCAGACGCGCGCTTCTCCTCGGGGCCGGGGCGGCCATCGGCGGCTACGCGGGGGCAAATCTGACTGGCAAGGTTCCCCCGGTCGCTGGCATGCGCCTGATCGCGCCATCCGGAGCCGAAACTTCGCTGAATGACGCAAGCCTTCTGAGCGAAACCCCTGTGTTCCGCCACACCGTATTGCGCGAAGACCCGCGAGAAGCCCTGATAGCGAAACTCCGTATCGAGATCGCCGAGGCCCGCGCGGAGGGGCGGCCTTTCAACATCGGTGCCGCGCGGCATTCGATGGGAGGGCACGCGATCCCGCCGGGAGGACACGCGGTGACCTTCGACAATGGCATGGTCGAACCGGACACGGAAAACGGCACGTATCGCGTCCACGCAGGGGCGCGCTGGGAACAGGTGATTGCGGCGCTCGACCCTCTCGGCTTCGGGCCGAAGGTCATGCAGTCCAACAACGATTTCGGGGTCGCCGCGACATTTTGCGTCAACGCGCATGGCTGGCCGGTGCCACATGGGCCGATGGGGTCGACCGTGCGCAGTTTCCGTATTCTCCTGCCCGGCGGCGACGTGGTGACTGCCTCGCGCAGCGAGAACGCCGACCTCTTCGCCATGACGATGGGCGGTTACGGACTGACCGGCGCGATCCTCGAAATGGACGTCGAGATGGCACCGAACCGTCTGCTGGTCCCGACCTTCCAGCGCATGTCATCGAGGGAGTTTGCCCCGGCTTTCGTCGCGGCGGTCGAGGCGGGTGACGTGGACATGGCCTATGGGCGGCTGAACGTCGATCGCGAGACGTTCTTCGAAGATGCGCTCATGATCACCTATCGCGATGCGCCCGAGCAGGGCGACCTTGCACCCGCCGCGGGCTCCGGGTTCATGAGCCAGGCGGCGGCCAGGATATTCCGGGCGCAACTGATGAACGAACCGGCCAAGAACCTGCGCTGGTGGTTCGAGGCGTCTTTGGGCCCCCGGATTGGCGCGGGCGAGGTGACGCGCAATTCGCTGATCAACGAACCCGTTGCGACGCTGGACGATGGCGACCCGACACGCACGGACATACTTCACGAATACTTCGTCCCGCCCGAGCGTTTCGCCGATTTCGTTTCTGCCTGCCAGGACGTGATCCCGGCGAGTTACCAGGAGATGATGAATATCACGCTGCGCTATGTGCAGGCGGATGGCGAAAGCATCCTGGCCTATGCACCGGGGCCGCGTATCGCCTGCGTGATGCTCTTCAGCCAGGAGATGAGCGCGCGGGCCGAGGCGGATCATGCGCGAATGACCCGCGGTCTTATCGACCGAACGCTCGATATCGGCGGGACCTACTACTTGCCCTACCGCCCTCATGCGACCCGCGAACAGCTGCTGCGCGGCTATCCGCAGGCGCCGCTCTTCGTATCGCGGAAACTCGAGATCGACCCGGATCGCGTTTTCCGCAACGTCTTCTGGTCCAACTATCTCGAGGGGCTGGCATGAGCCTGCAACGTACAACCGCTTTCATCTACTTCCTGGTCCTCGCGGGCGCCGCGGCACTGAACTACATCCCCGGCGTGACGGATGAAAACGGCGTTGCCTTCGGCATCTTCGCGCTCGACATCTTCGACGACGCGCTGCACGCCGCCTCGGCGCTCTGGGCGCTGATCGCGGCGGTACTGTCGGGCCGCGCGGCGCGGACATTCCTGGTGATCTTCGGCGCGCTCTATCTCGGCGACGGTCTGCTCGGGCTGGCGACCGGATCGGGCTATCTCGACTTCGGGATCTTCAACAACGGCGTGCTCGACCTGCCCTTCGGCTTCAAGATCATGGCCAACCTGCCGCATATCGGGCTGGGCGCGGTGGCGCTGGCCATCGGTCTGATCGGGCGGCGCGAGTGATACGG
>JAJDOD010000152.1 GCA_022340315.1 Silicimonas sp. | reverse complement strand
GCGGCATTCCACACCGATACCCTCACCCTCGGGCGCGACAGCTGAGCCATCAACGTCGGCACATAGGGCAAATTAACCAATATCTTGTGGATAACCCGCTATCCGACCCCTCTCCATAGCGCCTTCGGCGTTGACTCGCGGGCCCTGACGCCGGACACTCAGGGACCCGATTCAGCCTGAAGGGCCAGCCTTGCGTTTCAACAAACTGCGTCTCAACGGCTTCAAAAGCTTCGTCGACCCGACCGACCTGATCATTGCGGACGGGCTTACAGGCGTGGTTGGCCCCAACGGGTGCGGAAAGTCCAATCTTCTCGAAGCACTCAGATGGGTGATGGGCGAGAACCGTCCGACCGCCATGCGCGGCGGTGGAATGGAGGATGTGATCTTCGCCGGTGCCTCGTCCCGGCCCGCGCGCAACTTTGCAGAAGTTGCTTTGATCCTCGACAATTCCGATCGCCTCGCGCCGCAAGGCTTCAACGAGAGCGATACGCTGGAGATCGTCCGGCGCATCACCCGCGACGCCGGGTCCGCCTACAAGCTCAATTCCAGGGACGTACGCGCCCGCGACGTGCAGATGCTTTTCGCCGATGCCTCGACCGGCGCGCATTCACCGGCGCTCGTGCGCCAGGGCCAGATCTCCGAGTTGATCAACGCCAAACCGCAAAACCGGCGGCGCATCCTGGAGGAAGCGGCAGGCATCTCGGGGCTTTACCAGCGCCGACACGAAGCCGAGCTCAAGCTCAAGGGCGCCGAAACGAACCTGACCCGCGTCGATGACGTTATCGAACAGCTGGCCCAGCAACTCGCCACATTGGCACGGCAGGCCAGGCAGGCGAAACGCTACCGCGAAATCGGGGCCGAGCTGCGCCACGCAGAGGGTCTTCTGCTCTATCTCCGCTGGCGGGACGCCGAGCGCGCGCGCGTGTCCGCCGAGACCGCCCTCGCCGATCTTTCCCGCGCTGCATCGGAGGCAGAACGGCTCTCGCGGCAGGCGACTGGCGACCGCGCCAAGGCCGAGGAGGCTTTGCCGCCGCTACGCGAGGAAGAGGCCATCGCGACCGCGCTGCTGAACCGGCTGCAAGTGCGCGTTGGCGCGCTCGACGAGGAGGAGGCACGGGCGACCCGCACCATCGAGACACTGCAGGCGCGCATCCAGCAACTGACCCGTGATGCCGAGCGTGAAAGCGACCTGCAGGGCGACGCGGGAAAAACCATCGAAGCGCTCGACACCGAGGCGCGCAACCTGGCCGCTGAAGAAGCAGGCCACTCCGAAGCGGTCGAGGCTGCCGCGGAAGAGGCGCGGGATGCCGCCAGCGTGCTACAAGACCGCGAAAAGGATTTCAGCCAGCTGACCGAGGACTTTGCCCGCCTCGCCGCGCGCCATCAGTCTGCCGAACGTCTGCTGCAGGACGCCGAGACCACGCTGAAACGCAGCGACGAGGCCGAGACCCGGGCGCGTGAAGATGCAAAGGCGGCAGGTGATGATCTGGCTACCGCCGACACCGCGAAAACATCGGCCGCCACCGCGCTCGCCGCGGCATCCGAAGCCGCGGCGTCCGCCGAGGTGGCACTGACCGCCGCGGACGACGCCCACGAAGCGACGCAGAACCGCGAGGCGGAAGCCCGCGCGGAACGATCCTCGGCGGAAGGCGAGGTCAAGGCGCTTCAGGCCGAGGTTGCCGCCCTCGCCAAGCTTGTCGACCGCGACACCGCCGAAGGTGGCCAGGTCATGGACCTGCTCACCGTCAAGTCGGGCTATGAAAAGGCGCTTGGAGCGGCGCTTGCCGACGACCTGCGCGCCCCGGTAATCGAGGGCGATGCCATGTCCGGCTGGACATCTCTCCCCCCCTATCGCGATACCGCAGCGCTGCCCGAGGGTGCCACCCCACTTTCGGATACCGTTTCGGTTCCGCCCGTCCTGGCGCGCCGCCTGTCACAGGTCGGTGTGGTCGATGCCGCGAACGGTGCCGCGCTTCAGACTGCCCTGAAACCCGGTCAGCGTCTCGTCAGCCGCGAGGGTGGGCTCTGGCGCTGGGACGGGTTTCGCTCCGGCGCGGACGATGCGCCATCGGCGGCAGCCTTGCGGCTGGAACAGCTGAACCGATTGCAGGAACTCAAACAGGATCTCGTCGAAGCGACCGCGCGGGCCGATGGTGCCGCGCGCGCTCATGAGCTCCTCCGCAGCGAACTTGGAAAGGTCACTGCCGAGGTCGCGCGTGCGCGCGAGATGCGCCGCGCCGCCGACCACGCCCTGGCCGAGGCAAACCGGGCACTCAGCCGTGCGGAAGCGGATCACAACATTGCCGCCGGCAAGCTGGAAGCCGCTGAACTGGCCGTGCGCCGGCACGGCGACGAGGCAACCACATCGCGCGCACGCAAAACCGACGCCGAACACGCGCTGGAGAGTCTCGACGATCTGGACGCAGCGCGGTCCAATGCCGAAAACGTCAAGATCGCCGTCGAAGCCGCCCGCATGACGATGATGACCCGGCGCTCGGCGCATGACGAACTGAAACGCGAAGGCGAGGCGCGCGCCCGGAGATTGTCCGAGATAGAGCGCGAGCGCGCGACCTGGAACGAACGGTTGGAGAATGCCGGGAAGCGGCTGCGGGAACTGGCCGAACGCCGCGAGGATTCGGAAGCGGAATTGACCGAAGCACAGGATGCGCCGGGCCGCATTGCAGCCGAGCGCAGCGGGCTGGCGGATGACCTGCTGACCGCCGAGACACGGCGCAAGGCGGCGGCGGACGCGCTGGCGGTCGCCGAAACTGCCGAACGTGACGCCACCACGGCCGAGCGCGACGCGGAACGCCGCGCCTCGGACGCGCGCGAGAAGCGCGCGGCGGCGGAAGCGCGGGCGGAAGCCGCGCGGGACGCGGTGAAACATGCCGCCGAGCGGATCGAGGAAGAACAGGAGACCACGCCGGAGGCTCTGCTCGAACGCCTCGGCACCGACCCCGAGGCGCTTCCTGGCGCCGAGCGCATCGAAGCCGACGTGATGCGCTTGCGCCGGTCGCGCGATGCGCTTGGCGCGGTGAACCTCCGCGCCGAAGAGGACGCCCGCGAAGTCGAGGCCGAGCATGGCACGCTTACCGCCGAGAAAACCGATCTCGAGGAAGCAATCCGCACGCTGCGGTCGGGCATCCAGGGGTTGAACAAGGAAGGGCGCGAGCGGCTGCTGCAGGCATTCGGCGAGGTGAATTCAAATTTCTCGATGCTTTTCAAACATTTGTTCGGCGGCGGCGAAGCGAAGCTTGTGCTTGTTGAATCCGACGACCCGCTTGAGGCGGGGCTCGAGATCATGTGCCAGCCGCCGGGCAAGAAACTCTCGACGCTCTCGCTCCTGTCGGGCGGCGAACAGACGTTGACGGCGCTGGCGCTGATCTTCGCCGTATTCCTGGCCAACCCGGCGCCGATCTGCGTGCTCGACGAGGTCGATGCGCCGCTCGACGACGCTAACGTGACACGCTTCTGCGACCTGCTCGACGAGATGTGCCGCCGCACCGAAACGCGCTTCCTTATCATCACCCATCACGCGGTGACGATGTCGCGGATGGACCGGCTCTTCGGCGTGACGATGGGCGAGCAAGGGGTGAGCCAACTGGTCTCGGTCGATCTGAAGAAGGCCGAAGCGCTGGTCGCCTGACGTGCGATGAGGCGCGGTCCGCGTCTCACTGCTCTCGCCCCACGAGGAATGATCGGGACCAATGGAGGTGGACGTTCAGCCCTGTGCGGCTTGCCGGATCGCGCGGATGTTCTCGCCGTATGGCGCGGGGTTCGACACCGACCCGCCCCGGAACACCGCCGAGCCCGCGACCAGAACATCCGCCCCGGCCTCGACCACCGACCGAGCCGTTTTCGGATCAACGCCGCCGTCGGTCTCGATGTGAATGGGACGGTCACCGATCATGTCCCGCAGCCTGCGCACCTGCTCGACCTGGCTGGCGATGAAGCTTTGCCCGCCGAAGCCCGGGTTCACCGTCATGACAAGCACCAGATCGCAAAGGTCGAGAAGCGGTCCGGCGGCCTCCACCGGAGTGCCGGGGTTCAGCGCCAACCCGGCCTTGACGCCTGCGCCCCGGATCGCCTGAAGCGTCCGGTGCGTGTGAGGTCCGGCTTCGAGGTGCGCGGTCAGGATGTCCGCCCCGGCGTCAGCGAAAGCGTCGATATAGGGATCGACCGGCGCGATCATGAGGTGAACGTCCATCACGGTCGTGACGTGCTTGCGGATGGCCTTCACAAGCGGCGGACCGAAGGTGAGATTCGGGACAAAATGCCCGTCCATGACATCGACATGGATCCAGTCGGCGCCTTCCGCTTCGACCGCTTGTATCTCGCGCCCGAAATCGGCGAAATCGGCCGAGAGGATGGACGGCGCGATCTTTACGGACCGGTCAAAGGACATGAGCACTGGCTCCCCGTTTGGCTGTTCGCGGTTTAGCCACTCGTGTCGGCGGTCACAAGGGCACCCGGCCCGGAAACCGCGACGGCAAGCCTGCAGCTCGCCGCATCGGCAGCCGGTTCGATCGCAAGCTTACATCTTCATGCGAAGCGATTTCGGATCGTACATTGGCGCCAGGCTGGCCTCGGCCTTCACGCGGGTACCGGCGATCTCGATCTCGTAGGTCGAGCCGAGAACCTGCTCCGCCGTCTCATCCGCCGAGGGCACATAACCCATGCCGATAGCGCCGCCGAGCGTGTGGCCGTAGTTGGCGCTGGTGACGATACCGACGATCTCTCCGTCACGCATGATTGGCTCGTTGTGAAAAAGCATCCGCTCGGGGTCCGTCAGCCTGAACTGAAGCATCCGGCGCTTCACGCCAGCCTCACGTTTGGCCAACACGGCTTCACGGCCGATGAACCTGTCCTTCGCATCGGTCTTTACCGCGAAGCCCAGTCCGGCCTCCACCACATGATCCTCGTCCGTGATATCATGGCCGAAGTGACGGAAGGCCTTCTCGATCCGGCAACTGTCCATCGCGTGAAGCCCGCAAAGCTTCAGCCCATGATCGGCGCCCGCCTCGGTCAAGGTCTCGAAAACATGCGCCGCCTGGTCGGTCGAGACATAGACCTCCCAGCCCAGTTCACCGACATAGCTGATCCGGTGCGCCCGTGCGATCCCAAGCCCGATTTCCACCTCGCGGGCCGTACCGAAGGGGAACGCCGCGTTCGAGAAGTCATCCGGCGAGACGATGGAAAGAAGCTCTCGCGATCTCGGCCCCATTAACGGGAAGCAGGCCTCAAAGGCCGTCACGTCCAGGATCACCGCAACATCGTCGCCAAGATGCCGCCGCAGCCACGCCAGGTCGCGTTGGACCGTCGCAGCGGGGACCACCAGCAGGAAGGCGGTGCCACTCAAGCGCGTCACGGTCAGATCGCACTCGATCCCGGCCCGCTCGTTCAGCATCTGCCCATAGGTAATCGAGCCCACGGGCCGGTCGAGGTCGCCCGCGAAAACCCGCTGAAGGAAACCCAGAGCGCCCGGACCCTCCACCCGGATCTTGCCGAAAGACGACATGTCCAGGAGGCCGACGCCCTCGCGCATCGCCATGTGCTCGGCCTTCTGGTTGTCGAACCAGTTCTGCCGGTGCCAATCATGGACATAGGCGCGAGCCTCGCCCGGTTCCGCAAACCAGTTCGCCCGCTCCCACCCCGCGGTCTCCCCAAAGACGGCGCCCGCCGACTTGAGGTGCTCGTGCACCGGCGACCGCCGGACCCCGCGCGCGGTCTCGACCTGCCTATGGGGGTAATGATCGGCGTAAAGCAGGCCCAGGGTCTCGCTGACACGCTCCTTCAGATACCGCCGGTTCCGCTGGAACGGCTGGGCGCGGCGAATATCCACGTCCCAGAGATCGAAGGGCGGTGAACCCTCGTCCATCCAGGCGGCCAGCGCCATGCCGGCGCCGCCCGACGATACGATGCCGATCGAGTTGTACCCCGCCGCAACCCAATAATTCCGAAGCCCCGGCGCCTCGCCAAGGTAATAACGATCGTCGGGTGTGAAGCTTTCGGGCCCGTTGAAGAACGTGTGCACCCCTGCCGTCTCGAACATCGGCAGACGGTGCATCGCCATTTCAAGGATCGGCTCGAAATGCTCGAAATCCTCGGGCAGCGTGTCGAACTCGAAATTCTCCGGGATTCCGTCCATGCCCCAGGGCTTTGCCTTGGGTTCGAAGGCCCCCAACATCATCTTGCCCGCGTCGGACTTGTAGTAGGCGCACTCATCCGGCACCCGCAACACTGGCAGATGCCCCAACCCCTCGACCGGCTCGGTGATCAGGTAGAAGTGCTCGCAGGCATGCAGCGGCAACGTCACCCCCGATTGCGCCGCCAGATCGCGCCCCCACATGCCGCCGCAGTTCACCACGTGGGCGGCCTTGATATGCCCCGTCGATCCGTCAGCTTGCACAAAATCCACCCCGGTGACCCTTTCGCCGTCATCGGTGACCCGGCTTACTTTCACTCCCTCGACAATCCGCGCGCCCTTCATCCGCGCGCCCTTTGCCAGCGCCATCGCGATATTCGCCGGGTCGCATTGGCCGTCGCCGGGCAGGTGCACCGCGCTCACCACGTCATCCACCGTCAGATGCGGATACATCGCCTTCGCCTCGGCGGGCGAGATCTCCGCCACCTCGACCCCGAAGGCCCGCGCAAGGCTTGCCTGCCGCAGGATTTCCTCGCGCCGGTGCTCGGTCAGCGCAACCGTGATGGACCCCACCATGCGCATGCCCGTCGCCACGCCCGTCTCGGCCTCCAGCCGCCGGTAGAGATCGGCGGAATACTTGGCGAGCCGCGTCATGTTCTGGTTGGCCCTGAGTTGCCCGATCAAACCGGCAGCGTGCCACGTCGTGCCGCAGGTGAGCTTCTTTCGTTCCAGCAGAACGACATCCGTCCAGCCTCGTTCGGCCAGGTGATAGGCGACCGAACAGCCAGAAACGCCCCCCCCGACAATGACGACCCTCGCCTCGGAAGGAAGCGTCATGACCGGCGTCCCACCCGCCTGGTGATCTCGGCGATATGGGCCGGCCCCACCTCGCAGCACCCGCCCACGATGGTAGCCCCCAGCCCAATCCAGCGATCGACGAAATCCGCATACTCCACCGGCCCAAGATCGGTTCGCGCATCCAGCAGATCGACCGTCGCGCCCGCCTGCCTGAAGCTCTCGACGATCACCGTGAAGCCGTTGGCATAGCCCCCGAAAGGCCGTCCCATCCCGGCAATGACCGGCAACCCCGCCGAGACCGCTTCGGGCCGCGAGCAGTTGATGAGAACCGCCTCAGGCGCAAACTCCTCGACCAGCGGCAGCACATCGGCGAGCGCCTCGCCCGAGCGGAGCCGCGTGCCATCCTCGTCGTCGACACTAAGGCTCAACCAGACCGGTTTTTCCGTTGCCCGCGTCCCCATCAGCCCGCCCCTGGCCTGGTCTACACCGGACATGGTTTCGAGAATGAAGAGATCGACATACGGCTCTTGCAGTGCCACGATCTCGGCGTACAGCGGCGCCGCCTCGGCGCTCGGCGGCGCCAGTTCCGCCTTGTAAGAGCCGCCAAGCGGCCCCAGCGCCCCGGCGATCCGTCCGCCGCCATGCGCATCGCGCGCCTCCGCAGCAAGCCCCAGCGCCAGCAGGTGCAGTTCCTCGAACCGCGCCTCGGCGCCGGTTCCCGCCAGCCGGTCGTGATGAATGGCATATGTATTGGCCGTCGCGATACCGGCCCCCGCGGCAAAGAAGTCCGCGTGGATCTCCCGGACAATCTCCGGATGATCCATCATCAACCGCGTGGCCCAAAGCCCTGTGGGCTTGTCACTGATGCGCGCGACCAGCTCCTGCCCCATACCCCCGTCAAGAATAGTGATCTCAGTCATGCACGCAGCCTCTCGTTCCGAGGGTCCCAGAGCGGCCCCTCCGGTTGCACCACCGCCCGGCACCTCTGGCCGAAAATATCGACTTCCACCTCGGTTCCCGCCACCGCCAGGTCCGCCCGCAGCATCCCCAGCGCGATGGACGCGTCCACCCGGTATCCCCAGGCGCCGCTGGTCGTCTCGCCCACGACCTCGCCGCCATGCCAGAGCGTCGACATGTAAGGCGCATCCGCCTCGCCGGCATCGACAACGAGTGTGACAAATCGCTTCTTCAACCCCTGCTGCTTCTCGGCCAGCAACGCCGCCCTGCCCGGAAAATCCTGCGGCTTGTCGAACCGGACGAACCGTTCGAGCCCGCCTTCAAGCAGCGAATAATCGGTCGAGAGATCACCCTTCCAGGTGCGATACCCTTTCTCGATGCGCAAGCTGTTAAGCGCAAACATCCCGAACGGCTTCGCCCCCGCCGCAAGTATGGCGTCGTAGATCGGCGGGATCAGGTGCTTCACGGTATGGATTTCCCAGCCAAGTTCACCGGCAAAGCTGACACGTGCGAACTGGCAGAATTTCCCTGCCAGCGAACCTTCCTGAAATGAAAGCCAGGGCAGCGAAAGGTCGGCAACGGCCCCCGCGGCCTCCAAAACGTCGCGCGACCTCGGTCCGGTTACAATCAGCGTCGAGTACCCGTCGGCGCGCTCGATCGTGACCTCTTCCGGCAGACCATCGAGCAGAACGTCGCGGTCATGCCATTCCGCCGCCGCAGCCGTGATCAGGATGAAACTGTCCTTCAGCACTCGGGTCACCGACATCTCGGTAAGGATACGGCCCCGTTTGTCCGGGAAATAGGCCAGGTTCATCCGCCCGATCTTGGGCAGGCTTCCGGCAATTCGGCTCGACAGCCAGTCGGCCGCACCCGGACCCATGAGGTGCAGCCGCGTGAACCCCGGCAAATCCAGCACGCCGCAGGCATCCCGCACCGCCTCGCATTCCTCGCGGATGCGCGGCTCCCACGGCCCGGCCCGGTCCCAGGTCTGCGTTGCCTCCTCGGAGGTGTCGTCGCCCGGCTCTGCGAACCAGTTCGCCCGCTCCCAACCGTTGTAGACACCGAAGACCCCGGCCAGCGCCTTCACTTTTTCATGGACCGGCGACACGCGGCGGTCCGGCGCCGCGGGCCAGCGGTGCCAGGGGAAGTGCATCGCGTATTCGTGGCCATAGGTCTCAAGTCCCTTGGCGTTGGTATAGCCCTGGTCCGCATAGCCCGTGTACCGGCGCGGATCGACCGACCACATGTCCCACTCGGTCTGCCCCTCGGTCACCCATTCCGCCAGCACCTTGCCCGCACCTCCCGCCTGCGCGATGCCGAACGTGAAGACGCAGGCCTCGAAGGCATTCGGCACACCCGGCATCGGCCCCAACAGTGGCAGCCCGTCTGGCGCATAGGGGATCGGCCCGTTGATCACCCGGCTTATCCCGGCAGTGCCCAGAAGCGGCACGCGGGCCATTGCGTCCTCGATGTACCATTCCAGCCGATCCAGGTCGTCGGGATAAAGCTGGAAGCTGAAGTCGTCTGGCATCGGGTCGTCCGGCACCATCCAGTGCGCCCGGCCATTCCGTTCGTATGGCCCTAGATTGAAACCGTTTTTCTCTTGCCGAAGGTAATAAGAACTGTCCACGTCACGCAGAAGCGGCAGCTTCGCGCCCACGTCCCTGGTCCGGGCGATCACTTCCGGCACTTCCTCGGACAGCAGGTACTGGTGGCTCATGACCATCATCGGCACAGTGCGCCCGCCGTACGGTTTGAACCACTCCCCCACACGCTGCGCATAGTAGCCGGCGGCGTTCACGACATACTCGCAACGAATGTCGCCCTTCTCCGTGTGAACGATCCACTCGCCGTTTTCCCGGCTCACGCCGGTCGCCGGACAAAACCGAAGGATCGTCGCACCAAGATCGCGCGCGCCCTTGGCCAACGCCTGCGTCAGCTGCGCCGGGTCGATGTCGCCATCGGTCGGATCGTAAAGCACGCCCCGCAGATCATGGGTTTCAAGGAACGGGTACATCCCCCGCGCCTCCTCAGGCGTCAGGATCTCCATGTCGATCCCCTGGTACCGCCCCATCCCCCTGGCGCGCTGGAACTCCTGAACCCGCTCCTTCGAATGCCCCAGCCTGATCGAACCGGTGACGTGATAGTTCATCGGATAGTCGACCGCCTCGGCCAGCCCGCGATAAAGCTCGGTCGAGTAGCGCTGCATGTTCATGATCGACCAACTGGTGGAAAACGTCGGCACGTTCCCCGCCGCGTGCCAGGTGGAACCGGCCGTCAGCTCGTTCTTCTCCAGAAGCACGCAGTCTTGCCACCCCGCCTTCGCCAGGTGGTAGAGCGACGAGGCGCCCACGGCACCGCCGCCGATGATGACGACACGCGCGGTGGATGGAAATTCGGCCATATCGGCTCCTCAATAGACGGGCGGAGCGATCACCCAGATCACGACGCAGGGTTCCGGGCCGCGATTGGCCCAACGAAAGGGTTCTCCCCGGATGCGGAAGCTGTCGCCGGGATCGACCAGGTGGGCCCGGCCAGCAATGGTGATCTCAAGTTGCCCCGAGATCACGTAGCCGACTTCCTGCGTCGGGCGGGTCACAGGATCGGAGCGTTCGGCGCCGGGCAGGAATGTCGAGTGTACGACTTCGAAGGCGTCCGTCAGGTCGGGTGAGAGCAGTTCCTCGACCAGCCCCGGCACCCGCGTGCCAAAACGCCGGCGCGCATGGCTTCTGACAATCACGCTGGCGTCATCGGGGGCCGAGGGTTCAGGCCCGTAGAAACCGTCGATCGAGAAGTCCAGCGTTTCTGCCAGGGCCAACAGCTCGCCCTCGGACGGCTCGGAGATGTTCCGCTCGACCTGGCTGAGCCACCCGACCGACCGATTCACCGCTCCCGCCACCTGCACAAGCGTCAGGCCACGCTGCTTGCGGAGCACGCGCAGATCATGCCCGAGGCTCTCTGGCGGCGACTGCGCGGACATGGTGGCTCCCCTGATTTTTCGTCCCGATCAGGTTCATGTCTCTTTCGTGAAAAAGTCAATGATTTTTTCACGGCCAGCGCCACCGACAAGTTGCCCATTGACGTGAGGTACGCCCCTCAAATAGCGTCGCACTACCTGGGATCGGGCCCGACACAGCCTGACCGGCGCGGCGGCGCCGAAATCGGCTTCGACACGGATCACCAAGGCAACGCCAGCGCGGGCAAACCGCGCGGCAAGGGGAGGAGGAAACAATGGCGCAATTCGTCAATGCGAAAGACGACCTGGTAAAGGAAGCAATCGACGGATTGCTCGCCTGCTCCGGCGGCAAGCTCGCCCGGCTCGACGGCTATCCGCACATCAAGGTCGTCTGCCGCGCCGACTGGGACCGCTCCCGCGTCGCGCTGATATCCGGCGGCGGATCGGGGCACGAGCCTGCTCATGCCGGGTTCGTCGGCCCGGGAATGCTGACCGCAGCGGTTTGTGGCGAGGTTTTCGCTTCTCCGTCCGTCGATGCGGTTCTGGCCGGCATCCTCGCCGTCACCGGCGATGCGGGATGCCTGCTGATCGTGAAGAACTACACCGGCGACCGGCTGAACTTCGGCCTTGCCGCCGAGCGGGCACGCGCACTGGGCAAACGCGTCGAGATGGTGGTGGTGGACGACGACATCGCCCTCCCCGACCTGCCGCAACCGCGCGGCGTCGCAGGCACGCTCTTCGTCCACAAGATCGCCGGCGCAATGGCCGAACGCGGTGATACGCTCGACGCGGTGGCTGACGCGGCAAGACGGGTCATCGCCAGCGTCGCGTCCATCGGCAAAAGCCTCGACACCTGCACCATTCCCGGCTCGCCCAAGGAAAACCGCATCCCCTCGGGCAAGGCCGAACTGGGCCTC
>JAJDOD010000140.1 GCA_022340315.1 Silicimonas sp. | reverse complement strand
GGGCGGCGTCGTGGTGCCGTAGTAGCCCTGTCCGATCATGGTCGTGAAGACGTCGTTCTCCTTGGCGATCTGCCGCATCTCCCAGAGAAGCTCGCGCTCGGAGCGGGGCTTTTCGAAAGAAAGCGGTTCGGCCTGCCGGATCGATGCGGGCACGGTCTGGTCGATCAGCTCGTCCAGCGAGGCGACGCCGAGGGCGGAGAGCATCTGCTCCATCTCCTTCGGCGAGGGGCCGATGTGGCGGCGGTTCGCGAAGTCGTAGGGCAGGTAGTCGGTAGGGGTGAAGGTCATGGCTTTCCTAAGCGGGTTTAACTGGAAGGCGTTGAGTAAGTGTCAGCGATATCGAACCTGTATCTTCATCGACAACTAAGTCTTTGAATTTGAAGATGCCGATGTAGCCAAGACGCGCAAATGATCCATCAGTAGCACTCTTTTGCATGACAACTCGATCATTGGCTCGTAGGGCCGCAAGATAATCAGCATATCGCTTACCATCGACTTTCGCACCTTTCATCGGGTCAAAGTATGTGGACGGAGCCGAGTACCAATAGTCGTGAATCACGGCCAGTCGCGTTCCCTCCACATCAACGGTCCAATCGCCTTGCGATCCGGTGATCTTGACCTTTTTGGGGGTCACGAAATCATATCCTGGTATTCGTCTTCGCTCATGTATTCGTCGAGCTGCGACATGTCGGCGACCTTGATCTTGAAGAACCAGGCCTTGCCGGTGGGGTCTTCGTTCACCAGGCCCGGATTGTCGGCCAGGTCGTCGTTCACTTCGACGATCTCGCCGTCGACGGGCGCCACGATGTCGGAGGCGGCCTTGACGCTTTCGATCACAACGGCGTCGTCGCCCTTGGTCACCTGGGTCTCGACCTCGGGAAGCTCGACAAAGACGACGTCGCCCAGTTGCTCGGCCGCGTGTTCGGTGATGCCCACGACAACGATATCGCCTTCGGCGCGGAGCCATTCATGGTCTTCGGTGTATTTCATCTGTGTAGTCCCTGTTCAGCGTTTGTAGGTAGAGGGGCGGAAGGGCATGTCGGCCACGGTAACGGGCATCCGTTTGCCGCGAACCTCGCCTTCCAGTTTCGTGCCGGTTTCGGCGAACTCGATGTCGACATAGCCCATCGAC
This sequence comes from Silicimonas sp., assembly GCA_022340315.1. Lineage (GTDB taxonomy): Bacteria > Pseudomonadota > Alphaproteobacteria > Rhodobacterales > Rhodobacteraceae > JAJDOD01. Next base: position 33,155 of record JAJDOD010000140.1, on the reverse strand, counting down.
ATGGGGCGTTCGATGGACGGGCCGTAGGCGCCGGAGGTGACGTGGCCCACCTTGCGGTCGCCCGCGAACAACCCGGTACCGTCGCGCATCGGCGCGCGGCCCTCGGGCAGCAGGCCGACGCGGCGGCGGGGGGCGCCGTTGGCGAACTGGCCGAGGATGACGTCGGCGCCGGGGAAGCCCCCTGCCCGCTCGCCCTCGCGGCGGGCTTTCTGGATCGCCCATTCGAGCGCGGCTTCGACGGGCGTGGTCGTGGTGTCGATGTCGTTGCCGTAAAGGCAAAGTCCGGCTTCAAGCCGAAGCGAGTCGCGGGCGCCGAGGCCGATGGGCTCGACCTCGTCCATTGCGAGCAACGCCTCGGTGAAGGCGACGGCGAGCGGTTCGGGGACGGAGATCTCGTAGCCGTCCTCGCCGGTATAGCCCGAGCGCGTAACCCAGAGGGTGGTCCCGTTCCACGCGAGGTCGGTGGCGTCCATGAAGCGCATCTCGGCGGCACCCGGCACGAGGCGCGAGAGCGCGGTCTCGGCTTCCGGGCCTTGCAGCGCGATCAGGGCGCGGTCGGTGACGGGTGTGATCTCGCAGGTGTCGGAGAGGTTGGCTTGCAGGTGGGCGATGTCCTGCGTCTTGCAGGCGGCGTTGACGACGAGCAGCAGGTGGTCGTTCTTCCGCGCAACCATCAGGTCATCGAGGATGCCGCCCGTGTCGTTGGTGAAGAGCGCGTAGCGCTGGCGGCCTTCCTTCAGCGCGGCGATACTGACGGGGACGAGAGTTTCGAGCGCGTCGGCGGCGTCGTCGACGCTGCCAGACTTCGCGCGGAGAATCACCTGCCCCATGTGGCTGACGTCGAAGAGACCGGCGTGTTCGCGGGTCCAGAGGTGTTCCTTCATGACGCCGGGCGCGTATTGCACCGGCATCTCGTAGCCCGCGAAGGGCACCATCTTGCCGCCACGGGCAAGGTGCAGGTCGTAAAGCGGCGTGCGGCTGAGATCGGCCATCGGCATCCCCATCTTCCTAATGCCGACACTGAAGCGTCGGGCGCGTTCGGGCAAGAGCCTTGCCCATTGGCGCCCCCTCTGTCCTTTCGCCTGAGATCGTTATCCCGTCGGCGCCCCGTCCGGGGTCTCTCCAGAGTTTCTCGCGCGTCACGGTCCTTTGGCCTGAGAGTTTACCGGGGCGGTTGCTCCTTCGGCACGGGGGGCGGGCCCCCGATTCTCCCGCGATGCGCGAGGGTCTCTTACTCGGGTTCCGGTCGTTCTGGCAAGCCTTGTGTTCTGCGCCGCGGGGGTCTTGTAATGCGCCGATGGAACACGCGTTCGTCTTCGGCTACGGCAGCCTTGTGAACCCCGCGACGCATGCCTACGGCAAGCTGCATCCCGCGGCGTTGCCCGGGTGGCGGCGTGTCTGGCGGCATGTAGAAGGGCGGAGCGTGGCATTCCTGACGGTGACGCGCGACCCGTCCTGCCGGATCGAGGGCGTCATTGCGCCGGTTCCCGGCGTGGAGTGGACAGAGCTGGATTTTCGCGAGCGGTCTTACGTGAGAGAGTCGGCGACGGGGATCGAGCACAGCCTTACGGGGACGCCGGACATCCGGTTTTACCACGCGCCCGAAAGCCTGCATCGCCCGATCACGGGGCATCACCCGATTCTGCTGAGTTATCTTGACGTGGTCGTACAGGGCTATTTCCGGCTGGGCGGCGCGGCGACTGTAAGGGCCTTCTTCGCGACGACCGAAGGCTGGAATGCCCCCGTTCTCAATGACCGCGGCAACCCGCGCTATCCCCGTCACCAGGTACTCACGGCCGAAGAAACGGCGCTCGCCGATGCCTGCCTGCGCGATGAAGGCGTTGCCCTGATCTCGTGATCAGCGGCGGTTGTGAAAGAGGTTCATCAAACGTGCCTGCCGCGCGAAGGGTTCGCGCGGTGCAGGTACCGCGCCCTCGGTCCCGGCAATGACCTTGCGGGCCATGCTGAACGCGATCAGCGCGAACATGACGCCGCCGACCGCCTGTCCGATCAGCACCCCCGGCGCGCCCAGCCACCAGGCGAAGAACATCACAGGCGGAACCGTTCCCAACGTGTGGCGCCCCCAGTTCGTCAGCGTCGAATAGAACGGGTGGCCGAGGTTGTTGAAGGCGGCATTGGCAACGAAAAGAACGCCGTTGAAGAACCACAGAAGCGAGAGCGGGCCGGCGAAGAGGAAGACGAGCGTCTGGGCGATGCTGGCGTCTTCAAGCTGGAAGAGCCAGCCGAGCGACGGGCGAAGCGCGAAGAGGATGACCGAGACGATGACGGTCACTCCGAGAGTGAAGAGCAGCGCCTCGCGGAAGGCGCCGCTTACCCGCTCGGTGTTCCGCGCGCCCGCGTTCTGGCCGATGATGGGTCCGACGGCGCCGGAGAGCGCGAAGATGATGGCGAAGGCCACAGGTGTCAGGCGTCCGACGATGGCCATGCCGGCAACGGCCTCCTCGCCGAACTCGGCCATCGCGCGGGTGACATAGGCCTGGCCCACCGGCGTGGCGAGCTGCGTCAGAATCGCGGGAAGCGCGATGGCGAAGACCGGCCGGAAATCGGCGGCGAGACCGGCCACGCCCGGTCGCGCGAAACCGCCGTGATTGCGTTGGATCGCCATGAGGACAAGCGCGGCCATAGCGATACGCGAGGCCACGCTGGCCATCGCCGCCCCCGTCAGATCGAGGTTCAGGCCGAAGATCAGGATGGGGTCGAGGATGGCGTTCACCACGCCGGCCAGGATCAGCACGTTCATCGAGCGCCGGGCGTCACCGTGCGCGCGCAGGATCGCGCCGCCCACCATGCCGGTCAGCAAAAGCGGCAGGCTTGGGAGGATGATCTGCATGTAGTGAACTGCCAGCGCCTGGGTCTCGCCGCTTGCGCCGAGCAGGCTGACGAGCATCGGCAGGTTCACCCAGACGGTCGCGGCGAACACCGCGCCGAAGGCGACGCCGAAGATCAGGCTGGTGGTTGCGCGCTGCCGGGCGAGGTCCTCGTCACCGGCGCCGAGCGCACGCGCAACGAGCGCGCCGCAGGCGATTGCCATGCCGATCCCGAAGGAGTTCGTGAAAAAGAGGATAGCACCGGCATAACCCACGGCGGCGGCAAGCTCGGCCTTGCCCAGCATCGAGATGAAGATCATGTCGACGAAATCGACCGCGAAGACCGCCATCAGCCCGACCGACGAGGTAACGGACATCACGGCGATATGGCGCAGCAGACTGCCCTGGAGAAACTTTGCCTGATCGGACATCGTGGGACCATGCCAGCGGCAGTAAGAAGTGTCTACTGCGACGGGCTGCAATCGCGCATGATCCGATTTGTCGCATCTGGACTGATTTGGCCCGATAAATTGGTCGTTGAACACAAGCCCTGACCGGGCGTAAGGGGAAACATGCAAATCTACCTTCCCATCGCCGAGGTTTCGGTCAACGCGTTCCTGCTTCTGGGACTCGGGGGAGGTGTCGGGATCCTGTCGGGCATGTTCGGCGTCGGCGGCGGCTTCCTGATGACGCCGCTTCTGTTCTTCATCGGCATTCCGCCTGCGGTCGCCGTGGCGACCGAGGCCAACCAGATCGTCGCCTCGTCCTTCTCGGGCGTGCTGGCGCATTTCAAGCGCAAGACGGTCGATCTGAAGATGGGTACCGTGCTGCTTATAGGCGGCCTGATCGGTGCGGCGCTGGGGGTCCAGATTTTCAACGCGCTACGCGCGATCGGGCAAGTCGATCTGCTGGTGCGGCTCTCGTATGTGCTGTTCCTTGGCATCGTCGGCACGCTGATGTTCATCGAGAGCCTGAACGCGCTGCGCAAGGCGAAGAAAACCGGAAAGCCGCCCGCGCGGAAGAAACACGGGCTGGTCCATGCCCTGCCCTTCAAGATGCGGTTCCGAACCTCGGGGCTTTACATCTCGGTCATCCCGCCTGTCATCGTCGGTGTCCTTGTCGGTATCCTTGCCGCGATCATGGGCGTCGGCGGCGGGTTCATCATGGTGCCCGCGATGATCTATATCCTCGGAATGCCGACCAAGGTCGTTGTCGGCACCTCGCTTTTCCAGATCATCTTCGTCACCGCCTTCACCACGATGCTGCACGCGACGACGAACTACACCGTCGATGTCGTGCTGGCGGTGCTGCTGCTTCTGGGCGGCGTCATCGGGGCGCAGATCGGCACCCGGATCGGCGCCAAGCTGAAGGCGGAGCAGCTGCGCATCCTGCTGTCGCTCCTGGTCATGGTGGTCTGCGGCAAGCTGGCCCTCGATCTGTTGCTGCAACCTGCCGAGCTTTACTCGCTTGGCGCGGCGGCGGGGCACTGATGCTGCGGGTGCTGGTCTTCCTCCTCCTTCTCGCCGTCCCGGCGGCGGCGGAGGAAGTCGTGGCCGGGCTGAGCCAGAACCGGATTTCGATCTCGACCAATTTCGACGGTTCCGAGATTTTGATCTTCGGCGCGGTGAAGCGCGAGGCGGTGATCCCCGACGAGCCGCTTCAGGTGGCCATCGCCGTGACCGGCCCCTCGGTGCCGATTACGGTGCGGCGCAAGGAGAAGCGTTACGGCATCTGGATCAACACAGATCATGTCGATGTCGACCGGGCGCCGAGTTTCTATGCCGTCGCAACATCCGCGCCCTGGGAGGAGGTCTTCCGCGACGTGGAGGATCTGCGATACAGGGTGTCGATCCGGCGCGCCATCCGGTCGGTCGGCGCGGAGATCGCCGGAAGCCAGGATTTCACCAGTGCCCTGATCCGCATCCGCGAGGCAAACGACCTTTACCAGACCAATATCGGCGCGGTGAACCTGGACGAGCAAACCTTGTTCAGCACCTCGGTGCGGCTGCCCGCGAACCTGACGGAAGGCGATTACGAGGCGCGCTTTTTCCTGACGCGCGGCGGCAGGGTCGTCGACAGCTACACGACCACGATCGCGGTGCAGAAGGTCGGGCTGGAGCGGTTCCTGTTCCGGCTCTCGCGCGACAATGCGGTGATGTACGGCCTGATGTCGCTGGCCATCGCGATTGCCGCGGGCTGGGGCGCGTCCGCCGTATTCCGGTTCATTCGCAACTAGGCAGAGTTCGACGCGAACTCCGGTTCGATTTCCGACGCGGAAATCGGGGGAAACCGCAGGCGGTTTCCCGGCCAAACTCCGCGTCGGAGTTTGCTAGCCACGGCCCACGAAGGGCATCTTGGTCGCCATGATGGTCATGAACTGGACGTTGGTCTCCAAGGGCAGATCGCACATGTGCAACACGGCCTCGGCCACGTGGTTCACGTCCATCGTCGGCTCGGGCTTCATGCTGCCGTCGGCCTGGGGTTTGCCGGTCGCCATGTCCTCGGTCATGTCCGTCAGCGCGTTGCCGATGTCGATCTGGCCGCAGGCGATGTCGAAGGGGCGGCCATCGAGGCTGAGGCACTTGGTCAGCCCGGTGATCGCGTATTTCGTCGTGGTGTAGGGCACGGAGCGCCAGCGCGGCGCGGTGGCCGAGATCGAGCCGTTGTTGACGATCCGCCCGCCCTGCGGCGACTGGGCGCGCATGTGCCGGAAGGCGGCGCGGGCGCAGTTGAACATCCCCGTGACGTTGACCGAGAGCACGGCGTTCCAGGTCTCGTCGCTGATTTCGTCGATGGCTTCCGCCGGGCTGCCGCGGCCCGCGTTGTTGAAGAGCGCGTCGATGCGCCCCGCTTTTCCCGCGAAGGCATCGAAGGCGGCATTTACGCTGGCGCTGTCGGTCACGTCGACGGAAAGCGGGATGGCGCGGTCCTGGCCCGCGAAGGCGGCGTCGAGCTTGTCGGCGGAGCGTGCGAGGCAGCCGACAGTCCAGCCCGCGTTCAGAAAGGCGTCGGCGGTGGACTTGCCTATGCCCTGGCTGGCGCCGGTAATGATTATGGTGCGGCTCATGGGGCGTCCCCTCCTGTCAGTTCAAGCGGTGTTGCGGGCACATCGAGATCGGATGTTCCCAGCGGTTCGGTCGGTTTGCCGAGGCGATAGCGGGTCACCCAGTGCAACCGTTCCTCGGCACGGGTTATGGCGACATAGGCCAGGCGTTTCCAGAGCGGAATACCGGCCTCGATCCGGCCCGCGCGGCTGGCGGCGAAAAGGTCGGGCGCGAAGACCTGGACCTCGGGCCATTGCGAGCCCTGCGCCTTGTGGATCGTCACCGCCGCGCCGTGCAGGAAGGCTGCGCCCATGTTGGCGGCAAACGGGATGAAAGGTTCGTCCTCGTCCGGCATCTCGATCTTGACGATGGAGGCCGCCGAGACCTGCGGATCGGGCGCGCCGATGACGTGGAGCCGCGAGAAGCCGGCGCGGCGGCCGGGGCCGAGGTAGATGACCTGCGCGCCCTTGATCAGTCCGCGCGCTTCCAGGTCGAGCCGTTTCTTGCGGTGTTTCAGCGGCAGCTCGATCCCGTCGCAGATAAGCGGTTCGCCGGGCAGGAGCGCGTCGGCGGGGGCGCCATAGGCGGCGCGGAAGGCGTGGATCAGGCGAATGCGTGTGGCGTTGCGCCAGACCAGCACCGGGCTGCGCGCCATCATGCCCGCCTCGACGCGGGGCGAGATCACCACGCGGTCGTCGGAACGGGCGGCATCCTCCAACATGCGCTCGAAGTCCTCGAAGCCGAGGCTTTCGTCACCCAGCGCATGGGCAAGATCGAGGATCGGGTTGTCGAGGTCCTGCCGGTGGACGCGGTGGAGCACCATCTTGCGCGGCTCGGGCAGCGCGTCGAAGACCATCGAGCCGGACTGGTTGACCGGGGCAAGCTGCGCCGGGTCTCCGAAAAGCAGAAGCGTGGGAAAGATCTCGGAGAGATCGTCGTATTGCCGGGCGTCGAGCATGGACGCCTCGTCCACGAAGCCGATGTCGAGCGGGTCCTCGCGGCGCTTCCAGCCGAGGATGAAGTCGGACCCCTTCAGCCCGGCGGCCGCCAGCGCGCCGGGGATCGAGCGGGCCTGTTTGAAAAACGCCGCCGCCCGGTCGAGGGCGGCATCTGTCAGCCCCTCGATCTCGGGCTTTTCGCCGTTCCCCATGAGCCATTCGGCGATCTTCTCGTATTCGGGATCGTAGACCGGCGTGTAGAGGATGCGGTGAATGGTGGTCGCGGGCACGCCGCGGGTGCGCAGAACGCTGGCGGCCTTGTTGGTGGGCGCCAGAATAGCGAGCGTGCGCTTGTCCTTCCGCCGCCGTCCTTCGTAGTCGCCGCTGATGGTCTCGACCCCGGCTTCGGACAGCGCCTCGGCCAGGCGTGCGAGCAGCATGGTCTTGCCCGAACCCGCCTTGCCAATCACCGCGAGCGCGCCGGGACCGGCCTCGGCGCGCGGCGTGGTCAGGCTTTCCTCGATGTCGACGCCCGCGCTCCGCAGGACCTCGGCCACGCGGTCGAAGGCTTCGGCCTGATCTTCGGAGAAGGAGGTGACGGGGAGCGACATTGCGGGAACCCTATCCCGTCAGCCGCGCCCCGACCAGACATGCGAGAGGCAGAAAGTTCGTATTGTCCGCCACGATCACCACACGGGGATCGCCGCCGCTCAGGCGACGGCGGCTGTCCGTTCGATCGGTGAGCCGAAGCTCCGGTCATACCAGAGATTGGACACCTCGGAGGAGATACCGGCCTTGGACAGCAGCCGCGCGCGATAGCTTTCCTCGCAGGGCCAGAGACCGGCGCTGATCGCGTCGCGCCCGGTCCCGTCCGTACCAAGTACGGTTGGCCCCCAACCGACCCGCCGGTAGACGCGGATCATGCGGGCATCGAAGACGCCGGCAATGTAGGTCAGGTGGGCATTCAGGCCCGCTTCGAGCACGCCCAGCATCAATGCGGCCGACACATGTGCGCCTGCCCCCGGTGCCAGGCAGAAGCGCGTGCACTCCCAGATCAGCGGGCTTTGGATTTTCACCCCGTCGGTGAGGTGGCTGAAGTGGTCGTTCAGCATGGTATCGCCGGTGGTGGGCAGAAGCCGGAGCGAGCCGCCGTGGGTGCCATCGGGCCTCTCCCACAGGATGTAGAGCGGGTTGAGATCGTCGTAGCCGTCGCGTTCGTTGCCGTTGTCATCGACCGACACCTCCCAGCCGAGGCGCGCGCTGAACTGCGCGGCGCGGTCGCGGAACATGGTGTCATTCAGGCGCGGATGGCGCGCGATTTGGTCTGCGTAGAGATAGCGAAGCATGGGAAACCCCTTCCGTTGTCGAACGGAGAGAGGCGTATTGAGGCTTCGCTAATGCCGGCAAAACCGGTCGTACTTGCCGGTTTGAGACGCTTAACCGCAGCGTGCGGTCGTGGTTATCAGACCCTTAACAGGCCCTGGTTCATGGCGCGGGCCACGGCATGGGTGGTGTTCATCGCCGCCAGCTTGAAGCGTGCGCTTTCGATGTAGACGCGCAAGGTATGCTCGGAGATCGACAGGCTGTCGGCCGCCTGGGCGCGGTTCATGCCCAGCGCCAGCAATGTCAGCGCGTCGGTTTCTCGCGGGCTGAGGCTGACAATCTCGGCCTGGTCGGTGCCGCGTTCGATCTCGAGCGCCTTCTGGTTGACGAAATGCGAGGCGAGGATCAGCGAACGGGTATAGTCCTGGGTATACGTCGTCCATTGGTCGTCATTGTCTCGGCTGCTGACAGTGAACAGCGCGAACTGCCCCGACGGTCCCCGTATCGGGATCGAGTAGCCCTGGCTTCCAACGCCGGCGTCGATTGCCTCGTGCATGAAGTTGCGCGTCGCCTTGCCCGACCAGTCGAGCCGCTTCCAGTCGACCGGGTGAAACCGGCGCAGGCAGGCCAGAACGACGGGATCAATCCGCGCGTAGTCGTTGCCGAGGTAGTGATTTACCCAGGTCGGATGGTAGGTCGTCACGGCATACTGTTCGCCGCTTGAACTTACCGAGTGATAGACGACATGCTCGACATTGAGCTCGTCGCTCAGCGTGAGGATCGCGCTGTCCAGATCGTCAAGATTCCCGACTTGCGACAAACGATCCAGAAAACTTTCCAGCATGGCCAACCAGCGCCGTCCCCTGCGCAATTCCCTGAGCCGACGCCAGTTCGCCTGCCACCTCGACCAGGGCCTGATCAAGCTGGCGCTCGCTGATTGCCAGGCCATTCCTCCCGGCAAAATCGCGAAGGTCTTTTATGACGTCGAGCATCCAATCATGTACCATGAGTCTCTCATCCCGATTGGTTAACGAAAGCTTAACACAACCATAGCATGTGCGACGATTGGGACAAATTCACCAATTTCAACTCCCCATAAATGGTGAGGTGGGTGAGGCTAACTTGTTGTTTTTGAATGATTCATGCCTGAGACAGCCGGCAAAAGGCCGCCTTGTCGCAAGAATGAGTACAAAACCCGGAGAATCGGGAAAATTGTTTCCTATTTGGAAACGCTCGCCTCCAACGTGTCGTCCCAGGTCCGCAATCCGACATGCGGCGCCTGCACGAGAACCGCCATGTTCCCCGGCTTGTGCTCGTTGCGCCGCATCTTGACGTGCGCCTGCGGGATCTCGTCCCACGCGAAGACTTCCGACATGCATGGATCGAGACGCCGTTCGACCATTAGCTTGTTGGCCGCCGCCGCCTGCTTGAGATGTGCGAAATGACTGCCCTGGATGCGCTTCTGGTGCATCCAGACATAGCGCGCGTCCATCGTCAGGTTGTAGCCCGTCGTCCCGGCGCAGATCACCACCATGCCGCCCTTCTTGACCACGAAGGTGCTGACGGGGAAGGTCGCCTCGCCGGGGTGCTCGAAGACCATATCGACGTTGACACCCTTGCCGGTGATGTCCCAGATCGCCTTGCCGAACTTGCGCACCTCGGCGAACCATTCCTTGTACTCATCGGTGTTGACGGTTGGAAGCTGGCCCCAGCAGTTGAAGTCTTTCCGGTTGATGACACCCTTGGCGCCAAGCCCCATCACGAACTCGCGCTTGTCCTCGTCCGAGATCACCGCGATGGCATTCGCGCCGGCGGTGTTGATCAGCTGGATCGCATAGGACCCGAGACCGCCCGACGCGCCCCAGACCAACACGTTCTGGCCCGGCTTCAACTCGTGCGGGTGGTGGCCGAAGAGCATCCGGTAAGCGGTGGCAAGCGTCAGCGTGTAGCAGGCGCTTTCCTCCCAGGTCAGATGCTTCGGCCGCGGCATCAGCTGCTGCGCCTGCACGGTGGTGAACTGGGCAAAGCTGCCATCCGGGGTCTCGTAACCCCAGATCCGCTGGCTGGGCGAGAACATCGGATCGCCGCCGTTGCACTCCTCGTCGTCGCCGTCATCCTGGTTGCAGTGGATCACGACCTCGTCGCCGACCTTCCAGCGGGTAACCTTTTCGCCCACCGCCCAGACGATGCCCGAAGCATCGGAGCCGGCGATATGATAGTCCGCCTTGTGAACGTCGAAGGGGCTGATCGGGATGCCGAGACCGGCCCAGACGCCGTTGTAGTTAACGCCCGCCGCCATAACCAGCACGACCACCTCGTGGCTGTCGGGTTTCTTCACATCGACGACTTCGAGCTGGAAGGACTTGTCGGGCTCGCCATGACGTTCGCGCCGGATCGCCCATGCGTGCATCTTCGCGGGCAGGTGACCAAGCGGAGGGAATTCTCCGATGTCGTAAAGGTCCTTCTTGCTGTCCATCGAGATCGCCTCGTCCAAGCTCATATCGTCACCCTCGCACCTTGCTGCATCGCAGAATCATTTCTGATGGCGTAGCCCACTCTGATCCTCTGCGCAACAAAACAAACAAATTTTTCTTCAAGTTGTAATAATATGTCGCCGACAATCTACGGATTTAGGCGTGTTGCGGCGCAGGAATGCGAAACGCGTAAACAGTCGGTTCAGGAATTTGGTTTAGCCAGCGCCGGGCAACCAATGGATGGGACACGTGACATGCGCGCAGTGAACAAGATCAGTATCCGGTCGAAACTCCCGATCGCGATGGCGACAATGGTCGCCCTAAACATCATCCTGATCAGCGCGGTCGGTTACTTTGATTCCCGCGACCTTGCCGTGAAAGGCGCGAACGAGAAACTCGCGGAAATCGGCGATACGCACGCCAAGCAGGTGGAAGCGTTGTTGCACAGCGTCGATCACGGGCTTCAGACCCAGGCCGCCGATCCCGTGGTGGCCGAAGCCATCACCGCCTTCGCGAAGACGTTCAACGCATTGCAGAATCCGAAGGAAGACCTGCAGAAGGACTACATCACCGACAATCCCTTTCCTGCTGAAGACCGGGGGAAGCTGCGCAACACCAGCGGTTTCTCACCCTATGATACCGTTCACAGACAGTACCATCCCATCTTCGCAACGCTGCGGGACGCGGTGGGATACTACGACGTCTTCCTTTTCGATACGCGTGGAAACCTTGTCTACAGCGTCCAGAAAAGCACCGACTATGCGACAAACCTGATGACCGGCGAATGGCGTGAAACAGGGCTGGCCGAGGCATTTCGTCAGGCGAGCGAGAACTCCGCGGATGCCCGCTCGGTCTTCGTCGATTTCGCGCCCTACGGGCCAAGTGGCGGCAAGCCCGAAGCCTTCATTGCCCGACCTGTCTTCGATACCGATGGCGCGCGCCTGGGCGTTATCGCTTACGAGTTGCCCGTTTCGGCCCTGAACGCTGCTGCCAGCACATCAATCGGCAGAACCGGTCACTCCTATCTCGTTGCAGCGGACGGCTACATGCGGTCGGACACGCCGCTGACCGAGGTCAATGACGTGCTTCAAACCTTCGTCGAGTCGCCCGCGGTCGAACATGGAACGGCCGGAGAGACCGGAACGCTGGAGTACCACGATGCGGCAGGCAACGTGGTCGAGGGGCATTACAATGCGATCGACTTTCACGGTGTTTCCTGGGCGCTGGTCACCGAGCAGGGGCAGGAAGAACTGTTGAGTGCATTGCCCAAGATGCTGCGGGACCAGTTGATGATGGGCGCGGCCTTCCTTGCCGTCGCGGCGGCCTTGTCATTCTGGCTGGCGTCGGGCGTCAGCCGACCGCTGCAGCGTGTGGTCGACACGGTGGGCCGCATTTCCGGGAAGGATTACGACACCCCGGTGCCCGATATCGACCGGGGCGACGAGATCGGTGACATCGCGCAGGCGCTCGAGCGGTTCCGTACGACGCTGGCCGAGGCCGAGGAAGCTGCCGTCGATGCCGCCTTCAAGGGCGCGGCCTATGATGCGACCGGCGGACCAATGGCCCTGTGCGATCTCGACCGGCGCTGCGTCGGCGCCAACGCTGCCTTGCTCACGCTGATCGCCGAGCATCCCGACGATTTCGGCATCGAGGCCGAGGAAGACGGAACGATGCCGCTGGTCGGCCGGACACTGGAAGAGCTTGACATCATCGACGGCGACATACTGGCCGAGATGCAGGATCACGCCAGGCTGCCGATCCAGAAGACTATCGTGGTGGGCGGGCTCTATGTCGGGCTGCTCATCGACCTCGTACGCAACCGCGAAGGTGGCGGCATCGGCTATGTGATCGACATGCAGAACCGGACCGATCAGATGGCCGCAGAAGTATTGTCGACGGCGATCGACGGCCAGCAGTCGCGGGTCGAGATGGACCTTTCGGGCGCGGTCAAGCGCCACAACGATCACTTCGCGAGGCTGCTCAGGCTCGATGCCAGGGCGGTTCAGAAAACCAACGGCAGGGAAATAATCCGCGGCGAGGCGCAGGGAGCCGAGATTTGGGATGCCGCCCTCCGCGGCGAGGCCACGGTCGGACGTTTCCATGTCGCCGCACAACAGGGCCGGCGGATCGTGGATGGCAGCTTCAACCCGGTGCCGGATCAGGACGGCCGGACGGCGGGCTTCCTGCTGATCGGCGTCGATGTCACCGAGGAACGTGAACGCGCCATTGCCGCCGAGAGCGAGGCGAAACAGCGCGCAGACGACCAGGCAAACGTGGTTCAGAAACTCAGCGTGAGCCTGCAGCACATCTCGCAGGGCGACCTGACAAGCCTCATCGAGGATACGTTCGCACAGGACTACGAGCAGCTTCGCCACGATTTCAACGAGGCCGTTTCGAAACTTGAAGCCGTGATCGGGGATGTGGTCGTCAACGCAAGCTCGATCGGCAGCGAGGCAGGCGGCATATCCGCCTCGGTCACGGAACTGTCGAAACGGACCGAAGCGCAGGCCGCCACGCTTGAGGAAACTGCCGCGGCGATGCATCAGCTGACAACTTCCGTCGCTTCCTCGGCCCAGGGCGCCGCCAGCGCTGCCGAGATCGCGGCCGAGGCGCGCAAGAACGCGCAGGCCAGCAGCGGGATCGTTCGCGAAACCGCCGACGCGATGACACAGATCGAAGCCTCATCGCAAGAGGTCGCCAAGATCATCGGGGTCATCGACGACATTGCGTTCCAGACCAACCTTCTGGCTCTGAACGCAGGGGTCGAAGCGGCGCGTGCGGGCAGCGCGGGACGCGGCTTTGCCGTCGTCGCTTCAGAAGTGCGTGCCCTGGCGCAGCGCTGCCTGGAGGCATCGAACGATATCTCCAGCCTGATCAGCGCCTCTGGCGAACATGTCGAACGCGGTGTCAGCCTTGTCGGCAAGACCGGCAACGAGCTTGAGAACATCGCCGCCTCTGTCCTGGAGATCTCCGACAATGTCGGCCAGATCGCGACCGCGGCGCGGGAGCAATCGAACGGGCTGACCGAAATCAACGAAGCGCTTTCGCAACTTGACCAGGCAACCCAGCAGAACGCGGCGATGGCCGAGGAGACCACGGCTGCGGCGCAATCGCTGCTTGGCGAAGCCCATCACCTGACGGAGACCACGTCCAGTTTCCGGACACGCCGGAGCTCGGAGCAGAAGGGTACGCATCGCGCGGCCTAGTCCTGGCCCAACGTGGCGATCGGCATGTCATGTCCGATCGTCCCGTCGGCCGGTGGCGAAACCACATCCGGCTTTTCGCCCTGTTCCGAACTCCGCAGCGGTCTGGTTCGCATCCATCCAGGCTCGCTGCAGCGCAGCGAATTGACAACGTCATTTCCTTTCGCGTAAGCAAGGTCAGATGTAATTTTCTTGCTTCGCGAACAGGGAGTGGTTCGTGCCAACTGAAAAAACCAATCGACCTTGGCTGTTCCGGACATATGCCGGGCACTCGACGGCCAAAGCGTCGAATGCACTTTATCGTTCGAACCTGGCACGCGGACAGACCGGCCTTTCGGTCGCCTTCGACCTGCCAACCCAGACCGGATATGACAGCGACCACACGCTTGCCCGCGGCGAGGTTGGCAAGGTCGGCGTTCCGGTCTCCCATTCCGGCGACATGGCTGCGCTTTTCGACGGCATCCCGCTGGAACAGATGAACACCTCGATGACGATCAATGCGACGGCGCCCTGGCTGCTGGCGCTCTATATCGCCGAGGCCGAACGCCAGGGGGCCGATGTCTCGAAGCTGCAAGGCACGGTTCAGAACGACATCATCAAGGAATACCTCAGTCGCGGCACCCATATCTGCCCGCCGAAGCCATCACTGCGGCTGATCACCGATGTCGCTGCCTATACGCGGTCGAACTTGCCGAAGTGGAACCCGATGAACGTCTGCTCGTATCACCTGCAGGAGGCAGGCGCGACGCCGGAGCAGGAACTGGCCTTTGCGCTGGCCACTGCTCAGGCAGTGCTGGATGACCTGAAGAACAAGGTCGCATCAGAGGATTTTCCCGAGATGGTTGGCCGGATCAGCTTCTTCGTGAATGCCGGCATCCGTTTCGTCACCGAGATGTGCAAGATGCGCGCCTTCACCGAGCTTTGGGACGAGATTTGCGCAACGCGGTACGGTGTCCAGGACCCGCGCTTCCGGCGATTCCGCTACGGTGTTCAGGTGAACTCGCTTGGCCTGACCGAGCAGCAGCCCGAGAACAATGTCTACCGCATCCTGCTCGAGATGCTCGCGGTCACACTATCGAAGAACGCGCGCGCACGCGCGGTGCAACTTCCCGCCTGGAACGAGGCGCTGGGACTGCCGCGCCCCTGGGACCAGCAGTGGTCGCTTCGGATGCAGCAAATCCTCGCCTTCGAGACCGATCTACTGGACTACGGCGATCTCTTCGACGGCAACCCGATCGTCGCGGGCAAGGTCGAAGACCTGAAGGACGGCGCGCGCGCCGAGCTTGCGCATATCGACGCGATGGGCGGCGCGGTCGAAGCGATCGCCTACATGAAATCCCGCCTCGTCGAAGCCAATGCGAACCGCATTCACGAGATCGAGACCGGCGGGACCACCGTTGTCGGCGTGAACCGCTTTGCCGAAGGCGAACCCTCGCCGCTGACCTCGGGCGATGACGCGATCATGCTGGCCGACCCGGCCGCGGAAGCCGACCAGATCGCACGCCTGAACGCCTGGCGCGAAGCGCGCGACAATGCCACGGTGCGCACTGCACTTGACGCACTTGCCGCGGCCTGCCGGACGGGCGAGAACGTCATGCCCGCCTCGATCGCCGCCGCCAGGGCCGGTGCCACGACCGGCGAGTGGGGCGACGTGGTGCGCAAGGCTTTCGGCCAGTACCGCGCGCCGACAGGTGTCTCGCGGGCACAATCGAACCGCACCGAGGGGCTCGACGAGATCCGCGAGGCGGTCGATGCCGTCTCGCGCCGGTTGGGCACGCGGCTGAAGCTGCTGGTCGGCAAGCCGGGCCTTGACGGACATTCCAATGGCGCCGAACAGATCGCCTCGCGCGCCCGCGACGTGGGCATGGAAATCACCTATGACGGCATCCGGCTGACACCCGCCGAAATCGTCGCCGCCGCGCGCGAGAGCGGCGCGCATGTCATCGGGCTGTCGATCCTTTCCGGCAGCCATGTGCCGCTGATCGAAGAAACCCTGCACGAGATGAGGAATGCGGGCATGGCCGACGTTCCGCTCGTCGTCGGCGGCATCATACCGCCCGAAGATGCCGAACGGTTGCGCGGCATGGGCGTGGCCGCCGTGTATACGCCGAAGGACTTCGAGCTGAACCGCATCATGTTCGACATCGTCGCGCTTGCCGATGGCGCGGCGATCGCGGCGGAATAGGTCCGCCGCCGTGCCGGTCAGCCGGCTTCGTCGCGCAAGCCAGTCTCGATCCAACGTCGGATCAGTTCAAGCTCCTCGGGCGGCAGGGGCCTGCCAAGGAACGGCATGCGGGGTGTGCTTTCGCCGGTCAGCCGCCGGATCATCTCGCTGGCCGCCGGGTCTCCGGACACGACGACCGGCCCGTTCTCGCTGCCCTCCAGAGTGGCGGCATAGCTGTCGAGCCGCAGGCCTTTCGATGCGCCATGTGCGGCGTGGCAGTTGATGCAGCGCCGGACGAAGACTTCGGACACGTCCTTCCAGCCTGGACCATCGGCGCCCCCGCCCGCGAAGGCTCCGACCGGCAGGGTGCCGAGAACAAGCGAAAAAAACGCACTTGCGCGTATCATCGGCCATCCCTCGCAATCGGTCCCGGCGGCGCATCGTGCCGGACGGCGTTCACTCTAGAGCAATTCCAAGAAACCGGTAGTGCCGCATTTCCCGGCTCCGGCTCGCCGAGATGCGGTATGCCGCTGATGGAAATGTTCATTTGCTGCCCAAGAAAGGTGCTATCATTGCCCTGGGCCGTAGCGACGCGACTCGCGTCCCGGCCCCTTCTGGGAGGAGGGATGATCCATGAAGAAGTCGTTTATTGCCACACTCGTGGCGGCGCTGGTGCCGTTTGCAGCTTCGGCGGCCGACGTCGATCTCGACGCGATGCGGGAGGCTGTTTCCAAGTACAAGGATATCGAAGTCGCCAAGGCCGAAGGGTACATTTCCCCGGACAACCATTGCGTCTCGGCGGCCGGTGAAGGGTTGCCCGCCGAGTTGGGGGCAATGGGGATCCACTACATCCGGCCCGACCTGCTGGAGATCACCGAGACGCAGCCGCGCGTGAACGGAAACAGCACCTATACCGACTGGTCGCTGCCGTCGATCCTGATCTACGAGCCGCAGGCGGACGGGTCGATGGAACTGGTCGCGGTCGAGAACCTCGTGTTCGAAGCTTCCTGGGAGGCGTCCGACAAGACCGAAGAACTGGTTCTGAACGGTCGCGGCTGGGACCACATGGCCGACGATCCGGCCACGCCGGGCGACGAGGCGCACGGCTTCATGCCGCATTACGACCAGCACGTGTGGCTCTTCCGTGAAAACCCGATGGGCGACCTGATGCCATTCAATCCGGCGGTCACCTGCGAACATCACGCGATGTAGGCCGGGAACTGTCCAGAAACTGCCCGCCGCCCCTGCACGGGCGGCGGGCGTCGGCGACCCACCGCAGCGCCTTTACCCTGCCCCGTGCATCCGCGATAGTTTCGCAACGCACCGCCCCGGCAGGAGTTCCACATGACCGTACATATTGGCGCCAAACCCGGCGAGATTGCCGACACCGTCCTGATGCCCGGCGATCCCTATCGCGCGAAATGGGCGGCCGAGACATTCCTTGATGACGCGCAACTGGTGAACCAGGTGCGCGGCATGCTGGGCTTCACCGGCACCTGGCGCGGCAATCGGGTCACCATTCATGGCTCGGGCATGGGGATGCCGTCGCTGTCGATCTATGCCAACGAACTGATCCGGGACTATGGTGCGAAAACGCTCATCCGCATCGGTTCCTGCGGGGGTATGCAGGACGAAGTAAAGGTGCGCGACGTGATCCTGGCGATGACCGCGTCTTCGGTCTCGACGCCGTCGAAGGGCATTTTCCGGGAACTGAACTTTGCACCCAGCGCCGACTGGAGCCTGCTGTCAGCGGCGGCGAAGGCGGCCGACGGGCTGGACGTCGGGCTTCACGTGGGCGGCATCTATTCCTCGGATGTCTTCTATGACGAACGCCCGGATCTGAACGAACAGATGGCGCGACACGGCATCCTCGGCGTCGAGATGGAGGCAGCCGAGCTTTACACCGTCGCCGCCCGGCACGGCGCGCGGGCCCTTGCGGTGTTGACGGTTTCCGACCACCTGCTGACAGGCGAGGCGCTTCCCTCGGACGATCGCGAACGGAGCTTTGGCGACATGGTCGAGATCGCGCTCAAGGCGGCATTTCCCGAGACCTGACCTCAGACAACCCCGTGCGTGCCGGGATAGGGCGATCGCTCCGATGGCGCCCAGCCTTCCGGCGGCGTGCCCTCGAAAACCTCGACGAGCAGCGGCGCGCAGCGCGCGACGTCCGAGGAATGGTCCGCCCCGCAATCGCCGCCCGGACAGGCGGAAAGCGCACCCAGAAGCGGCAGTTCGGCGAAGAAGGTGATTTGGTCGCCGGGACGGACGGGCGAGGCTTTCATGAAGTACTGCCCCGTATCACGGGTGAAGCCGGTACACATGAAGACATTCAGCACGTCATGGACATGACGCTCGGCCTCGGCCAGCGGCATGTCCAGCTCGGCGGCCAGCGCGCGCGTCAGGTTCGAGTGGCAGCAATAGTGATAGTCGTCGCCCGACAAGAGCCGCCCGGTGTAGGGATCGCAGCGCGTGCCGATCACGTCATGGATGCCACCGCCGAACTCGTCGAAACCGTACCAGTCAAGCGTGTCCTCGATGATCGTCGCCATCGGGCGCATGTGCGGCAGCACCGTCCAGAGCCGGTCGCCGGTCGTGACATGGGTGCCGTGGATCGCGCGGGTCTTGCCGGAAAAGAACCGCTCGGAAATGTCGTCGGCGTTCCAGAGGTTCAGATCGCCCACCTGCGGCGCCTCGACCGAAGTGATGCGGAAGGCACCGCCGGCGGGAACGCGGAAACACCGCGCGTCGCGCGGCGGCACCAGCACCTCGGCTGTCTTCTCGTAGGTGTCGAACGCGGCCAGCCGGTCACCGATACGCGGATCGGGAAGCGCCTCGGGTGGATAGACAATCACCGGTGGGATGGCGCGGCGGGCGTCGGCATCGGGCGGAGCGTCGGTCATGGGCAGTCCCCTTTCGATCGCTACCCTAGCCGAAAATCGCCCGGCGACCAGAGCCGCCGGGCAAGGCGACCGTCTCAGGTCGCGGCAGCGGTTTCGCCCGAGGGTTTGCGGAACCGCCAGAGACGCGGGCGCCCGGCCCCGCCCCATTCCTCGTTCCGCGTCAGCCACATGGTGGCGGCCAGTGCGGCAAAGGTCAGGGTCGAGCCTGCGAGAAGCGCGTAATCGGTGCTTTTGAGCGTGAGGTAGAGGACGGTGTAGACCGAGATCAGCATCGTCACGAGAAGCCACGTCCGCCGCCCGAGTTTGAGCGCGGTCGCCCCGAAGAGTCCCAGCAAACCGATCGTCGCGCCTGCCGACAGGAGATAGGCGGGCGTGAAGCCGATCTGCTCGGCATAGGCGACCATCAGCAGGACGAAGACCGACTGGGCGAGGCCGACCATGAGGTATTGCACGGGATGCGCGGGGCGGGTGCTGGTCCGGTCGAGCAGCAGGATGGTCAGGAAGGTCAGGGCGATGAAGAGGATGCCATAGCGCGAGGCGCGCCAGGCTTTCTGGTAGAAGTCGTTGGGCGTGATATAGCGCACCTGCATCGTCGCCAACCGCCGCGCCGCCGGGTCGAGGTTCTCGCGGCTGACCTGCGGCAGCGACCGGGCCAGGTGCGGCACCGTCCAGGTGGCGGTGAAACCCGCATCGGTGATCTCGGAGGTGTCGGGCAGGAAGCTGCCGGTGAAGCTGGGATCGGGCCAGTCGCTGGTCATCGTCATCCGGCTGAGCCGACCCACCGCCGCCGCGCCGAAATGCTGCGCGCCGTTCATGCCCAGCTTCAGTGAAAAGGCCTCAAGCTCGCGCGGATCGCCGATCATCGAGGCGATGCCGGTTCCCGAGCCGTCGGCGTGCGGGATGGGTTCCAGCGGAAAGACCTGCTCGCCCGCGGCCAGCACCGCCTCGCCGCGTAGGGCGCGGTTGCTGTCGAGATGGACGCGCAGTTCGGCCTCGTCCCAGTGGAGCACCTGTTTCTCACGCAGAACCGATGCCGCCGCGCCGGTGTCGAAATCGAAGTCCAGCGTCATGTCGGCGGTGAAGACCGGGACCGAGAAGATGCCCCGGTGCCGGGTTTCGGAGGCGGTGACGACGTTCAGATCGAACCGCTCGGGGTAAAGATAGACCGGCGCCCGGTTCTCGGTCACGGTTTCCTCGTAGTGCTCGTAGACGATGTAATTCCGTTCGTCCCTGAGTGTCCGTCCGGTTACCGGATCGACCGCTTCGCGCTTGCGTTCGTAGGTCACGTCCTCAGTCACCGGCACGACCAGAAGCGGGCCGCTGAGCAA
Organism: Silicimonas sp.; assembly: GCA_022340315.1. GTDB lineage: Bacteria > Pseudomonadota > Alphaproteobacteria > Rhodobacterales > Rhodobacteraceae > JAJDOD01. Next base: position 12,953 of record JAJDOD010000140.1, on the reverse strand, counting down.
CTGGCCGCCCCCCCATTCCTGGCTGATGTCGCGGATGGTGCTGTGGGAATAGTTTGAGCGTTCCTGCACCACGTCGCTGACCAGCGTGAGGGGGATGAACATCAGAAGCGCCAGCACGCCGACGGCGATGAAGCGCAATCCGGGGGATTGAAACATGAAACCTGTCCTCTCGAAGCATTAACCTTGAGGGACAGCTATTTACCGGCCTCCGCGCAGATGCTGACGGCAAGACGCGCACCATCCGCGCGCACCTCGTGCATCGCCGTCAAGCATTTCGGCAGATCGTGCAGATGGCGCGCAGGACCGCTCAGACGACCCGTTCCACCATCATCTTCTTGATCTCGGCAATCGCCTTTGCCGGGTTCAGACCCTTGGGGCAGGTCTTGGCGCAGTTCATGATCGTGTGGCAGCGATAGAGCTTGAAGGGATCCTCCAACTCGTCCAATCGCTCGCCCGTCGCCTCGTCGCGTGAATCGATCAGCCAACGGTAGGCATGCAGCAGCGCGGCGGGGCCAAGGTAGCGGTCGCCGTTCCACCAGTAGGACGGACACGAGGTCGAGCAGGAGGCGCACATGACGCATTCGTACAGACCGTCCAGCTTGCGGCGATCCTCGATCGACTGCTTCCACTCCTTCGCCGGGCGGTTCGTCTTGGTCTCCAGCCACGGCATGATCGACGCGTGCTGCGCGTAGAAATGCGTCAGGTCGGGGATCAGGTCCTTGATCACCGGCATATGCGGCAGGGGATAGATGGCGATGTCGCCTTCGATCTCGTCATGGCCATAGATGCAGGCCAGCGTGTTGATGCCCTTCGACTTCACGCCGCCGATGTTCATGGCACACGACCCGCAGATGCCCTCGCGGCAGGAGCGGCGGAAGGTCAGCGTGGGGTCGATCTCGTTCTTGATCTTGATGAGGATGTCCAGAACCATCGGCCCGCAGGTGTCCATGTCGACGAAATAGGTGTCGACGCGGGGGTTTTCGCCATCATCGGGGTTCCAGCGATAGATCCGCACCTTGCGCGTGTTGGTTGCGCCTTCCGGCTTGGGCCATGTCTTGCCGGTCCGGATCGTCGAGTTCTTGGGCAGGTTGAACTGAACCATAGGATGTTCCCCTTCAGATCACAGCGTCAGCAGGGCGGGCAGCCCCTCGGCGGCCAGGCAGCGGATCGTGTCCGGGCGGCTGGCGATGTCGGTGACGATTTCGACGGTATTCGCGGTGGGCCCGGTGACGGCATCGGCGGCGAGCGACAGGAGCTCGCCCGAACTGGCGTTGTCGATGATGCAGTCGGTGGCCGGTTCGACCGGGATACCGGGCAGCTTTTCGCGCAGAACCGGTCGCACAACGCTTTTTGCGGCGTCACGGGTCAGGTTGTCCTGCTGCATCGGGGTGCAGGCGGCGAGAACGAGGATCAGGGCGAGCAGGCGTTTCATCGGTGTCACTCCAGCGCCAGGGGACGGATGGGGCCTTGACCCGATTTCTGGCGAACGCATTGGTCGTAAAGGATGTAGGGATCGCGGCCCTGGATGTAGTCGCTGGTGACCCCGACCTCGACATATCCTCCGGGCCCGTTCGAGCCGATGCCGATCCCGATCTCACCCGTCGGGCCAGTGGCCGCGCGGGCGCGGTCCTCGCAGACATCCGCCGCGCGTTCGGGCGACATCGGCCCGCAGGCGGCGAGCGCGAGCCCGGCCAGGAGAAGTGCGCGCCGCATCAGTAGACCCGCGCCTTGGGGGCGATCTTCTTGAGGTCGATGCCGCCTTCGCCTTCGGTGGTCAACGGATCGAGATGCACCGGGCGATAATCGAGCTTCACTTCGTCACCCTCAACCCAAGCCAGCGTGTGCTTGCGCCATTCCTTGTCGTCGCGGTCGGGATAGTCCTCGTGCGCATGCGCGCCGCGGCTTTCCTTCCTCGCCTCGGCGCCGACGATGGTGGCCAGCGCGTTGGGCATCAGGTTCGCCAGTTCCAGCGTCTCCATCAGGTCCGAGTTCCAGACAAGCGAGCGGTCAGTCACCTTAATATCATCCATTTTGCCTGCGATCGTCTTCATCGTCTTCACGCCCTCGGCCAGCGTCTTGTCGGTGCGGAAGACCGCCGCATCGGCCTGCATCGCCTTCTGCATCTCGAGCCTGAGATCTGCCGTCGGCACCGCGCCATCGGCGTGTCGGAAGCGATCGAAACGGTCAAGTGCGGCGTCGATCGACGCCTGGTTCAGCGTGGGATTGCCCCTTGTCCGGTCCACGACCTCGCCCGCGCGTATGCCGGCAGCGCGGCCGAAAACGACAAGGTCGATCAGCGAGTTGGACCCGAGCCGGTTGGCCCCGTGCACGCTGGCACATCCCGCTTCGCCCACCGCCATCAGGCCGGGCAGAACGGCGTCGGGGTTGTCCTTGGTCGGGTTCAGCACCTCGCCCCAGTAGTTGGTCGGCACGCCGCCCATGTTGTAATGCACGGTCGGGATGACCGGGATCGGTTCTTTCGTCAGATCGACACCGGCGAAGATGCGCGCGCTTTCGCTGATGCCCGGCAGCCGCTCGTGCAACGTCTCGGGCGGCAGGTGGTTCAGGTGCAGGTGGATGTGATCGTTCTCGGCGCCGACGCCGCGCCCCTCGCGGATTTCCATCGTCATGCAGCGGGAGACGACATCGCGGGAGGCAAGGTCCTTGTAGGTCGGCGCATAGCGCTCCATGAACCGCTCGCCGTCGGAGTTGGTCAGGTAGCCGCCCTCGCCTCGTGCACCTTCGGTGATCAGGCAGCCCGAGCCGTAGATGCCGGTCGGGTGGAACTGCACGAACTCCATGTCCTGAAGCGGCAGCCCGGCGCGGGCCACCATGCCGCCACCATCTCCGGTGCAGGTGTGGGCAGAGGTCGCGCTGAAATACGCCCGGCCGTAACCCCCGGTCGCCAGCACGGTCATCTTGGCGTTGAACACATGGATCGAGCCGTCATCGAGGCACCAGGCGACAACGCCCTGGCAGGTGCCATCCTCGGCCATGATCAGGTCGATGGCGAAATATTCGATATAGAACTCGGCGTTGTTCTTGAGGCTCTGCCCATAAAGCGTGTGCAGGATCGCGTGGCCGGTCCGGTCGGCGGCGGCGCAGGTACGCTGCACCGGCGGGCCTTCGCCGAACTCGGTCGTGTGGCCGCCGAAGGGACGCTGATAGATCTTGCCTTCCTCGGTCCGGGAAAACGGCACGCCGTAGTGTTCGAGCTCGTAAACCGCCTTGGGCGCCTCGCGGGCGAGGTATTCCATCGCGTCGGTGTCGCCCAGCCAGTCCGACCCTTTCACGGTGTCGTACATGTGCCATTGCCAGTGGTCCGGCCCCATGTTCGAGAGCGACGCGGCGATGCCGCCCTGTGCGGCAACGGTGTGCGAGCGGGTCGGGAACACCTTGGTGATGCAGGCGGTGCGCAGCCCCTGCTCGGCCATGCCGAGCGTCGCGCGCAGGCCCGAACCGCCGGCACCCACCACGATGCAGTCATATTCGTGGGTCTCGTAGTCGTATGCAGCCATGAGGTGACGTCCCTAAAGTGCCAGCCGCGCCAGGGCGAATAGCCCCGTTGCGATTGCCGCGTATGAAAGGCAGGTGGTCGCGACGATCGTGTATTCGCGCGCCGTGCCGTGCACGTAATCCTCGATCACCATCTGGATGCCGGTCTTGAAGTGCCAGAACCCGGCCACGATCATCAGCGCGGCGATAATGGCGGGAAACGGTCTTGCGAAATACGCCACGACCTCGTCATGCGGGGCGCCGAGGATGCCGCCGAAGGTCAGCAGAAAGATCGGCGTGAGGATCAGCAGCCCGACGCTTGATTTCGTCATGGCCCAGTGACGCATGGTGCCTTCACGGGCAGACCCCTGTCCGGTCGCGCGTTTCCTGGCGGTCATGTAGGACATCTCTCGGGCCTCCTCAGAAGACGATCAGGACGAGAAGGGTGAGGACGGTCAAACCGACCGAGCCGCCGAGGATGCCGTAGCTGAGCTTCTCGGCGGTTTCGATCTCCAGCCCCTCGCCGGTATCCCAGTAAAGGTGTCTGAGCCCGCCAAGCGCGTGGTACCAGAGCGCCCACACGCAGAGCGACATCACGATGTCACCGATGAAGGAAGTGATCACAGCATCCGCGAAGGCGTAATAGCCGGGCGAGGATGCCGCGGCGAGAAGCCACCAGACCACCAGCAATCCACCGCCCAGAAGGGCCACGCCGGTGATGCGGTTCAGGATCGAAGTGATCGCCGTCATCGGCATCCGGTAAATCGTCAGATGCGGAGACAGCGGGCGGTTGCCCCGGTTCACATCGGCCATCGTTCGGACTCCTGTTTCTTCCCTGGCGTACTTCTATCAAAAGGAAGGGCCGTGTCACGCCTCTGCGGCGCAGAAGCGCACTTGAATCGCCTTGCTCCGCCAAAATAATCGGTTTTGTGATCACGCGCTTTTGACAAGTGATCACAACTTACTTGAGCTCCGAAAAAACCTCGGAAAGCGACGTATTATAGTTGAACTCGACCATTCGAGTCTTTCCGTCCACCTCAGCCGCGATCAGCAAAAGCGCCATCGGTGCGGGCGATCCCTTGGGGAAATAGAAGATCATCTCCTGGTGAAACCCCGGCGCCTCGCGCCGCTGAAGAACGGTTTCGCAACGGTCGTAGCCCTCGGGGATCGCCCGCTCGAGCCCGCCGAAAAGACTGTCGTACCTCGCATCGAGGTCGGGAAAGAAGTCGCCCAGGATCCGGGAGAACTCGCGGTAGTCTGTGTCGAAGAACGCTGCTTTTGCCTGTTCGAAAACGTCGATGTCGGTATCGCGGTCCGGCCCGCAAACACCTGCCAGGGCCAGGCCGGGCAGTACGGTTGCAGCGATCGTGAGAGCCAGTTTCATACCGGCACTAAAGCCCAATAGTCGAGGTCCAGCAACACCCCCGGCACGTATTTGCCATCCTCCCCGCGCAACGCGAACGGCGCGGCCTCGGGCGTGTGCGCCACCAGACGAAGCCGAAGCGCGCCGACGCCCGGCGCGGCGGTCTCGGCCTTGTCGAGCACCTCGGACCAGGCGCAGACCGTATTGCCCGCGAAAAGCGGGCTGACATGGCTGCCCCCGTTCAGTGCCGCCAGGCACTGGGCATTCGCCAGGCCGTTGAACGACAGCGCACGGGCCAGCGAGATGACGTGGCCCCCATAGATCAGCCGCCGCCCGTCTTCGCGGTGGGTGGTGTCGAAATGCACCTTGGCCGTGTTCTGCCAGAGCCGGGTCGCCATCATGTGCTCGGCGTCCTCAACCGTTACCCTGTCGACATGGTCGATGGTCTCGCCCACCTCGTAGTCGCCCCAGCGATGCGGTTCGCCCGCAAGAGCGAAATTATAGCGACTGAAATCAAGCCCCCCGGGCACGACCAGGTCCTCGGCGGGAACAACGTCGAGCAAGATCGGCGTAACGGTTTCCGGCGCGGGCGCCCCGGCATCGCGCTTGCGAACCATGACCCAGCGCACGTAGTCCAGAACCGCCTCGCCGTCGCTCAGACCTGTCGTGCGGACCCAGACCACGCCGCTCTTGCCGTTGGAATTCTGCTTCAGCCCGATCACCTCGGAACGCGCGGTCAGCGTCTCGCCCGCGACCACCGGCCTTAGCCAGCGCCCCTCGGCATAGCCAAGGTTGGCGACGGCATTCAGCGAGATGTCGGGGACGGTCTTGCCGAAGACGGTGTGAAACACGATCAGGTCGTCGAAGGGCGCGCCCTTCAGTCCGCACGCCTCGGCGAAAGCCGCCGAGGAATGAAGCGCATGACGCGCCGGATAGAGCGCGTGGTAAAGCGCTCTCTCGCCGCCGTGGAGCGTGCGCGGCACCGCGTGGTCGATGACTTCGCCCAGGCGGTAATCCTCGAAGAAGCGGCCCGGATTGGTCTTCATCGCATCAGGACCCGAAGGGGTTGTAGCCAAGCCAGATGTGCACGCCCGAGATCACGGCGAAGACGACGACCGTGCCGACGACGGCCTTGATCTCGTTGGCCGCCGGATAGCTCTCGGGCGGCGCGGGGCGTTCGGTTTGGCGATTGAGGAGGATGACTTCCAGGATCGCCCAGGCCAGCAGCCCGCCGAACAGGATGAACGAGGCGGTGTCGCCGTTGACCAAGAGATGCGCCAGCGCCCAGGCCTTGAAGCCGGTCAGTTGCGGGTGCCGGATGATGCCGGTGATCCGGGTCTTCAGCCCCGACGAGGCAAAAAGATAGACCGCCAGAAGCATCAGCAGGTTGTTGATCCCGACCAAAGCAGCGCTCCGGCCCCAGTAGAACGCGCCGGTGTAGTTCTGATAGCCGAGCGTCATCAGGACAACCGAGAGCAGGATGGCGATTGCGAAGATGCCCTTCGAGCCGTCGCCCATTCGTTCGGTCAGGCCCGCGCGGAAACCCGGCGCGATACGCTTTGCCAGGTGCGCACCGCACCAGAGGAGAAGTCCGAGCAGAAGCAGGCTCATGCGTTGTCCCTTTCCCGCACGGCGTCGGCCCTGGCCAGCACCGAGCGCGCCGTGACGACATGAAGGTTCTCGACGATCCGGCCATCGAGCACCGCAACACCCTCGCCTCGCGCCTCGGCGGCCTCGAAGGCCTCGATCTGGCGGCGGGCAAGGTCGACCTGCTCGCTGGTCGGCGCGAAGATCCCGTTGGCGATGTCGATCTGCGCGGGGTGGATCAGGGTCTTTCCGTCCATACCCAGCAGATTGCCCTGTTCGCATTCGGCGCGAAAGCCGTCTTCGTCGCGGAACGCGTTGTAGACGCCATCGACGATCACGATCCCCGCGGCGCGCGCAGCCATCAGGCAGGTTTGCAGTCCCGTCATCAGCGGCATCCGGTCGCCGCCGGTCGCACAGCCGATCTCCTTGGCCAGATCGTTGGTGCCCATGACAAAGCCCTCGACCGGCGCGGCATCCGCAATGTCGAGCGCGTTCAGCACGCCCCGCGCGGTTTCCAACATGCACCAGACGGGCAGCTCCGGCAGCATATTGGCGAGCGCCTCGATCTGCGCCGCGCTTTCGGCCTTGGGCAACAAAACGGCATCGCATGCCATGCCCGCAACGGCACGGGCATCGTCCTCGCCCCAGTCGGTGTCGAGCCCGTTGATCCGCACGATGCGTTTCCGGTGACCGTATCCGCCCGCCGCAAGCTCGGCCGCCAGCGTGCTGCGTGCGGCGGCCTTCTCGTCGGGCGCAACGGCGTCTTCGAGATCGAAAATGATGGCATCGACGTTGAGGCCACGCGCCTTGCCGAGTGCGCGTTCCTTCGAGCCGGGGATGTAAAGGACTGATCTGTATAGTGTCGCCAGGTCCATTTTCCGCCTCCGGTCATCGCCGCTGCATAGGTGCACCGCGTTGTCTTCTTCTGCAAGACATTTCGCTGCAACGCGGCAATCCGCTCCAATTTTCGAGACAATCGCACGCCTCGTTAACCACTTATTCTCGTTCTGTTCCCAAGCTTGCAGCGCCTCTCCCTGGAAAAAATTCGGGGTTCAAGGCTGACATGGGGGCGAAAGGCCTCCGGAAAGGACTGACATGAAACTGAAGTCTTTCATCCTCACCTCGGCGGCGTTGATCGTTCCCGCCATCGCCCAGGCGCAAAATCAGAATTGCGGCAACCGCGACCTGGTTGTTGAACGTCTCACCACGAAATACGGCGAAAGCCGCCGGTCCATCGGCATGGCGCCGCAAGGCCGCGTGGTCGAGGTTTTTGCCTCGATCGAAACCGGGACCTGGACCATCACGATCACGCTGCCCAACGGCGTTACCTGCCTTGTGGCCAGCGGCCAGTCGTTCGAAGAGCTGAACGAACCGGTCGCGCCCGCCGGCATCCGAAGCTGATCGGACACTGAACGCAAAAGGCGCGAGCGGTCGGTCACGACGGACCGGCCCCGCGCTGCGCGCGCAAGTTTCAAGCGCGCCTTCCGAACGCCATTCGGCGTCCGCTTGCCCGCCTTCGGCGCCCAATCCCCTGCCTTACGGGCTTGCACTGGCCAGAAACACTGGCTAGGCACGCGCCGAAACATAGGCAAATCCGGATTGGAGACACTCCCATGCCCAGACCCAGGATCGCGCTGATCGGCGCGGGTCAGATCGGCGGCACACTCGCCCACCTCGCAGCACTCAAGGAAATGGGCGACGTCGTTCTCTTCGACATCGCCGAAGGCACCCCCCAGGGCAAGGCGCTGGATATCGCGGAAGCCGGTCCCTCGGAAGGCTTCGACGCCGCCATGAAGGGCACGAACGACTATGCCGACATTGCGGGCGCCGATGTCTGCATCGTCACCGCCGGTGTACCGCGCAAGCCCGGCATGAGCCGCGACGATCTGCTCGGCATCAACCTCAAGGTGATGAAATCGGTCGGCGAAGGCATCAAGACGCACGCGCCGAACGCCTTCGTCATCTGCATCACCAACCCGCTCGATGCGATGGTCTGGGCGCTGCGTGAATACTCAGGCCTGCCCCACAACATGGTCTGCGGCATGGCGGGCGTGCTGGACAGCGCGCGTTTCCGCCACTTCCTGAGCGTCGAATTCGATGTCTCGATGAAGGACGTGACCGCCTTCGTGCTTGGCGGGCACGGCGACACGATGGTGCCGCTGGTGCGCTATTCCACCGTCGCCGGCATCCCTCTGCCCGACCTCGTCGAGATGGGCTGGACCAGCCAGGAGAAGCTTGACGCCATCGTTCAACGCACCCGCGACGGCGGGGCCGAGATCGTCGGCCTTCTCGGCAACGGCTCGGCCTTCTACGCCCCCGCGACCAGCGCCATCGAGATGGCCGAGGCCTATCTCAAGGACCAGAAGCGGCTTCTGCCCTGTGCGGCCTACGTCAAGGGCGCCTACGGACTGAAGGGCATGTATGTCGGCGTTCCGACAGTGATCGGCGCGGGCGGCATCGAGCGTGTCGTCGACATCAAGCTGGCCAAGGACGAGCAGGCAATGTTCGACAAGTCGGTAGACGCGGTGAAAGGCCTCGTCGCCGCCTGCAAGGGCATCGACGGCTCGCTGGACTGATCGGCACTCGCCGACAAATTCGCATTGGATCAAGCAAGGCCCGCGCCACCCGGCGCGGGCCTCTTCTTTCAGGATTTCCACGTATATACCGAATCTCGAAAGCGCTCCACCCACATTGTGATCACACCAATTTTTGCCGTGATCACAAAAACCGCTTTTTTCCCGCGATTGTCCGTCTCGCAGGGTTTTGCACCTTCACTCTCCGCCATTTCATGCCAAGCCTTGGGGACCATCAACCGTCAGGAGTGCGCGCCCATGAATATTCACGAATACCAGGCGAAAGGGCTCCTCCGCGATGCCGGCGCTCCGGTGGCGGATGGGCGTGTTGTTCTGAGGGCAGAGGAGGCCAAGACGGCGGCGGGTGCGCTCGATGGTCCGGTCTGGGTCGTGAAGGCGCAAATCCACGCCGGCGGTCGCGGCAAGGGCACGTTCAAGGAAGCCGATGCCGGGGACAAGGGCGGTGTGCGGATCACCAAGTCGGTCGAAGAAGCGGCAGACGAAACCCGGCGCATGCTGGGCCGCACTCTGGTCACCAAGCAAACCGGCGCGACCGGCAAGCAGGTCAACCGCATCTACATTGAAGACGGTTCGGGCATCCAGACTGAGATGTACCTCGCGCTTCTCGTCGACCGAGGAAGCTCGCGCGTCAGCTTCGTCGCCTCGACTGAAGGCGGCATGGACATCGAGGAAGTGGCGCACGCCACGCCCGAGAAGATCCTGTCGTTCAGCGTCGATCCCGCCACCGGCTATATGCCCTACCACGGGCGTCGCATCGCCTTTGCGCTGAACCTAGAAGGCGGCCAGGTCAAGCAATGCGTCAAGCTGATGGGCCAGCTTTACGATCTCTTCATCGCCAAGGACATGGAGATGCTCGAGATCAATCCCCTGATCGTCACCGACGGGGGCGACCTGAAGTGCCTCGACGCCAAGATGGGCTTCGATTCGAACGCGCTCTACCGCCACCCCGACATCATGGCGCTGCGGGATGAGACCGAGGAGGACCCGAAGGAACTGGAAGCCTCCAAGTACGACCTCAACTACATCGCGCTCGATGGCGAGATCGGCTGCATGGTGAACGGTGCGGGCCTCGCCATGGCGACGATGGACATCATCAAGCTCTACGGCGCGGAACCCGCCAACTTCCTCGACGTGGGCGGGGGCGCCACGAAAGAGAAAGTGACGGAAGCCTTCAAAATCATCACCAGCGATCCCAACGTGAAGGGCATCCTCGTCAACATCTTCGGCGGCATCATGCGGTGCGACGTCATAGCCGAGGGCGTGGTCGCCGCCGTGAAAGAGGTGGGACTTCAGGTGCCGCTGGTGGTGCGGCTGGAAGGCACGAATGTTGAAGAAGGCAAACGCATCATCAACGAAAGCGACGTCGACGTGATCGCGGCGGACGATCTGAAAGACGGCGCCGAGAAGATCGTAAAGGCTGTGAAAGGGTGAAGCCGGTAATACGCACTCTGGCGATTGCCGCCGCGCTGCTCGCCGCTGCGCCGCAGGCACAGGCGGACGGAGAGTCCAGGATCGCAGAAATCTTCGACGCAATCTGCATCGAAAGGCTGCCCAACTTTTCCGGCGTCGTCATGCTCGCCCAGGACTACGGAATGAGACCGGTCGGCGACGGCACCCTCCGGGGACGTGGCTACCTTGTGAACCCCCGAGCGAAAACCCGGGGCGGATTTCAGGCCTGCACGCTCACCGGCCCCGCGGACAATACACGCGAGACCACACGCGCCGTGCTGCGACTTTTGGAAGAACGCGACCATTGGGATACCGATACGACGCGGCGGGATGAGCGCTACACCATTCGGCTGAGAATTGATGGTGCGCGAACCGTCATCCGAATTGAACCCCTGGACATTGGCAAGATGAGCCTCGTCGTGTTCCAGAGATAGTTACATGAGGCGGGGTTCGCTCCGCCGTGCAAGAATTGCGGGGTGAGCCCCGCCCTGCGAAGGGAAGAAGAATGTCCGTCCTTATTGACAAGAACACCAAGGTTATCTGCCAGGGCTTCACCGGCTCACAGGGCACGTTCCATTCGGAACAGGCCATCGCCTATGGCACCCAGATGGTCGGCGGCGTCACCCCCGGCAAGGGCGGGCAGACGCATCTCGATCTGCCGGTCTTCAACTCCTGCCACGAGGCTGTGGCGAAAACCGGAGCGAACGCCACGGTGATCTATGTCCCGCCGCCGTTTGCGGCGGACTCGATCCTTGAAGCCATCGACGCCGAGATCCCCGTGATCGTCGCCATCACCGAGGGCATCCCCGTTCTCGACATGATGAAGGTAAAGCGGGCGCTGGAAGGTTCCACCTGCCGCCTCGTCGGCCCCAACTGTCCGGGCGTCATCACGCCGGGCGAGTGCAAGATCGGCATCATGCCGGGACACATTCATCAAAAGGGCTCCTGCGGCGTGGTCTCCCGCTCCGGCACCCTGACCTATGAAGCGGTCAAGCAAACCTCGGACGTGGGCCTTGGCCAGTCGACCTGCGTCGGCATCGGCGGCGACCCGATCAAGGGGACCGAGCATATCGACGTGCTGGAATGGTTCCTGGCCGACGACGAGACGCAGTCGATCATCATGATCGGCGAGATCGGCGGATCGGCGGAAGAAGAAGCCGCGCAGTTCCTGAAAGACGAGGCGAAGAAGGGCCGCTCGAAGCCGGTCGCCGGGTTCATCGCGGGCCGAACCGCGCCTCCGGGCCGCCGCATGGGCCACGCCGGCGCAATCGTCGCGGGCGGCAAGGGCGGCGCGGATGACAAGATCGAAGCCATGCGCAGCGCGGGCATCATCGTCGCCGACAGCCCGGCGGGCCTGGGCGAGGCGATGCTGGAGGCCATCGGCTGACGCCGCTGGCATGACATATCTAGGGGCTGGGGAACCGGCCCTTTCACAGTTCAACCCGATCGGATGATACGGCGATAGGAACGAACACGATGACCGACCAATCCCCCAACGACATCTTCAAGGCGTCGTCCTTCCTTCAAGGGCACAACGCCGAGTACATCGAACAGCTCTACGCCCGCTACGCCAACGACCCGAACGCGGTCGACGCAGGCTGGCAGGCATTCTTCCGCGAGCTTGGCGACACCGAGATCGACGCCAAACGCGAGGCGGCGGGTCCAAGCTGGGCGCGCAGCGACTGGCCGCCGGTGCCGAACGACGAGTTGACGTCGGCGCTCGATGGCCAATGGGGCGACCTCGGCCCGGCGGTGCAGGCGAAGGCCGCGGGCAAGATCGCGGCGAAAGCCCAGGAGAAGGGTGTCGCGGTCTCGGAAGATGCGGTCAAGCGAGCGGTCCTCGACAGTATCCGGGCGCTGATGATCATCCGTGCCTATCGTATCCGGGGACACCTGGTGGCCGATCTCGACCCGTTGGGGATGCGAGACAACACGCCCCACCCCGAACTGGACCCCAAGTCCTATGGCTTCACCGAGACGGACTGGGACCGGCCGATCTTCCTCGACAACGTTCTGGGGCTGGAAACCGCGTCGATCCGCGAGATCCTCGCCATCGTCAAGCGCACCTATTGCGGGACATTCGCGCTGCAATACATGCACATCTCGAACCCCGAGGAAGCCGCGTGGCTGAAGGAACGGATCGAGGGGCTGGGGAAAGAAATCGCGTTCACGCGAGAGGGGCGGAAGGCGATCCTGAACAAGCTGGTCGAGGCCGAGGGTTTCGAGAAGTTCCTGCACGTCAAGTACACCGGCACCAAGCGCTTCGGTCTCGACGGCGGCGAAAGCCTCGTCCCCGCTATGGAACAGATCATCAAGCGCGGCGGGCAGTTGGGACTGAAGGACATCATTGTTGGTATGCCGCACCGGGGACGCCTGAGCGTTCTGGCGAACGTGATGGCCAAACCCTACAAGGCGATCTTCAACGAGTTTCAGGGCGGCAGCTTCAAGCCCGAGGATGTCGACGG
>JAJDOD010000122.1 GCA_022340315.1 Silicimonas sp. | reverse complement strand
ATCGCGGCCAGCGGCACATCGCCCGCGGAATAGAGGCTCGCCGCCGACCCTCGTCGCGCGTAGGTGAACTTCCGCCCCGCGGGGTCGGGGTCGATGAAACAGACCCCTGTCGGATCGCCTGCCCGCGTCAGAACATGCGAATGATCGACCCCTTCGCGCGTCCAGAGCTTTCTCAGGGCGTCGCCGAACATGTCATCGCCCACCGCCGAGATGTACCCCGCCCGTGCGCCCTGCCGCGCCGCCGCGATGATCGCAGTCGACGTATCGCCACCGAACCCCTGCAAATAAACCGGCCGCCCGTCCAAGGGATCGGGCAGTCTGACCATCTCGATCAAGGGCTCGCCGACGCCGAGGATGTCAGGGATCATGCCGCGATACTCCCCGCAAGCGAACTCCGCAGCGGACTTCGGGCAAGCTCAAAAATCCAGGTTTTCCACGTTCAGCGCGTTCTGCTGGATGAACTCTCGCCGCGGCTCGACGACGTCGCCCATCAGCTTGGTGAACAGATCGTCGGCCTCCGCCAGGTCTTCGACCTTGACCTGAAGCAGCGTCCGCGCTTCGGGATCGAGCGTCGTTTCCCAAAGCTGATCCGGGTTCATCTCCCCCAGACCCTTGTAGCGCTGCAGGCTCAAACCCTTCTCGCCCTCGTCGAGGATCGTCGCCAGAAGATCCAGCGGACCATTGACCGGCGCGACGCGGTCCTTGCGCACAAGGCTCGCAGGCTTCGAATAGACTTCCTGCAAGGCGTCGGTATAGCCACCCAGCCGCCGAGCCTCACCACCGCGCAGGATCACGCCGTCCAACGTCCGAACCTCTTCCACGCCGCGCAGAGACCGTGCCAGCCGGATGCCCTTGTCCTGGGTGATCCGGCCCTGCCAGCCGCGCTCGTATTCCAGCGCGACCAGATCGAGCCGCCGCGCCACCGTGTCCGCCGTGCCCTGGAGATCGCTGTCCACCTGACCCGGCTTGAAAGCTCCCGCGATGGCCGCCTGCTCGAGGATGGTCGGCGTGTAATGTGTGGGAAACGCCTGCAAGACGCGCCGAACCTGGCGCGCTTCCTCGACCACGCGCAGAAGATCCTGCCCGACGATCTCTTCACCGCTCGCCAGCCGCAGCACGGCACCGTCGATTCCCATCTCGATCAGGTAGTCGTCCAGCGCCGCCTGGTCCTTGAGATAAACCTCGGACTTGCCGCGCGCGACCTTGTAGAGCGGCGGCTGCGCGATATAGAGATAGCCCCCCTCGATAACCTCCGGCATTTGCCGGAAGAAAAAGGTCAGAAGAAGCGTACGAATATGCGCTCCGTCCACGTCGGCGTCCGTCATGATGATGATCTTGTGATATCGCAGCTTCGAGATATCGAATTCGTCGCGCCCGATGCCGGTACCCAGCGCGGTGATCAGCGTCCCGATCTCCTGGCTCGAAAGCATTCGGTCGAACCGTGCCCGCTCCACGTTCAGGATCTTGCCGCGCAAGGGCAGCACCGCCTGGTTGGCCCGTGCGCGCCCCTGCTTGGCCGAGCCGCCGGCACTGTCGCCCTCGACCAGGAACAGTTCGCGGAACTCCGGGTTCTTCTCCTGGCAATCCGCCAGCTTGCCGGGAAGCGAGGCGACGTCCAGCGCCGACTTCTTCCGCGTCATCTCCCGCGCCTTCCGCGCCGCCTCGCGCGCCAACGCCGCCTCGACGATCTTGGTGACGATCATCTTCGCCGGTCCGGGGTTCTCCTCGAACCACTCGGCAAGCTTTTCGTTCATCAGGCTCTCGACCGCCGGCCGGACCTCGGACGACACCAGCTTGTCCTTGGTCTGCGAACTGAACTTCGGATCGGGCACCTTGACCGACAGCACACAGGTCAGCCCTTCGCGCGCATCGTCGCCGGTGAAACTCACCTTCTCCTTACGCGCCGCGCCCGACTGCCCCGCATAGTGGTTCAGCGTCCGCGTCAGCGCCCCCCGGTAGCCCGCCAGATGCGTGCCCCCGTCGCGCTGCGGGATGTTGTTGGTGAATGGCAGGACGTTCTCGTGATACCCGTCATTCCACCACATGGCGACCTCGACGGTGATCCCGTCGCGCTCGCCTGTTATGAAGATCGGCTCTTCGATCAGCGGTGTCTTCGACCGGTCCAGATACCGCACGAATTCGCGCACGCCGCCGTCATAGATGAACTCGCTCTCCAGAATGTCCGCATGCCGCTCGTCGCGCAGCTTGATCCGCACGCCCGAGTTGAGGAACGCCAGCTCGCGAAGCCGGTTCTCGAGCGTCTTGAAACTGTACTCCAGGTTGGAAAACGTCGATGTCGAGGCCAGGAACCGCACCTCGGTCCCCTTCCGGCCATTCGCATCGCCCACCACCTTCAGGTGCTCGACCGTCTCGCCGCCCTCGAAGCGCGCGTAGTGCTCCTTGCCGTTCCGCCAGATGCGCAGCTCCAGCCATTCCGAAAGCGCATTCACCACCGAAACGCCGACGCCGTGCAGACCGCCCGACACCTTGTAGGAGTTCTGGTCGAACTTCCCGCCCGCATGCAGCTGGGTCATGATAACCTCGGCAGCGCTGACCCCTTCCTCGGCATGGATCTCGACCGGAATGCCGCGGCCGTTATCGCTAACGGAAACGCTGTCATCGGAATGAACCGTGACCGTCACCTGGTCCGCATGGCCCGCCAGTGCCTCGTCGATCCCGTTGTCGACGACCTCGTAGACCATGTGGTGCAGCCCCGAGCCGTCATCGGTATCCCCGATATACATGCCTGGCCGCTTCCTGACAGCCTCCAAGCCTTTGAGAACCTTAATAGAATCGGCGCCATATTCTGCTTGCGCCGCACCGGCTTCCGCCATGCCGTTTTTCCTTGTTGTTTACAGCGAAAATATAGGCGTTTTCGCCGGTGATGTCACGCCTTGGACACAATATTTAGTGGTTTCAACGAAGGGCTTGGCCCCGCCTGTCTCACCCTCTTCCGAAACGTCACCCGCTCCCGGAATGGCTTGTCGGCAAAACCGCAAAAATTGATTCAATATTCCCTTCATCTCTTCCAAAAATACGCCTCTCCCACGGCAGTCACCAAACCGTATCGCCGGATCGGCGCGATCCGTGCTAAGACGCGCCCATGCGTTATCTCATCCTTCTCGCCCTGCCGTTTCCCGCCCTTGCCGACGACGCCGTGATCGAAGCGGCGGAAGCCCGCGCCTCCGGCGAAACCTGGAATTTCTCCGTCACGCTCTCGCACGGCGACACCGGCTGGGACGACTATGCCGACGGCTGGCGCGTCGTGCTCGCTGATGGCACCGAACTGGGCTTCCGCGAACTCCTCCATCCCCACGAAAACGAACAGCCATTCACCCGCTCGCTCTCGGGCGTGACGATCCCGGCGGGCACGCGCGAGGTCTTCATCGAAGCGCGCACCAATACCGACGGCTGGGGCGCCGCGCGGCTGGCGGTACCGCTCAAATGACACGGGCAGCGCGCAATCGCCCGGTTTGATCTGGGCAGGGTGAGGAACCTGCGCTAGAGATCGCCTCATGAGCAAGACGATCCTGATCCTCAACGGTCCGAACCTGAACCTGCTGGGCAAGCGCCAGCCGGAGATCTACGGCGCGCAGACGCTCGACGATGTCGCGCACCTCTGCGCCAAGGCGGCCGAGGCCTTCGGCGCTGCAACCGTGGCCCGGCAGTCCAACCACGAGGGCGAACTCGTCGACTGGATTCACGAGGCGCGCGAGACGGCGGATGCCATCGTCATCAATCCCGGCGCCTATTCCCACACCTCGATCGCCATCCTGGATGCGCTCAACACTTTCGACGGCCCGGTGATGGAGGTGCATATCTCCAACATCCACGCCCGCGAACCCTTCCGCCATCACTCCTAT
The DNA here is from genome assembly GCA_022340315.1 of Silicimonas sp. Lineage (GTDB taxonomy): Bacteria > Pseudomonadota > Alphaproteobacteria > Rhodobacterales > Rhodobacteraceae > JAJDOD01. Next base: position 21,076 of record JAJDOD010000122.1, on the reverse strand, counting down.
GTCTCGGGGCGCGCGACAGGGGTGATCGCTGGCTGCGGGATCGAGGGCTACGTCTTCGCGGTGCAGCGGATCGGGACGCTCCTGGCCTAGTTCATCCAGCGCGCCCAGCCATTCTCGTAATACCGGACGAGGGGGTGCGATTGCAGCGTGTTGCGCCTGACCTCCACCGGGCCGGAATCCGCCGGGAACCGCTGCATGACATCCCAGAGATCCAGCGTGAGGAACTTCAGACCGGTCGGAAATGCTTCCGGTCCCGGCAACTCGCGGTGGCTTGCCAATACGAAACCCCAGTCCCCGAAGCTCGGCACATAGGCATGATAGGGCACCGTCTCCAACCTGCCCTCCGGCACCGAGGGATTGCGCGTCTCCCCCAGCGTCCGCGCGACCGACCAGAACGCCTCGCGCGAGAAAACCGGCGATCCGGCCTGCGTCACCATTGCACCGCGTGGCGAGAGCCGTTGAACGAGCGCCGCGTAGAACTCGGCCGAGTAAAGTTTCGAGAGCGCAAAGTCGCGCGGGTCCGGCAGGTCGAGAAGTATTACGTCGAAAACCTCCTCCGACCCCCGCACCCAGAGCCACGCATCCTCGTTCACTACCATCACGCGCGGGTCTCGCAATGATCCTTCGTTCAGCGCCGAAAGCATTCCATTGGTCGCGAAAAGCTCCGTCACCCTCGGGTCAAGATCGACCAGCGTCACGCTTTGCACGCCGGGCCAGCGCAGCACCTCGCGCGCTGCCATCCCGTCGCCGCCACCAAGGATCAGCACATCCGCCCGCCGGTGGGCAAGGGCCATCGCCGGATGCACCAGCGCCTCGTGATAGCGGTGCTCGTCCAGCGTATCGAACTGGATCGACCCGTTCAGGAACAGACGGTAGCGATCGTTCCAGCGCGTCACAACGATACGCTGGTACTGGCTGTCCTCGGCCAGCACCACGTCATCCTCGAAGAACGCCGCATCGGCCAGCGACACCAACCGTTCCGAATAGACCAAACCGGCGGCGCAGGCGACCAGCCCTGCCATCCAGGCCCCGCGCAGGCCCCAGCCGATCCGATCACGGAACATCCACACAGAGATACCTGCGACCAGAAGGTTCAGCAGTCCGAACGCCAGACTTGCAGCCATCAGCCCCAGTTGCGGCACGACCAGCAGCGGAAAGGCCAGAGCCGCCACCAGGGCACCCGCGTAGTCCGCCGTCAGAACGCTGGAGAGAGTATGTTTCATCGCGCCGCGCGATTGAAGGATGCGGGTGATCAGCGGAATCTCCAGCCCCGAGAGCGCACCGATTGCGATCACCAGCGCGAAGAGAAGCGCCTGTATGCCATCGAGGTAGCCGTAGGCCAGGAACAGCGTCGGGGCCGAGAACCCGCCGACGATCCCCAGAAGAACCTGGCTCCATGTGAACCCGTGCTCGGCGCTTTCCACGAAACGCGAAACCCAGGCCCCCAGTCCCATCGCGGTCATGAAAATCCCGATCACCAGGCTGAACTGCGTGACACTGTCGCCAAGCAGATAGCTCGAAACCGTGCCGGCGATCAGCTCATAGACCAGCCCGGCGACCGCGACCGTAAAGGTCGCCGCCAGCAGCCAGAGAGCCTGACCGTCTCGGGCGGGCCGCGCGCTCATCCAGAAATGATGACCGCGCCGATGATCAGCGAGACCGCGATGAAAAGCGCGCCGATCAGCACCGCGATGGCAAGGTTCTGGTCCTCCTCGATTTCCTTTCGCAGCGAGAAGGGCGTGAGCCACTCGATCACCTTCCAGCTGATGCCGAGAAGAACGAGGCCGAGAACGGTGTAGACCACCGTTGCCACCACCTCGGGCAGGATCACTTCGCTGAATACCATGTCTGTCTCCTCATTTGACACCGCGTCCGCCGACGCCGAAACCGCCTCCGGGACTGCCGGCGCGGGTTGAAATCACCTGGCTGCTCTCGCCCCAGACGCCGTTCATGGCCGCATAGGTCGCCCCGCCGACGATCGCCGCCACAAGTACCACCAGAACAACACGCGCCGCCATCAGTCGTCGCTCCAGTCGCTGCCCGACATCAGCCGGGAATAGTGATAGACCCGGTGCGCCAGGAAGACCGCTCCCGCAAGGCCCAGCAGCACCGCCGTCCACCAGAGCCAGAAGGTCGAGACCACGCCCTCGGTCACCGACACCCGCATCCGCGATGTCTTGTTGCCACCTGTCCAGTCCACCTCGGCTTCGGTCATGCCGACTTCCAGCGAATAGCGCCCTGGCGGCAGCCGCAGCCGCGTCCGCACCCGCTGCGAGCCCTCGGACCAGTCGCTGCCGGTGTAATATTCGATCCCCCGCTCGAAAACGGCAACCGGTTCGTCCTCCTCGTCCAGAAGTTCAGCCTCGAACCAGGCCCAGCTGTTGTCGGCGTTGCCCCAGATCTCGATCTCGGTCAGCCGGTTGCCCTGCGTGATCTCGAACGGCACCTTGGCGCCCCACCAGACCGATACCTCGTCGCTGCGCCCCACCGTCTGCCCGAAGGTCGACAAGATGAGGGCCAGCACGAATGTCAGCGCCGATGCTCCAAGAAACAGGTTGCGCGCAAACAGCTGTAGCGGCGAGCGCCTCAGCGGCTCAAGCGGATGCACGCCCCTCGGCTTCGGCCAGCGCCCCTTCGGCACACCGAAACTGGTCAGCAGCGCGGCTTGATCCGGCAACTGAACAAGCTCGTATTCCCGCTCGCCTCCACCCTCCACGATGTCCAGCATCGCGCCATCGCCGGCCAGCGACACATAGCGCACGGTGTCCTCCAGCGTGGGACGGTAATTGAACTCGCCCTCGATGAAGAACGGCTTCGCCACTCCCGAGCCGTAATAGACGAAACTCTGACCGTCCAGCTTCACCCGCGGCCGGTTCTCGGACGTCTCGATCAGGTAGTCGCTCACGCCAGCCGGAGACGGAACACGACGCGACTTCCGCGCATAGCTGACGTGGCCATCCTCGACCGTCAGCCATCCATAGCCGTGGGTGGGCGAGAAAAGCTGGTGATCCACCCATTCCCACTTGCGCCCTGCATGATACTCGACCCAGCCGATGGTCCCGATCACGGTGAACGGGACGTCCCAGAGCGTGCCTGTCATCCCGATGTCAAACGGCGTCTCCGGCCGTTCCATGTCGCGGAACCGCGCCAGCACCTTGTAGCCGTCCTGCGCATCCAGTTCGGCCCCGCAGTAGGGGCAGACATGGGTCTGCACCCGGCCGCCGCCCAGCGCATCCAGCCCGGCACCGCATTGGGTGCAATTGAACGAGACGGCCTGCGCGGTGCTCATGTCCCGCCGACCTCCCAGGGGTCGATCCAGCGGCCGATGCTCCACCCCTCGCCGCCGTCCCAGCGCTCGTGCGTGGCAATTTCGCCATCCGGACCGGTCAGGTCGAAGTAGAGGTGGCTCTCACCCACCTCCAGAACCTCGGGAAAGGCCCCCCGCACCGCGACGCAGGTGGCTGTCTCGGCTTCCGTCACCCGAAACGCCGTCCCCCCGATCTCGACCTCGGCCCCCAGTTTCGGCCTGAACCGCTTCGGCCAGTCCGCCCTTGGCAGGGCTTGCTCCAGCGCATAATCCCCCTCGTCCGCACTCAGCCAATACCCCGCGGCATCGGCGTCGAGGCACCAGAACTCATCCCACCAGCCGCGCCCGTAATCGAATTGCGCAAGGCCCACCGGCATTAACCGCTGCCCCTGGACCTGAACTTCTTCGTCCAGCCGGATCAGCGACGGCGCGTCCCGGATCACGCCGCCCTCGCCCGCCAGCCGGAAAACCTCGTCGCGCAGGACGGAAGTCGAACCGCAATGCGCGCAGGTTACCATCCGCGCTTCAGCGAACCGCTCCGGCAGAACGGCACCGCAATTCTCGCAACCATGTTCCGCTGTTTCCAAGTTTCCGACGTCCGGCAAGTGGTTCGGGCAAGGATGAATCAGCTTGCGGCCAAGAGCAACCGAGCGGATAGGGAAGTTTCACGGCAGATACGGGAGCCGCCCATGCGCATCGCCATGACCGAATTCGCTCTGAGGAACTGGCAGGAGGGTGCCAGCACCCGCGTCCTCGGCCTGTCGCCCGACGATCTTACGGCACAATGCAACGTGTCGGATCGACCCCTCGCCGACGGCTACGCGCCCTTCTGCAAGCACCTCTTCCTGCCGAACGACAGCGAAACCAGGGCCGCCTTCGCCCCCATCACCGACGAAACTCGCCCCTTCCTCCGCTCGGGTTACCTGGCCCGGCGCCAGGGCGAGCGCGCCGTGCTCGAACGCTGGATCGAAGGGATGGAGGCACCGCGCGCGATCTGGCTCGACGTCATTCTCTACAGCCACGACCAGCTTCTGGCCGAGGCGCGCGACTACCCTGGGGAACAGCGGGTGCCGGACTGCGAATGGGGCATCGTCTCGATCATCGGCACGCTGGAGCCGGTCGAACCACCGATGCCGCCGATCACACAGATGCGCAACGCGCTGGGGCGGGAAGAAGGCGGTTCGGGGGTGCCCATCGACGTCGAGGCATACGACCGCGCGGTGGCGTTCTGGGAGCATCACGCGGCGGTGCGATAGCGCCAGGAGGAGAAACGTCGGCAAGCCTCACGCGTGTTGCAAGCCAGGAAAATTCACCAACTCTTCAGGAATTGTTCCGAAGAATAGGGGTGGGAGGACGGGGGCTTTATGAAAAATTCATTTTAACGATTTTTTAACAGGATCTTATCCGCGGATAAGGTCGGGGACATCTTATCCGCGGATAAGGTCCAGCCACGCGACCCGCCTGCAGCCCTATCCGCCCAGATGCGCCTCGCCCCGCGCCTTCGCCAGCGAGATCTGCCGCTGCCGCTCGCGAAACCGCTCCCGATCCGCCTCGGAATATTCCTCCCGGCATATCGGACACGAGACTCCTTCTTCATAGTCGCCGTGAGCCTTGTCAGCGTCCGACACCGGGCGTCGGCAGGCATAACAAAGGTCATAGCCACCCTCTTCCAGTCCATGTCCCACTGAAACACGGCGGTCGAAGACAAAACATTCCCCCTTCCAGAGGCTCTCTCCCTCGGGCACCTCTTCCAGGTACTTCAGAATGCCGCCCTTCAGGTGAAAGACGTCCTCCGCCCCCTGCGACAGAACATAGTTGGTCGCCTTCTCGCAGCGGATGCCGCCGGTACAGAACATCGCAACCTTCTTGCCCGCAAAGCGATCCGCGTTGACTTTCCACCAGTCGGGAAACTCCCCGAAGCTACGCGTCTCGGGATCGACCGCTCCCGCAAACGTGCCTATCGCCACTTCGTAGTCGTTCCGCGTGTCGATCGTCACCACGTCATCCCGCGAGATCAGCGCGTTCCAGTCCCCGGCTTCGACATAGGCCCCGACCGAAGCCCTAGGATCGACCTCCGGCTGCCCCATCGTGACGATTTCGCGCTTGAGCCGCACCTTCAGCCGCCGGAACGGCATCTCGGCGGCGGTGCTTTCCTTCCACTCGATGACGGCACATCCCGGCAGCCCCCGGATATGCGCCAGCACCGCGTCGATCCCCTCGCGCGTCCCGGCGATGGTCCCGTTGATCCCCTCCCGCGCCAGCAGAAGCGTGCCCCTCACGCCATTCCGGCAGGCGCATTCCGCCAGCGGCGGCTTCAGCGCGGCAGGATCAGAGAAGGCGGTGAACTTGTAGAGCGCGGCGACGGTATACATGACCCGTTTCCTTTACAGCCGCGTGCAAAGGTTGCAAGGGTTGGCAGGAATTCCCGAGAACCATCCCGCCACCGGAGACACCCCATGCGCCCAGCCAATGAAGCCCTCCTCGTGATCGACGTGCAGAACGACTTCTGTCCCGGCGGCGCGCTCGCCGTCACGGGCGGGGACGAGATCGTGGACCCGATCAATGCCCTTCTGCCCGAATACCAGGTGCGTGTCTTCACCCAGGACTGGCACCCGGCGGATCACCTCAGCTTCGCTTCGCAACACGGAGCAGACCCGATGACGACAACCGAGATGCACTACGGCACCCAGGTCCTCTGGCCCGACCATTGCATCATCGGCTCCGACGGCGCCGCCTTCCACCCCGGCCTCGAGACAGACCCGGCCAACCTGATCATCCGCAAGGGCTTCCGGCGCGAGATCGACAGCTACTCCGCCTTCTTCGAGAACGACAAGATGACGCCCACCGGCCTCGAGGGCTATCTCAGAAGCCGGGGCGTCGATACGGTCGCCTGCGTCGGCCTCGCGACCGATTTCTGCGTGAACTACTCCGCAGTCGATGCCGCCAATCTCGGCTTCAAGGTCACCGTCATCGAAAGCCTCTGCCGCGGCATCGACTTTGACGGCTCACTCGACGCCGCGAGGGCGGGCATGCGTACTGCGGGCGTCGAACTGAGCTGACCTCAGATGCCCGGAGCGGGCTTCGACAAGGCCCGCGAGACGACCCGCGAACTGATCCGGTGAACCGCGTCCAGCTTGAGAACCGGCAGGATCGCCCGGCGCGCTTCGGCGAACTTCTTGCGCACGCGCGTCACCGGTTGCGCTGCATCGGCGACGGCAAGAAAGGCATCGACATCGAAGCCGTTCCAGTCGGTTCCCTCCGGCAGCGCCTCGAGATTCTCGCGCAACTGCGCCAGAACCTTGGACCGCGCCTCGGTATCCTCAACGGGAAATCCGCCGCCTCGAATGCCTCTATCGTAGCTGGTCAGCTCGAAGCCGCTTCTAAGGAAACATTCGCGCACTTCGTCCGAAGCCGTTGCGATCGCTTCAACAACCTTGGGATCGCGAAACAAGGCGACCTTCTGCGCCGCCGTTTCTTCCATGTTGAACGCGGAAAGAAGCTTGGAATACTTGCGCTGCAACTCCTCGGGCGTGGCGCAGAACATGTAGAAATCGTACTTCATGGCATACATCCGTTACTCATTCCTCCAATTCACAAATTAATAACCCTGTTTCGGGTCGAAAATCGGGCAACCCTGGGACCGCAACGGGATTTCTTTGGGTCGATCCGAACCCTGCGCTTTCGTTCCTGACGCGCCTGCGCTATCCGGCGCGTGGCCATTCAACGGAGCAGCCTCATGTCCAAGATCAAAGTCGCAAACCCCATCGTGAACATGGACGGCGACGAGATGACCCGGATCATCTGGGAGTTCATTCAGGACAAGCTGATCCTTCCCTATCTCGACATCGACCTGCTCTATTACGACCTCGGGATCGAGGAACGCGACCGTACCAATGACCAGATCACCATCGACGCGGCCGAGAAAACCCGCGAAGTCGGCGTCGCGGTCAAATGCGCCACCATCACGCCTGACGAGGCGCGGGTCGAGGAGTTCGGCCTCAAGCAGATGTGGAAAAGCCCCAACGGCACGATCCGCAACATCCTCGGCGGCACCATCTTCCGACAGCCGATCATCTGCCGCAACATCCCCCGCCTCGTGCCGGGCTGGACCAAGCCCATCGTCATCGGCCGCCACGCCTTCGGCGACCAGTACCGCGCCACCGATTTCCACTTCGGCGGACCGGGAAAGCTGACTCTGCGCTTCGAAGGCGCCGACGGCGAAGTGATCGAACGCGAGGTCTTCGACGCCCCCGGCGCCGGCGTGACCGTGGCGATGTATAACCTCGACAAGTCGATCTACGACTTCGCCCGCGCCTCGTTCAATTACGGGCTGAACCTCGGCTGGCCGGTCTATCTCTCGACCAAGAACACGATCCTGAAAATCTACGATGGCCGTTTCAAGGACATCTTCGACGAGGTCTATGAAAGCGAGTTCAAGGACCAGTTCGAAGCGAAGAAGATCTGGTACGAACACCGCCTTATCGACGACATGGTGGCCTCCTCGCTCAAATGGTCCGGCGGCTACGTCTGGGCCTGCAAGAATTACGACGGCGACGTGCAGTCCGACACGGTTGCCCAGGGCTTCGGCTCGCTGGGCCTGATGGCCTCGCAACTGATGACCCCCGACGGCAAGGTGGTGGAATCCGAAGCCGCCCACGGCACCGTCACCCGCCACTACCGCCAGCACCAGGAGGGCAAGTCGACCTCCACCAACTCCACCGCCTCGATCTTCGCCTGGACCGGCGGCTTGCGTCACCGCGCCAAGCTCGACGGCAACGAGGCGCTGATGGGCTTCGCCGAGACGCTGGAGAAAACCGTGATCGGCACCATCGAAAGCGGCCACATGACCAAGGACCTTGCGTTGCTCGTCGGCCCCGACCAGGGCTGGCTGACGACGACTGGCTTCCTGGACAAGATCGACGAGAACCTGGCGAAGGCGCTGGGATAGGCGTCTGGACCGGCGATACTTGCCCACCTTGCTGGGCGAAAAGCTGTGTTATGCTTCCCAAACGGAGGAACTAATGGCATGGCAGATGCATCCGGCTTTCAACTGAAGCAGGGCGGCCCCGAGGTCTACGAGGCCAGCTGGGTCCTCGCGCAGATGGGACAATGCGCCGAAGACCTGGTGGCGGATGCCGGGGTGACAGGGGATCAGAGCGTACTCGACGTCGCCGCCGGAACCGGCGTGGTTGCACGGGCCGCTGCCCGGACCGGTGCCGCGGTCACTGGCACCGACCTCAACGCCGGGATGCTCGAGGCCGCGGATCGCTTTGCCGCCGAAGCCGGTCTCAAAGGCATCCGCTGGCTCGATTGCGATGCCGCCGACATGCCGTTCCCGGACGCCGCCTTCGACGTCGTTCTCTGCCAGCAGGGCCTCCAGTTCATGCCTGACAAGCCCGCCGCAATGTCCGAGATGGCGCGCGTGCTGAAGCCCGGCGGACGCCTTGCTCTCAGCGTCTGGAAAACCCGTTCCGCGATCGGGCGCGCCTTCGCCACCGTGCTCGACCGGCAATTCGGCGCCGGCACGACCGAAGCCTGGGACATGGTCTATTCACTGGGCGACCGCGACCGCCTGCACGATCTGGCCCGTGATGCCGGCCTTCGCGACTTCCATGTGAAGTTCGACATCAAGTTCGCCCGCCACGCCGATCCGGCGGCGTTTCTGACCGGTGCAATCGCGGGCTCGCCCATCGCCGAAACGATGGCCGACCTGCCCGAGGACGAGCACGCAAGACTGATTGGCGAGATGATCGACGAACTGGAGGGCTGTTTCGACGACGACGGTCTGGCAGTCCCGGTCGAGTGCCTGACGCTGACGGCGCGTGGGGCCAGCCGGCCATCCTGAAATGTCTGATCTCGGAAATCGGACCTAGCTGTAGATGTGCCCGCCCAGGTACTTCACCCCGTTGTCGCAACCCAGCGTGACCACCCGGTGCCCTGGCCCAAGCTCGGCGGCGATCTCGATTGCCGCGCAGACGTTCAACCCGGTCGAGCCACCCCCGAAAACGCCTTCTTCCCGCGCAAGGCGGCGGCACATCTCAAAGCCCTTGTCCTGATCCACGGTGCGCACCTCGCCCAGAACCGAGCGATCGAGAAACGGAGGGTCGGGAAAGACCGCGATGCCTTCGACCCGATGTCCCCCTGACTGACCCGTGGTCAGCAGTGGCGATTGGGCGGGTTCGAGGGCGATGACCTTGGGCTGGACCCCCTCCGAGTTCATGCCGTCCAGCGTGCCCATGAGTGCAGCACCGGTTCCCACCGCCGCGCAGAAAACGTCGAGTTCTCCATCCAGCGCATGTGCGATTTCCGTACCCATCGGCACATAGCCCCGGCGAACATCCGGCGATCCGAACTGGTCGGCGTAGTAGTGCGATGGTTGCTCGGCCAGGGCATAGGCCCGCTGCTTCATCCGCTCGGCAAGCTCATGCGTGATGCTGCCATCGACGCTTTTCTCGACCAGCACCTTGGCCCCGAATGCCTCCATCGCCTGCTGTTTCGAGTGCGAGAACGCATCCGAGAAAACCGCGAGGAACTTCAGCCCCAAAACTCCCGAGACAAAGGCCAAGGCCGTTCCCGTACTGCCGCCAGTGAATTCGACTACGGTATCTCCCGGCGAGACGTCGCCTCGCTCCAAGGCTGCCGTAAGAACCGAAACTGCCATTCGATCCTTGTACGAACCGGTCGGGTTGCCGCCTTCAAGCTTTACCCAAACTTCAGCCGCACCCTCGGGTACGACCTTTCGGAGTCGGACAAGCGGCGTGTTCCCTATGGCCGACAGACCACCGCCAATAGTATTCATCGCGATCCTCCTGCTACACCCTGGGCTAAGGAAGGTAGCGTTGAAAGGAAAATCTGCGACGATCGGGCCTCGCAAACCCCCGGCGTCAGCCAGCTTTGGCGACGGAACTTCGCGCCAGAGGGAAAACTGCGGTCTGAACTCCGTCAGGTCATCGAACAGACAAACATTCGGGGCACCGAACTCGAAGCTATCCGAACCGAGATCAGCCTCGGCCTCGTCGATGGCGCGCTCGATCTCGCGGGCTTCATCCTCGCCGGGCCAGAACCCCATCACGAACCCATTGTTCCAAAGTCCATCCGGCCTCAGCCTAAACGGAGGCACCGCACCGACGTCGGCACGGCGCAAGCGCTCGATCATTGCAAGATAGGCTTCGCGACCACGGCGGTCTCCCTGCCAATCGGCGCGCCGTTCGGGGTTGTTCTCCCATCTTCTGTCGAGGTGACGTATCCAGGTCATGTGTCAGCATTCCTGGGGCAGCCAGACCCATCACCCGGCCGGATCCGCGGCCGCGATCCGGGATCGCCATTCCGTGGGAGTGGCTCCTGGGTATGCGATAATGCCCGATGACCTTTGACGTAGTTTACCACCTGATCGCTCTTGAAGCGCGCGGCTCTAACCTCTCGCCCACTCACCTTGCCGTGACCAAGCTTGCCCTGCCGCGTTTCCGTGGCAATCTGACGTCGGAAAGGATACCGCTGCCCCATGCCCACAGAACGCTTCACTTTCCCCGGCCATTCCGGCGAGGAACTCGCCGCCCGGCTCGACCTGCCCGACGGTCCGCACCTCGCCACTGCGCTCTTTGCCCACTGTTTCACCTGCGGCAAGGACATCACCGCCGCCCGCCGCATCGCAGGGCGCCTTTCCGGTATGGGCATCGCGGTGATGCGCTTCGATTTCACCGGTCTCGGCCATTCAGAGGGCGAGTTCGCAAATACAACCTTCACGTCCAACGTCGGTGACCTGACCCGCGCCGCGCAGGCGCTCTCTGAACGCGGAATGGCGCCGTCGCTGCTGATCGGTCACTCGCTTGGCGGCGCCGCTGTCCTGAAAGCGGCCTCCGAGATCGACAGCGCGAAGGCGGTCGTTACCATCGGTGCGCCCTTCGACCCCGGCCACGTGACCCACAATTTCGGCGACGCGCTGGAAAAGATCGAGGCCGATGGCGCGGCCGAGGTCTCTCTTGCCGGCCGCCCCTTCCGCATCGGCCGCGACTTCGTCGAGGATGTGAAAGGCAGCGCCCTCGCCCCACTTATCGGCGCGCTGAACAAGGCCCTCCTGGTCATGCATGCGCCCCGCGATGCTACCGTCGGGATCGACAACGCGACCCGCATTTTCAGCGCCGCGAAACACCCGAAAAGCTTCGTGACCCTGGACGATGCCGACCACCTGATCTCGAAATCCGAGGACGCCGAGTACGCGGCCGAGGTGATCGCGGCTTGGGCGGGCCGGTATCTCGATCTGCGCCCACCGGCACCGCCACCCGGTGCGCCCGAGGGTATCGTACGGGTTTCAGAAGCCGATCCGGACGGCTTTCTTCAGGATGTGAACGCCGGTCCCTATCACCATGCCGTTGCCGACGAACCGCGCGCCTATGGCGGCACCAATCGCGGCATGTCGCCCTACGGGTTCGTCTCGGCGGGTCTCGGTGCCTGCACGTCGATGACAATCCGCATGTACGCCCGCCGCAAGGGCTGGCCATTGTCGCATGTCTCAGTCGATATCAGTCACGACAAGGTCCATGCGCAGGATGCCGAGACCTCGAAGGAGGTGCGGATCGACAGCTTTCGCCGGGAGATCCGGCTGGAGGGTGATCTGGACAGCGACCAGCGCCAGCGGCTGCTGGAGATTGCCGAGAAATGCCCCGTACACCGGACAATCGAGATCGGCGCGCGGGTCGAGACCGTTCTGGTGGATTGAAACCGCCCACGGCCCGTGTCACGCTCGGGCAATGGAAAGAACCGCCACCCACGCCGCCACGAAACCGGCGCAACTGCCCCAGGTACAGGAGCCGCGAAATGCAGGCCTTCCGCTCGACCTCGACCTGGTGAGGGCACTTCAGGCAAACACCTCGGCAATCGAGCGCCGCGCGGCCACATTGCCCGGTCGGCGCTCGGTCAAGAAAGAGTACCAGGCGGCCTGGCTACTTCGCGCGATCACCATGATCGACCTCACAACGCTCGCAGGCGACGACACCGAGGGTCGCGTGCGGCGCCTCTGCGCCAAAGCCCGTCAGCCGGTGCGCGCCGACCTGCTGGAGGCGCTGGGTATGCCCGGCCTAACTACCGGTGCTGTCTGCGTCTATCATGACATGGTGGCGACGGCCGTTGACGCGCTCAAGGGCACCGGCATCCCCGTCGCCGCAGTCTCGACCGGCTTTCCCGCGGGCCTCTCGCCCTTCCACCTGCGGGTGGCCGAGATCGGCGAGAGCGTTGCGGCAGGGGCCAAGGAGATCGACATCGTCATCTCGCGCCGCCACGTCCTGACGGGCAACTGGCAGGCGCTTTATGACGAGATGCGCACCTTCCGCGAGGCCTGCGGCGAAGCGCACGTAAAGGCGATCCTTGCCACGGGCGAACTGGGCACGCTGCGCAATGTGGCGCGCGCAAGTTGGGTCTGCATGATGGCGGGGGCCGATTTCATCAAGACCTCGACGGGCAAGGAAGGCGTCAACGCAACGCTTCCCGTCAGCCTCGTCATGATGCGCGCGATCCGCGCCTATCACGAGATGACGGGCTACCGCGTCGGCTACAAGCCAGCGGGCGGGATTTCGAAGGCGAAGGATGCGGTGACCTATCTGACGCTGGTGAAAGACGAGTTGGGCGACCGCTGGTTGCAGAGCGATCTTTTCCGCTTCGGAGCATCCTCGCTTCTGGGCGACATCGAGCGGCAATTGGAACATTACGTGACAGGCCGTTACTCCGCCGGGTACCGGCACGCGGTGGGATGAGGGGCGCCAAAATGGAGGGCAGGACGTGAACGTGGCCGAAATATTCGAGAGCATGGACTACGGCCCCGCCCCCGAAGACGCCGCCGAGGCGCTGAAGTGGATCGAAAGCCACGACGGCAAGTTCGGTCAGTTTATCGGCGGTGCTTTCACCAAGCCGAACAAGCTCTTCGCCTCGAAGAATCCCGCGACGACCAAGCTGCTGGCGAAAGTCAGCCAGGCATCCAAACGTGACGTCGACAATGCCGTTGCCGCCGCGCGCAAGGCACAGAAGGGCTGGGCGAAGGACGCCAAGGCGCGTGCCCGCGTGCTCTATGCCTTGGCGCGGATGGTGCAGAAACACTCCCGCCTCTTCGCGGTGCTGGAAACGCTGGACAACGGCAAGCCGATCCGCGAGAGCCGCGACATCGACATCCCGCTTGTCGCCCGGCACTTCTACTATCACGCCGGCATGGCACAGCTCATGGACGACGAGTTGCCCGGGCGCGAGCCGCTTGGCGTTTGCGGCCAGATCATTCCGTGGAATTTTCCGCTTCTGATGTTGGCGTGGAAGGTCGCCCCGGCGCTGGCGATGGGCAATGCCGTTGTTCTGAAACCGGCCGAATACACCTCGCTCACCGCGCTGCTCTTCGCGGAACTTGCGCATGACGCCGGCCTGCCGCCCGGCGTTCTGAACATCGTCACCGGCGATGGCGAGGTTGGCGGGTTGATCGTTTCGCACAAGGACGTCGACAAGATCGCCTTTACCGGATCGACCGAGGTAGGGCGCGTCATTCGCCGCGAAACCGCCGGGTCCGGCAAGGCGCTGACCCTGGAGCTGGGCGGCAAGTCGCCCTACATCGTGTTCGACGATGCCGACATGGACAGCGCGATCGAAGGTCTGGTCGACGCGATCTGGTTCAACCAGGGGCAGGTCTGCTGCGCTGGGTCGCGGCTTCTTGTGCAGGAAGGCATCGCCGAAGACTTTGGAAAACGGTTGAAGGCGCGGATGGACAAGTTGCGGATCGGCGATCCGCTCGACAAATGCATCGACGTGGGCGCGGTGGTCGACCCGGTACAGCTGAAGACGATCAAGGCACTTGTGGAGGGCTCGGGGGGCGAGGTCTATCACGCGGCGACCGAGCTTCCGAAGAAGGGGTGCTTCTATCCGCCGACGCTGATTTCCGGCCTTTCGACGGCCGATCCGCTGATGCAGGAAGAGATCTTCGGTCCCGTCCTCGTCTCGACAACCTTCCGTACGCCCGGCGAGGCGGTCGAGTTGGCGAACAACACGCGCTACGGCCTCGCCGCGACGGTCTGGACCGAGAACGTCAACCTGGCACTCGACATGGCGCCGAAGCTCGCCGCCGGCGTCGTCTGGGTGAACGCGACCAACCTCTTCGACGCAGCGGCCGGTTTCGGTGGCGTCCGCGAAAGCGGCTTCGGGCGCGAAGGCGGCTGGGAGGGACTTCGGGCCTACACGCGAGAGAAAGCCCGACCCGCCCGATCATTGGCGGCCACTGCAAAGGCCACGACAGCCGAACCGGACACCGTCGATCGCACGGCCAAGCTATATATCGGCGGCAAGCAGGCGCGGCCGGACAGCGGGTATTCGCGCGCGATTCTCGACGCGAAAGGCCGGGTTCTGGGGCACGCGCCGATTGCGAACCGGAAGGACTTGCGGAACGCGGTCGAAGCCATGAACGCCGCGAAAGGCTGGTCGAGAACAACCGGGCATCTGCGCGCGCAGATCCTCTACTTCCTTGGCGAGAACCTCGCCGCCCGTGGTGATGAGTTCGCCGCCCGGCTGAACGCCATGACCGGCAAACGTCGCGGCGCCGCCGAGGTTGCCGCGGCGGTTGACGCGTTCTTCACCTGGGCCGCCTGGGCCGACAAGTTCGATGGCCGCGCCAAGGGCGTGCCGATCCGCGGTGTGGCACTCGCCATGAACGAGCCGGTTGGCAAGATCGCGGCGTTCTGCGGTGGCGACGCTCCGCTGCTCAATCTGGCGACCCTGATCGGTGCGGCGCTTGCGATGGGCAATCGCCTGACACTGATCGCCTCCGAGGCTGCACCGCTTGTGGCCACCGACCTGATGCAGGTGCTCGAGACCTCCGACATCCCTGCCGGCGTGGTCAACATCCTGACCGGCGATCACGCCGAGCTTGCCGGCCAGGTCGCGGGCCACGCGGACCTGGATGCGGCGTGGAGCTTTTCCGAAGCCGACCTTGCCGCCGTGATCGAGCGCGAGGCGGCGGGGAACCTGAAGCGAACCTGGATTCCGGCCGGAGAACCTTCAACACAGTCTTTCCTCGATGCGGCGACGGAGGTGAAGACCATCTGGATACCCTACGGCGAGTGACGCGCAGTGCAGGTAAGCGAAAGAACGGACGATCGGCTCTTGATGGTCGATACTCAACTGGACAAGCAGTTCGCGCTTGCAGCGCTGTCCTTTGGCCTGCTCCTGGTTGCCGTTTTCTTCCTCTACGAAGGTGACTGGCAAACCGCGCTCCTGCCGCTCGCCCTGATCGGAGCAGTCGGTTGGTATCATCTCCGAAGCAAGATGCGGTCGGTTCTGCTGTTCGACCGGCCAGCAAACCAGGTGAAACTTACAGTCGATGACCGTAATGGACACCAGGAATGGAACTGGGTCCTGAGCGATGTCCAATCTGCCGAGATCTCCGAGGTCCGTAAATCCGGCGAAACCAGCGGCAATGGCATCAAGCAACCTGTCATGGTGATGAAAAATGGCACGCGTGTGCCGCTCAGGCCGTATCACTCGGCAGGCGGCATGAGCTTCAACGCCGTCGCTGCAATTCAACTGTTCCTCGGGCAGGAGATCACCGGCGCGCCGGTGGGATGGCTGAACCCCTACGAGGACTAGGGTTCCTCTCCGGAACTGAACCAGCCCTTGGCGGTCGCGATCCAGCCTTTCGTCTTGTCGGTTGTGGCAGTTTTTGCGCGTTCCGTTGCCGTCGAGACCCTTTCGGCCAGGGACGGCTTCGCGGCTTCGGCGCGCAGCTTCTCGGTGCTGATCCAGCCGAGGCCGGAGACGACCGCCACGACCAGAAGGACCGCAAGCGTCGTCTTTGCGGGACGCGGCGCCGACCAGACGTGGTTAAGAAAGTGGGAAAGGGCGGATGTCCGTTGGCTGAATGGCGTATCGGGAGGGCCTCGGAACCAAATACCCACGCTCATGGCAAGGACCGGAAACACAAGCAGTGCCATCCCCGGAAGCGGAGCACGCAGAAACACCACGACCGCTCCCAGAACATAGAAAACCCCCACAATCGTGCGAAGCCGCATTCCGATGGACATGTCGGACCAATAGCCCCGGCCTTCGCCCATGTTAGTCTCCCTGCCCTCCCGAAAGGATGTTGCGGCTCGCGTTTCGGGTTTCAAGCCAACGATCCGGGATCGGTCCTGCGCTGTTGCACGGAAGCAAAAGGCCCGCCGGCTGTGCCGACGGGCCTGTAGTCAATCAACCGAGACCGGCTTACGAGGCTTCCACGGCCTTCGCCTCGACGGTGTCGGAGCTGGTGATCTCGATCCGGCGCGGCTTGAGGGCCTCGGGCACCTCGCGCAGCAGATCAATATGCAGCATTCCGTTCTCGTGGCTGGCGCCGGTGACACGGACATGGTCGGCGAGTGTGAACCGGCGCTCGAACGCACGGTTGGCAATGCCGCGATGCAGGAAGGTCCGGTTGTCATCTTCTTCCGACTTGCGCGCCGATACGATCAGAGCGTTCTCGCGAACTTCGACCGAAAGATCGGCCTCGCCGAAGCCGGCAACCGCAATCGAGATGCGCCAGCCGTCATCAGCGGTCTTTTCGATGTTGTAGGGCGGGTAGGACGGGGTCTGGGCCGTGTCGGCCAGGATCCGGTCCATCATGTCGGCGATCTGGTCGAAGCCGACGGTTGCACGGTGAAGCGGTGCAAGATCAATACGTCGCATAGGGTTATCCTCCTTTGAGCGATACCGATGTTGCCTTCCCGAACGGGCAAGGCGGTTCTATTGGCTGCCAGACCCTGTTTCGGCGCCTGGCGAGGCAGATGTAGGTGGGCGTTTCCGGGGCTTCAAGGGGTCTCGCCGAGACGATGAAGCAGAGGGGGAATCCTCTGGATCACGTCGGAAGCCACGGCTATCGGCTGCCGCCCCTGTTGCGACCGGCTGCTGATGATGGCGACAAGTTCCACGCCATCCGGTGTGAGGCGGGTCACCGGCGCGCCGCTTTCGCCGCCCCTGACCCTGCATCCCATGACCACGACGCCGGGCACCTCGCCCTCGATCACAAGGCACCGGCGTTGTCGCGGGCGGCTGCCCTCACCGGCGCGCCAACTGACAAGGAAAAGCCCCTCGCCCACCTGCGCGGGATCGCCGAGCTTCATTGGAACGGCCTGAGCTTCGGACACCGGATGTTCAAGCCGGGCGACCGCAACATCGAAGCGCAACTGGCGCAATCTCTGGCCCTCGAAGTCAGTGTAGAATGGGTGCCGGATCGCGCGGACCACGGGAATCGGAGCACCGGCCTGCCCGTTTCCGAGCCGGAACACGAACTGCGTTGCATTGTCCTCGCGAATGCAATGCGCGGCCGTGGCAACGATATCGTCGGCGATCAACGTCGCAGAGCAGCTCCCTTGACTGGTCGCGTTCTCAAGACGCCCGGCCGCCGAGAAGAGATCGGCTGCCCATGCGGTGTGAGCCGTCATGAGGCAGAGGAAGATGAGAACGACGCGCATGGCGCCGAGAATGAGCCGCAAATCCCGCCGGTCAAGTCACGGCCGGAGAAACTTGGCGCCCTTTTCCGCAGAAAGCCGTCGCGGTTCCTTGGAACTCACGATGTTCACCTTCGGCGCCGCCGCGACCTGCCCGGTCCCGGCGTTCAGCATCGCCATCAGGTCAGAAAGTGGTTTCTCAAGGTTGGTTCCCAACGACACCTTACGGCCGCGAACTTCGGCCTTTGCTGAGACGACCGAAACGATTGTCGCAATTCCGCCGTCCAGGGCGAAAATGGGGGCTCCGGACGAGCCGAAGTCCACGTCGCAGGACAAGACAAGTGTTCCCCGCTGCCGGGCGAGGACATGGCAGGCTTCCTGGATCGCAGGCGAGTCGGCCCTGTCATGGGCATAGGAGACCACCCCGACTTGCTGTCCCTTGCGAGGGCGGTCGCCGGTCTGGAACGGCTTGACGTTTGGCAGCCGTATCTCGCTTGCCAGCTCGAAAAGCGCGATGTCGTTTGCGACGTTCGCATCGCCAACGGTACCGGAGAACTCGTAGTCGGGATGAACGACGATCCGGCTGATCCGCCTTGTTGCCGTCGCATGCCCGTTGCGGAACCCGGCATGAAAGACGATGTCATCGGGTTTCATCTGGTTTCCCGAATGCGAGTTGAAGGCGCAATGCGCGGCGGTCAGGACAAGCCGCGGCGAGATCAGAGCCCCGGTGCACATTCCGCCCCAGCCGATATTCAGGCGGCCCACGCCCTCCCACCCCTGAGCGTCGTACGACGTCATGATGGTCGTCAGCTCGGACGGTTGATCTTCCTCGGCGGCAGCCGAAAAGGTGACAAGCGCCGCCAGAATTGCAGCGAGCAGAATCCGCATGCCGTTCCTCTTCCCGTTACGAGCCGGAATTTACCGGCGCGATACGGCAAGAATATGTCGAGAAAGGGTTATCAGCCAAGGGCTTGTGGGCGCGGTCCGCCCGTTGCCCAGTCCAGAAGCTCGACAGTGTGGACAATAGGCACCTCGGTGCCCGAGCCGATCTGCATCATGCATCCGATATTTCCGGCGGCGATCACGTCGGGCGCTTTCGCTTCAAGCGTCTTGACCTTGCGGGTCTTCAGTTCGCCGGAGATCTCAGGCTGCATCAGGTTGTAGGTTCCCGCCGACCCGCAGCAGAGATGTGGGTCCTTGGGCTCGACCACTTCAAAGCCGGCGTTTTTCAGGAGCGTCTTGGGCGCCGTCTTGATCTGTTGCCCATGCTGGAGCGAGCACGCTGCATGATAGGCGACGCGAAGCCGTTCGGGCGCCTCGGCGGCCAGGTCGAGCTTCGTCAGCAGTTCGGAGATATCCATCGTCTTCGCACTGATATCAGCGGCCTTTGACGCGAGCGGATCGTTGCGGAACATGTGGCCATAATCCTTGACCGTCGTGCCGCAACCGCTGGTGTTGATCACGATCGCATCGACGTCGCTGGCGGACCACGCGTTGATATTGGCCACGGCAAACCTGTGGCTCTCTTCCTCGCGTCCCATGTGGTGAACGAGCGCGCCGCAGCAGCCTGCACCCTCGGCCACGACGACCTCGCAGCCGAGCCGCGTCAGCAGCCGGATCGTCGCGTCGTTGATGTCGGTGTTGAGCGCCTTCTGCGCGCAGCCGGTCATCAGGGCGACCCGCATCCGGCGTTCGCCCCGAGCCGGAAAGCTTTGCGGATCGTCGTTCCGGCTGACCGGCGGAATCCGCTTTGGCGCCATGTCGAGCATCGCGCGCAACCTCGCCTCGGGCACAAGCGACTTGAACGGGCGTGCGATCTTTGCAGCAAGCAGCGCCAGCCGGAACCGGCCGGGATAGGGCAGGATCATTGCCAGAGTGTTTCGGAGGGCTCGCTCGAATAGCGGGCGCTTGTAGGTCTTCTCGATGTGCGCGCGCGCATGATCGACAAGGTGCATGTAGTGCACACCGGAGGGGCATGTCGTCATGCAGGCGAGGCAGGAAAGGCAACGGTCGATGTGCTTGACCGTTCTGGCATCCGCCGGGCGACCGCTTTCGAGCATGTCCTTCATCAGGTAGATCCGCCCGCGCGGGCTGTCGAGTTCGTCGCCAAGCACCTGGTAGGTCGGGCAAGTCGCAGTGCAGAAGCCGCAATGCACGCAGGACCGCAGGATCTCGTTGGCACGGGCAATGCCGGGGTTCTTGAGTTGGTCCTCGGTGAAGTTGGTTTGCATCAGTCCATCAACCCCCGGTTCAGAATGCCCTTCGGGTCGTACTTCCGGCGCAGCGCCCGAGCCATCGAGGCAAGTGGTTCCGGTTCGGGATGAAAGCGCGGCAATGTCCCGGCCTCGCCCCTGACCAGTGTCGCATGACCCTCTACCCCGGCCATCCTCGTGCGAACGTCATGGCCCGGCGGCGCGAGGAGCCAGATGCGTCCGCAGGCCCAGTCGAGCATCATGTCGGTCTCGGAAGCCGAAGCGGCCACGGAGGGCGCATCGCTCGGCTTGACTGACAGATCCCAGACATTTCCCTCCCGTTCGGCGAACGGCGTAACGTCGCGCACGGCACGCCAGAGGTTCTCATTGGCCGCACGCTCGACCTCCTGCCGCGCGGCGCCAAGACGGGACATCAGGGCTTCTGCGCGGTAGTGAACCGAAGCCTCGAACCCTTCGAGCCGGATGATCGCCGCCGATTTCTCGCCAGCAACGCCTGGCGGAACATGCGCAGCACCCGAAACCTCGAATGGGCTTTTCATTGCCTCGGTCAGAAGGTGCAGTATCGCGCCCTGGTCCGGCGCCTCATAGACAAGCGTCAGCGTGTATTCCGGCCTGGGCAGAACTTTCAGGCTGACCTCGGTCAGCACGCCGAGTGTTCCATGCGACCCGCACATCATGCGGGCAAGGTCGTAGCCGGTGACGTTCTTCATCACACGGCCGCCATTCTTGATCACCGCACCCGCGCCATCGACGAAGCGCGCACCGAGCAGGAAGTCGCGGCAGGCCCCTGCCTGCACCCTGCGCGGTCCCGAACAGTTCGTTGCGACGACACCGCCAATTGTCGGTTCGCCCTCGGTGCCGAGAAGAGCGCGCGCGTCCATCGGCTCGAAGGCAAGCATCTGGTTCTCGGCCGCAAGTGCGGCTTCGATATCGGCTATCGGCGTTCCGGTTTTCGCAACAAGTGTCAGCGACCCGGGTTCGTACAGCGTGATGCCGGTGAGCGCGGATGTGGTCAGAGGCAGCCCATCGGGCGCTAGTCCCCTTGTCCCGCTGCCCCGAATGCTCAGCGGTTCGGAAGCCGAGGCGATGGCGTCGGCAAGGTCGGATTCGGTCGTCGG
>JAJDOD010000098.1 GCA_022340315.1 Silicimonas sp. | reverse complement strand
AAAACTGGAGGCCGTCGGCATCGACCCGCAGGCACGTGCCGAAACGGTCGATCTCGAACGCTTCTGCGCGCTCGCGCGCGCCATTGACGGTTAGTTACTCGGCGGCGTCCGGCGCCGGCTGATCGGGGATGACAGCCTCGGCCTGGGGCTCGGGTTTCTTGCGCGGCTTGCGCTGGCGTGGCTGGCGGTTCTCCGGCGTCTCGACCAGCGGACTCTCGTCGCCGTCGCTCATGTCGATCACGTCACTGTCGCGCCCGGACGCGGACCGCTCCGCCTGCTTACGCCCGCCGTCGCGACTGCCTGCCTGCACATTCTGACCTGCATCGTTCTGGGCATCGCCGTTCTGATTGCCCTGCTGGCCATCGTCGTTCTGGTGGCCGTCGTTCTGCGAATTGTTGTTGCGCTGCTGACGATCCTGTTGCTGTTGTTGCTGCGCCTGGCGCTCGGCCTGCTCGCGCTGAGCTTCTGCAAGCATCCGAAGGTAGTGTTCGGCGTGCTGCTGGAAGTTCTCCGTGGCCACCCGGTCGTTGCCAAGTTGGGCATCGCGGGCCAGCTGGTTGTACTTGTCAATGATTTGCTGCGGCGTACCGCGCACCTTTCCCTCGGGACCGGAGCTGTCGAACACGCGGTTTACGACATTTCCGACCGAACGGTTGCGGTTGTTCTTCGACCGCGATCGTGACTTTGAAGATCTCATAAGCTTTTACAGTCCAGCCTTTGGTCTGGTGATGCACGGTGCGTTCCGTTTCCTGCGCCCTGACTTTCGAGCGTCCCGTCCGTGCATGGATTTGGCAAATAATCGGGGGAGACAGCAGTCGCTCCGCCGGTTGCTCATTCGGTCTATCGGGTGAATTCCGTATTGCCAAGCAGTTTTTGCGGTCAAAACACACGTTTTGCCACCGGTTGAGCGGGTTTTGGCACTATTCGGCCGCCGATTTGCGAGCCGAGACCACCCGAACCCTCCCATCCAGATCGGCATGCACCAAGATGTCTTCAAGGCCTGCGGAACGGAAAAACCCGCAAACCGCCACTGCCTGCGTCGCGCCGATCTCGACCAAAAGACGCCCTCCCGGCACAAGGTGATCCGGCGCCCCCGCCGCGATCGCGCGATACGCGCCCAGCCCGTCGCCCTCATCCGTCAGCGCCATACGCGGTTCATGGTCGCGGACCTCCGGTTGCAAACCGGCCATCTCCCCGACTGCGATATAGGGCGGGTTCGAGACGATGAGATCGAAGCGCCCGCCCACATCGGCAAACCAGTCCGAAACCGGCAGTACGAGCCGATCCGCGACCCCCAGCCGCGCGGCGTTCTCCCCCGCAACCAGAACCGCCTTTTCCGAGATATCGGTGCCGACACCTTTCGCAAGGGGTCGTTCTTGCAGCAGCGAGATCAGGATACAACCCGACCCGGTCCCCAGATCGAGCACATTGGAGAACGGCTCGGACAACGCCTGCTCGACCAAGACCTCCGTCTCGGGACGCGGATCGAGTACGTCCGGTGTCACCACGAATTCGGATGTCCAGAAGGCGCGCCGCCCGACGATCTGCGACACCGGCACCCGGTCGGCACGTCGCGCAACCGCCTCGGCCAACGCGCCAGGATCCGAATAGGCGCGCTCCAGCCGCCGCAAATCGCCCGCCGGGTCGGGCACGCCCGCCGCCGCCAGTTTCTCCAGCAATTCCTTGCGTGTCATCGCGGGGACGCGATCTCTGCGCGGAAATCGCAGCGGAGGATGCGCATTTCCCGAACCTCCCTCACAACCCCTGCTCCGCCAGCCTCGCCGCCTGGTCCTCGGCTGTCAGCGCGTCGATGGTCTCGTCCAGATCGCCCGCCATGACCTCGCCCAGCCGGTATAGCGTCAACCCGATCCGATGGTCCGTCATACGCCCCTGCGGAAAGTTGTAGGTTCGTATCCGCTCCGAGCGGTCCCCCGAGCCGACCTGGCTCTTGCGCGCGGCTGCGCGTTCGTCATCCGCGCGCTGGCGCTCCATGTCGTAAAGCTTCGCCCTCAGATGCGCCATCGCGATCGCCCGGTTCTGATGCTGCGACTTCTCCGAACTCGTCACCACGATCCCGGTGGGAATATGAGTGATCCTCACCGCGCTGTCGGTGGTGTTCACATGCTGGCCGCCCGCCCCGCTGGCGCGCATCGTATCAATGCGGATATCCGTCGCGGGAATGTCGATATCGACCTCCTCGGCCTCCGGCAGCACAGCCACGGTGGCGGCGCTGGTATGAATCCGCCCTCCCGATTCCGTCTCCGGCACGCGCTGCACCCGGTGCACGCCGCTCTCGAACTTCAGCCGCGCGAACACCCCCTCGCCCGAGACATTGGCGACCGCTTCCTTGACGCCGCCCAACTCGGTCTCGGACAGGTCGATCACGGTGAATTTCCAGCCCTTCGCCTCGGCATAACGCTGGTACATCCGCAAGAGATCGCCCGCGAAGAGCGCCGCCTCGTCGCCGCCCGTGCCCGGTCGGATCTCGATGATCGCGGGCCGCGCATCGGCGGCATCCTTGGGCAGAAGCGCCAGCCGCAAACGGTGCTCGGCCTCGGGGATCGAGACCTTCAGCGCCTCGATTTCCTCCTCGGCCAGTGCCTTCATCTCCGGATCGGCCAGCATCGCCTCGGCCTGCGCGCGCGCGTCCAGCATTGACGCATAGCCCTCGATCTCGGCAACGACCGGCTTCAACTCGGCGTATTCCCGCGCCAGTTCCGCAATCTCATGCGGCGCCGCACCCCCGGCCATCTTGGCCTCAAGGAACTGAAAGCGTTCGCGGATCTGGTTGAGCGTGTCGCGCGGGATCATGCCTCCCTCTGGCCGATTGCCCCGGCGCCGTCAAGCACGGGCGGACTGGCTCGATAGGTCCAGATCTGGTATTCTTCGCGCATGCTCCGACCGATCGCGATGCTCCTCCTGCTCGCCACACCGTCAATGGCGGATGTGGTCGATGGCAACGGAAAGACCATCGAGTGCTATTGCACCGATACTCAAGGCGCGCGCGTCGAACTGGGCGAGACGATCTGCCTTTTCGTGAATGGCCGCGCTTTCATGGCGCAATGCGACATGTCGCTGAACGTGCCCACATGGCGCGAAACCGGCGAGGGCTGCATCTCGTCCTCGCTTCAGCCGTCACTGGCCAAACGCCTGCTCCAGCTTGCCAAGCCACCGGTCTAGCCGTTCGGCATTCACGCCCCAGTCGTAGCCATTGATCCGCGGCCGCGCGAAGACCGAGAGCCTCGCGCCGCCGGACACGTCCTCGGCGCGGACGGTGATGAAATCACGAAAACCGAACACGAGCGACCGGGCCACGAATGTGATCATGCCCTCATCGGCGCTGCCCTGCACCTGGCTGACCCGCGGATCGGCCAGCGCGATCGCCGAAAACTCCGCCAGAATCGCGCCGGCATCCGCCGGGTAGACCGGCGCATCCTCCCCCACCATCCGCACCTCGGAACGGCGCGCCTCTGCCGCAGCCGGGTCAACGTGAAACGGCTCGGTGTCCACCGGCATCAGTCTTGCCAATACCAGCGCGAGTACCAGGAAACCTAGAAGGAGCGTCAATTTCCGCATCTCAAGACACCGACGGCACTACCGCCGATTCCAACCCCAAAGCGCCAGGATGTCATAGGCCACATGCGCCCCCGCCAGCGCGGTCATTCCGGCATGATCGAACGGCGGCGAGACCTCGACCACATCGGCGCCTACCAGGTCGATCCCCGCAAGAGCGCGCAAGAGCGACCCGACCTGCGCCGTTGTCAGGCCACCCCAGACAGGCGTGCCGGTTCCGGGCGCAAAAGCCGGATCGAACACGTCGATGTCGAACGTCAGATACACCGGCCCCGCGCCCAGAACCTCGCGAATACGCGGACCCAGATCGCCCCCGCCGTGAACGGCACGCGCGTCGAACCGGGTGATCCCGTGCTCGATCTCACCCTCGACCTCGACCCGCGTGCCCACCTGCACCGAGCGGGTGGCGTCGATCAGCCCTTCCTTCATCGCCTTGTAGACAAACGTCCCGTGATCCACCCGCGACCGGTCGTCATCGGTCCAGGTGTCGGGATGCGCGTCGAACTGCAACAGGGCAACCGGCCCGTACTTCGCCGCATGGGCGCGCAGCGACGGCAGGGCCACCGAATGATCACCCCCCAGCACAAGACACGCCGCGCCTGCCTCCAGTATCCCCGCCACATGGGCCTCGATCCGCCCCGGCACCTCGGAAACGGCGGCATAGTCGAACGCCATGTCGCCGGCATCCGCGATCCGGAACCGCTCCAGCGGCGAGTATCCCCAGCCATAGGGCGCATCCCCCGCCATCAGCGTCGAGGCCTCGCGGATCGCGCGCGGCCCGAACCGCGCACCCGGCCGGTGCGTCACGGCCTGGTCGAAGGGCACGCCCGTCACCGCCAGATCAACGCCGCCCAGGTCCTTCGCGTATGACCGCCGCAGGAACGACACAACGCCCGAGAACACGTTCTCGTAGCCCAGTCCCGTGGTCGCCCCGGAAATCGCCCGGTCGATCTCGTTTTTCGCGTCTTCCAGCGCCATTTGACCTCGCATGCGGTGGACAAGTTACAGATGACGTGGAACCTACCCCCCTGCCTTCCCCGTGCCAAGGAGCGACCGATGCCTGACCCGATCTTCGACACCCCCGACGGCTGGCCGCGCCTGATCGAAGTCATGCGGCGGTTGCGCGACCCGGTGACGGGCTGCCCCTGGGACGTCGAGCAGACCTTCGCCACCATCGCGCCCTACACCATCGAGGAAGCCTACGAGGTTGCCGACGCCATCGAGCGCGAGGCCTGGGACGAGCTGAAGGGAGAGTTGGGCGATCTGCTCCTCCAGGTGATCTATCACGGCCAGATTGCCGACGAGGCGGGCCATTTCGACACCGACAGCATCGCGCGCCAGGTCACCGCCAAGATGATCGACCGCCACCCGCATGTCTTCGGCGACGACAGCAACGCCAAAAGCGCCGAGCAGCAAACCCGCGACTGGGAAGCCGCGAAGGCCGCCGAACGCTCCGCCAAGGGCGAAACGCGCACGCTCGATGGCGTCGCCCTCGGCCTGCCCGCCCTTCTTCGCGCGCTGAAACTGCAGAAGCGCCTTGCGCGCGTCGGCTTCGACTGGGGCGAGGCGGATCCGATCCTCGACAAGATCGCCGAGGAGATTGCCGAGCTGCGCGAGGCGCGCGCCGCTGGAGACGATGACGCAACCGAGGCCGAATTCGGTGACCTTCTCTTCGTCCTCGTCAACCTGGCGCGGCACTGGGGCATCGACCCCGAGGCGGCACTCCGCCGGACAAATGCCAAGGTCGAGCGGCGTTTCGCGGCTGTCGAGGACCGGCTCGACCGCGCTGGAAGGTCACCGCGCGACGCATCGCTGGCGGAAATGGACGCGCTCTGGGATGCGGTAAAGCTGGATGAGAGAACCGACACAAAGCCGTAATTGAAGAATGCGCTTTCGTGGACTCGGCATTGCTTTCAACCTATTGGCGATTGTCTCGATCTAAGAGCGACACCCCTGCACAGGTGCTGCACAATTGACGTGACTTGCCACCACTCCCGCCCAACTTATGCCGCTTTAGCGTGGCTAATATAACCTGTGAGTGTGACAGCGTGCAGTTGTGTGGCCGGGCATCATCAGACCGGCAGTGTGTAAGTAGAAGACGAACGGCAGAGAAAGGCTTGGGTCGCGCCTTTCCTGCCGGACCGCGAAAGACTGACGAGTATGACAAACAACCCAAGAACCCGCACGTCGTCGGCACCTGTTTGCCAGTTGACCATGACCGGCAGCGAGCGTTCATTTGAGGTTCTTCGTGCATCGACCAGCGACTTGACCGACAAGGAGTTGTCGCTGCTCGAAGCCGAGATCGACTTCTTCGACCAGACCGGACTGATCGGCGTGAAGATGTCACGCTTGCTGGTCGATCTATACGACAACCATCTTCTGGAAGCAGCCTGACAGGAACCGAGGCGCGGCGGCAGGGGCGGCAGGCTGATCGGTGCGGCTGTGGCCACACCCGGCATGCGCCTCGGACAGTGACTGTCAGCGGGCGCGGTTTCCGTCTTGTGCGGACTGTCCCCACTGGTATGGAGTCGGCCCATGCCAGAGTTCGAACTGACCTTCCCTCCCGAGGAATCCGAGTTTCTCAAGTCCGTCTACGGCAAGGCCTCGACCATTCTCGAGTACGGCTCGGGCGGCTCCACGCTCTATGCCGCCCGCGAAACCTCTGCGAATATTCTGAGCATCGAAAGCGACCGGGCCTGGGCCAGATCGCTGAACAAGGTACTTGAGGAAAACGCCGTCGATCCGGCGCGCGCCCAGGTGCAATGGGTCAATATCGGCAAGACCCGAAAGTGGGGCTATCCGGCCGATCACACGGGCTGGCGCCGGTACCCGAACTATGTCCTGTCTCCCTGGGAAGATGGCTTCGATCCTGACGTGGTCCTGATCGACGGCCGTTTCCGCCGTGCCTGCCTGGCCGCGACCATGATGCTTTGCCGCCGCGAGACCACGGTTCTCTTTGACGACTACGCCAGCCGCGAAGCCTATCACAAGGTCGAGGCCATCGCCAAACCGGTCGAGATCGTCGGCCGCCTCGCCCGCTTCCAGGTCTCGCCGGTGTCCGGGCCGGCGCCGGACTTCGCCGCAATGGTCCGCTGGTTCTTCAAGCCGAACTGATCGAACCCGCCTGTGTTAAAGCTGCGGGATGTCCCCTTCCGCCCTGGCTGCATGGAAGCCGGTCTCGAAAGCGGCGAATTCACCGGACGCGATCGCTGCGCGCATTTCTCTCATAAGTAATTGATAATAATGCAGATTATGCCACGTCAACAACATGCCCGAGATCATCTCGCCAGCCCGGAAGACATGGTGCAGGTAGGCCCGGCTGTAGCCCGAGCAAGCGGGGCAGGCGCAGGCCTCGTCAAGGGGACGCGGGTCATCGGCGTGGCGCGCGTTCTTGATGTTCACCACCCCCCGGCGGGTGAAGGCCTGCCCGGTGCGTCCCGAACGCGAGGGCAGCACGCAATCCATGATATCGACCCCGCGCTTGACCGCGCCGACGATATCATCGGGCTTGCCGACGCCCATCAGGTAGCGGACCTTATCCGCGGGTAAGGTTTCGGGCGCATAGTCCAGGACGCCGAACATCGCCTCCTGACCCTCGCCCACCGCCAGCCCGCCAATGGCATAGCCGTCGAAACCGATGGCGGTCAGAGCCTCGGCGCTCGCTTCGCGCAAGTCCCGCTCAAGCCCGCCTTGCTGGATGCCGAAAAGCGCATGCCCCGGTCGGTCCCCGAACGCCTCCCGCGACCGCGCCGCCCACCGCATCGAGAGGCGCATGCTTTCCTCGATGCGCTTGCGGTCCGCCGGAAGTGCCGGGCATTCGTCGAAGCACATCACGATATCGCTGCCCAGAAGCCGCTGGATCTCCATCGACCGTTCGGGCGTCAGCATGTGCTTCGAGCCGTCTATGTGCGAGGCGAACCGCACCCCCTCCTCGGTCAGCTTGCGGAGGCCCGCAAGGCTCATCACCTGGAACCCGCCCGAATCCGTCAGGATCGGCTTCTCCCAGTTCATGAACCGATGCAGCCCGCCCAGTGCCGCGATCCGTTCCGCCGTGGGCCGCAGCATCAGGTGATAGGTATTGCCCAGCAGGATATCGGCCCCGGTCGCCGCAACGCTCTCCGGCAGCATCGCCTTTACTGTCGCGGCGGTGCCAACCGGCATGAAAGCGGGCGTGCGGATATCGCCGCGCGTCGTCCGGATCACGCCCGTCCGCGCCTTGCCATCGGTGGCCTTCAGCTCGAATTGCACCCTGCCCGTCATGCCCCTGCCATAGAGCCACCGCGGCGCCCCTGCAACATCCCGTCACCCCCGCTTTACGGCGCCCTCCGCAATCCCTATATAAATAGTCGAATATTCGATTGGGTGAGGTCATGACCGCAGAGAGTTCAACGCCGATGGAAGGCGCGCCGCTGATCAAGCCGTCCTCTACAGAACATCCGCTGCACGAAGCCGTGGTCGAGGCTTGCCGCTCGGTCTACGACCCCGAGATCCCTGTGAACATCTACGACCTGGGCCTGGTCTACACCATCGACATCACGCAAGACGGTGCCGTGACGGTCATCATGACCCTCACCGCTCCCGGCTGCCCCGTGGCGGGCGAGATGCCCGGCTGGGTGGCAGACGCGGTCGAGCCCTTGCCCGGCGTCCAGCAGGTCGACGTCGAGCTTACCTGGGAACCGCCCTGGGGCATGGAGATGATGTCCGACGAGGCACGCCTGGAACTGGGGTTCATGTAAGGGCGTCCGGCACGCAAGCAAAACCAATTGCACAAACAGAAAGCAAGCTAAATAGATTGCAATTATATTTAGCAAGTAATATAGCTTGCTAATGGCTTCTAGGATAAAAGCAGTACTCACCGGCGATCTTGTTGCGTCCAGAACCTCGACGCGAGCAGAGGTCGAACGCGCCATGGACGCACTTCGTAGAGCCGCATGCGAATTCGAAGTGGCCTGGAACCTGCAGCTGCGCTTCACGCGATACCGGGGCGACGGATGGCAAGTCCTGATCGACGCACCAAAACTCGCCTTCGACGCGATGATCTACCTTCGCGCCAGCCTGATCGCCGAAGACATCTCGCTCGACACACGCATCTCCGCCGGCTTCGGACCGGTGGAAAGCATCGGCACGAGCGACCTTTCAGACGCCACGGGAGATGCATTCTTCACCTCCGGCGATCATCTGGATCATGCAAAGAAGCGCAAGATGCTGGTGGCGGGAAAGGGCATCGGCAGATGGCAGAATGCCGTCATGCTGCTCACCGAGAACCTCGTCTCCGGCTGGACAGCGGCTCAGGCCCACGCCGTCGCCGCTTCGATTTTGGAGGGTGCCACGCAAGAAGAAATCGCCGCCAAGTTGGGCGTAACCCGGCAAGCCATCCAGTTGCGACTGGCGGGCGCAGGCTATTCGGCCCTGAGCGACGCCCTTTATTCATTTCGAAACCATGATTTTGAAGTAAGGCCAGAAGATGCCTGAAACCCTCGCCGCCCTCCTCCTCGCCCATGTCGCCGCCGACTTTCTGCTCCAGACCGATCGCATGGTGGCCACCAAGCGCCACCCGCTGACCCTCCTACTCCATGCCGCAATCGTCCTCGTCACCGCCCAGATCGCGCTCGGTCGCTTCGACGCCTGGGAACCGATCGCCCTTGCCGCCGCCCATATCGGAATCGACATCGTCAAGACCTTCGCCCTGCCCGCGCGGCTCTGGTCCTTCCTCGCCGACCAGGCCGCGCATCTCGCGACGATCCTGGCCGTGGGTCTCTATGCCCCGACGCTTTATGCTTCCGGCCTCTGGGCCGA
>JAJDOD010000088.1 GCA_022340315.1 Silicimonas sp. | reverse complement strand
GAACTGGGCGCCGCGCGCCTTCTGGCGGTCATAAGCGGGCGCCGTGCGCAGCGGGCGGCAGGCATGGCGTTCCTCGTCCGGGTGATGCAGCACGAAGACATGCTCATAGGCCTCTTCGTTCTTGCGCGCCGCATATTCCGTGGTCATCCACGACCCGTACCGCTTGGGGTCGAGGCTCGCCATGTCGATCTCGGCCTCGCCGTCCACCATCATCTGCGCCAGGTAATACCCGGTGCCGCCCGCGGCGGTGATACCGAAACTGAACCCTTCGGCCAGCCACATGTTGCGCAGCCCCGGCGCGGGCCCCACCAGCGGGTTGCCGTCGGGCGTATAGCAGATCGGGCCGTTGAAATCGTCCTTCAGCCCGCAGTCTTCGCAGGACGGGATGCGGTGGATCATCGACAGGTATTCCTGCTCGATCCGCTCCAGGTCCAGCGGGAAGAGATCGGCGCGGAAACTGTCGGGCACGCCATGGGCGAAGCGGGCGGGGGCGCCCTCCTCGTAGGGGCCGAGGATCCAGCCGCCGCGTTCCTCGCGGACGTACCACTTGGCGTCGGCGTCGCGGAGGACGGGGTGTTCGGGGTTGTTCTTGCGGTACTCGACCAGTGCCGGGTCGGGTTCGGTGACGATGTACTGGTGTTCGACCGGGATGGCGGGGATCTTGATGCCGAGCAGCTTGGCGGTGCGCTGGGCGTGGTTGCCGGTGGCGGTGACGACGTGTTCGGCGCGGATGGTCACCTGTTCGTCGGAGGGGACCAGGTTGCCGCCTTTTTCGACCATTTTCGTGCAGAGGACGTCCCAGTGGTCGCCGGTCCAGGTATAGGCGTCGACCTGCCATTTCCGCTCGATTGTCGCCCCGTGCTGGCGCGCGCCCTTGGCCATCGCCTGGGTCACGTCGGCGGGGTTAATGTAGCCGTCGGTCGGGTGGTAGATCGCGCCCTTCAGGTCCTCGGTGCGCACGAGCGGCCAGCGGTCCCTTATCTGGTCGGGCGTCATCCATTCGTAGGGCACTCCGCAGGTCTCGGCGGTCGAGGCATAGAGCATGTATTCGTCCATGCGGTCCTGCGTTTGCGCCATCCGCAGGTTGCCGACGACGTAGAAGCCGGGGTTGAGGCCGGTTTCTTCCTCGAGCGTCTTGTAGAACTTGATCGAGTAGTCGTGGATGTGGGTCGTCGCGTAGCTCATGTTGAAGTAGGGCAGGAGGCCCGCCGCGTGCCATGTGGAGCCGGAGGTCAGCTCGTCACGTTCGAGAAGCATCGTGTCCCAGCCCGCTTTCGCGAGGTGGTAGGCGATGGACGTGCCGACGGCGCCGCCGCCGACGACAAGGGCTTTGACCTGGGTTTTCATGAGCGACACTCCTGACCAACTGGCGCGAGAATTAGCCTATTCCGGGAGGGTGCGCGTGGTCCAGCCGACAGGATGCGGTCTGAATGCGACGCGAGGGGTTGCGCCTTGCTTCGCAAATCGCCCGAGGCGGGGGACGCTGTCCCCCGCACCCCCTGGGATATTTGCGGACCGATGAAGGGTTTTTGTTCCGGTTTTTCCGCGTGCCGCCTATGGTTGCGGAAAGTGTTTTCGGGAGACTGCAATGAAGCGCTGGCTGACGACTTTCGCGATCGGGTTCTGGGTGGGGATGCCGGCGGGGGCTTTTCTCTGGTACGCGTTTTCGCCCTTGCTGTTCGACGAGGTGGTGTCGGAACAACTGGCGGTGGCCGAGGTCGTGGCGACGGGGGAGTTCCGGAATGCCGATCTGGCGCACAAGGGCAGCGGGATCGCTTCGCTGGTGGCGTTACCGGGCGGCGGGCATGAGCTGCAGCTCTCCGCGTTCGAGGTGACCAACGGGCCGGACCTGGAGGTGTGGCTGTCGGCGCATCCCGATCCGGCGAAATCGGGGGATGTCACCAGCATGTCCTGGCTGTCGCTTGGCGCCCTTAAGGGCAACGTGGGGGACCAGGCGTATTCGGTGCCGGAGGGGACGGACGTGACGGCCTACAAGTCGGTGGTGATCTGGTGCGAGCAGTTCGGGGTGCTGTTCTCGCCCGCGGCGCTGGCGCCGGCATCTTGAGGGCGCAGTCGCGCGGGATTACGGATAGCCATGAAGATTTGTCCCAGTGTCGAGGAGATACGCAGCGCGATCGCGGGGTTCCGCGCCGCGAGCGAGAGTGTCGGGCTGGTTACCACGATGGGCGCGCTGCACGAGGGGCATCTGACGCTGATGCGGCGGGCGCGCGCGGCGCATGACCGTGTGGTGGCGACGATCTTCGTCAATCCGACGCAGTTCGGAGAGGTGGCCGACCTGGCGCATTATCCCTCGGACGACCACCGCGATATCGGGTTGCTGAGAAGCGAGGGGATCGACGCCTTGTTCCTGCCGACGGTCGAGACGATCTATCCGCCCGGTGACGAGACCATCGTGGAGACGGTGCACCTGGCGAACGTGCTGCACGGCAAGGTGCGGCCGGGGCATTTCCGGGGGGTGGCGACGGTGGTGGCGCGGCTGTTCAACATCTGCCAGGCCGATGCGGCTTTCTTCGGAGAGAAGGACTATCAGCAGTTGCAGGTGATCCGGCGCATGGTGCGCGACCTGCATTTCCCGATCGAGGTTGTCGGCGTGCCGACGGTGCGCGAGGAGGACGGGCTGGCCATGTCGTCGCGGAACGTGCGGTTGACGCCGGAGGACCGGGCGGCGGCGGTGGTGCTGAACCGGAGCCTGACCGAGGCCGAGGCGATTGTGGCCGCGGGAACAACGGTTGAGGCGCTGGGCGAGGCGATCCGGGCGACCATCAAGGCCGAGCCGCGCGCCATCCTGCGGGCGGTCGATATCGTCGCCGCCGAAAGCCTGGAGCCGGTGTCGGGGCCGGTGACCGAGAAAATCGCGATCATGCTTTCCGCCGAGTTCGGGGGCGTGCTTCTGATCGACCAGAGGGAGATTGAGCCATGAGTGTGCAGAACGAAAGAATTCGCCGGATGACCGTGCCGCAGCTTGCGGCGCGCAAGGGGGGCGAACCGATCGTGTCGCTGACCTCGTATCACGCGCATACCGCCGCCATTGTGGACAAGTATGCCGATTTCATCCTGGTAGGCGACAGCCTGGGCATGGTCATGCACGGGATGGAGACCACGGTGGGCGTGCCGCTCGACCTGATGATCATGCACGGCAAGGCGGTGGTGCGAGGCACGAAACGGGCGCTGGTCGTGGTGGACATGCCCTTCGGGACTTACGAGGAAAGCCCGAAGATGGCGTTCCGGAATGCCGCGAAGATCCTCAAGGAGACGGGCTGCGGCGCGGTGAAGCTGGAAGGCGGCAAGCGGATGGCGGAGACCATTCATTTCCTGGTCGAGCGCGGCATCCCGGTGATGGCCCATACCGGGCTGACGCCGCAGTCGTCTCACGTCATGGGCGGGTTCAAGACCCAGGGCCGCGACGAGGACACGTGGAAAGCGCATGTGGATGACGCGCAGGCGGTGGCCGAGGCGGGCGCCTTCGCGGTTGTGCTAGAGGGCATGGTCGAGCCGCTGGCGGCGAAGATCACCAAGCTGATCGACATACCTACGATTGGGATCGGCGCGAGTGTCGAGTGCGACGGGCAGATCCTGGTTCTGGAGGACATGCTGGGACTGAACGCCTGGACACCGAAATTCGTGAAGGTCTACGGCGATCTCGGCCCGCAGATCGAGAACGCGGTGCGGACCTATGCCGAGGAAGTGAAGGCGCGGGCGTTTCCGACGGAGAAAGAGGTATATCGCTAGGGCCGGACGCCCACCGGAGGCAGCTATTCGCTGGCTCACCCGTCGCCACGGTTCCTTTGCCACTCGGTCGTTTTCAGCACGTCTGATTCATGCGCCCGAATACCGGGTTGCAACTGTCCCTCGAGGCCCGGAACCTGGAGGCGAGTGGTGGCTTCGAGGCTATTCGCTGAACAGGTTATCGCCGGCAGTACGAATATCGTTAACGTATTGGGACGTATTCGCATCGGTTTCCTCGATCTCCAGTGTTCCGAGATCGCGAACGCCAGCCGGACCGTTGTTGTTGACGAGGAAGGGCGGCAGCGGACCGGAGTAGTTCTCGATCAGGTGCCGGCGGAATATGAAATCGGCCTCGGATTCCGTGAGCCCCGCAGTCTCGGCTGCTTCCAGGAAGCGCAGCGCCAGTTTCTGCACGGTGTTTCCGTGTCGACTGAACGCTGCCTGATCACCTGCCTGTCCGGCGGCGACCGTGGCCTTTATCTCGACCACGATCTTGTCCGCGTAAAAATCGACCCGGCGTCGATCTTTTTCCGCAAGCTCGTCGTAACCTGCCAGAACGACCAGATCGTTCAACGTTCCAGCGGTTTTGAGGTAGGTCTGACTGTGACCCGCGACCGGAAAAGTGAGCGCCGCAAGTACAGCAAGGAGTCTCTTGGCATCGGTCATGTCGGTCGCTTTCCTCAGCTATTCCCCGGAACATGGACAGAGAAGCCGAGCGAGAGCCACGATTGCATGCCGCCGCGGTAGTACTTCAGCTTTTCGGGTGGATATCCGACCGAAAGCAGATTGCGGATGGCAAGTGGCGACTGGCCGCACCACGGGCCATTGCAGAAAAGGGCGAGGGTCTTCGCTTCCGAGAAATCCCAGGTGCCTTCATCCAGTTGAACGCCGCCAAAGAGTTGCAGCACGGGAACCATGAAGGGGTTGGACTTGGGATTGTCGAAAAGATTGAACGCGAGGTTGGTAGCACCCGGGATCGTACCGCCGCGATACCAACTCTCGACCCGTGCGTCGATCAATGCGCCCGTACCGCCCTGAACCTCGTTTTCGAGGAAGGCGAGAAGTTCGAGTTCGCCGTAGGTTTCGACACCCGCGGCCACTTGCATCGGTTGTACGCAGAATGGCGGGCAGGGACGCGATGTCTTTGCAAACGCTTCGGGAATAACCGCGTCATTGTCCTGGTTGCGTTCGATTACGTGGAACTCAACCCCGTTGTCGAATTCAAAGAACGGAAGATCCTGAGTGATGAATACATCCTGCGCCGAAGCCGGCATGGCGATTGCTGCCGCCAGGCCAATGGAGGCAAGGAATCGGAGAGTGCTGCGAAACGCGTTGTACATTGGAATCTCCCAATTTGAATGATGGGGCAACCGGACTACGAGATACTTGGTGATCGAAAAAATTCAGACGTGTCGTGTCTCTATTCTGACGGCAACTAAGGGCGTACCGCGGCAAACAAGGCGCATTTTTCTGACAATTTGCAGGCAACTCTAAACACCCAGTTCAATTGTATGCCGCGTTTGGCGTGTCTTCTGCTGCCTTGGCGATCAGCTCTGGATTCGGGGCTGAACTGAAATTCGAGAAACCGGATTTGTGATTTGCTTAATGCAGCGAAAAAAAAGGCCGCTCAAGTGAGCGGCCTGTCCAGTCAGGGAGGAAGATGGAGGCACACGAAGTGCCTACATGGAAACAATCGCTGTCAAATCAGACCTATTTATGGCGGATGAGAGGTCTTATCTTGGTGGAACGTGGCCCGAATGAGGCCGTATAGTTGCCGTCGGAGAGGACGAATGGATCAGCACGACAGCATTCCTGAAACCGCGCTTGCGTGGATCAAGGCAGGTCGAAAGGTCGCTCTGGCGACTGTTGTGAAAACCTGGGGCTCGGCGCCTCGGCCCGTGGGCGCGGGGCTGGTGATCGACGGGCAGATGGCCTTCGAGGGCTCGGTTTCGGGCGGGTGCGTCGAGGGAGCGGTGATCACCGAAGCGCTTGAGGCGATGGAGGACGGCACCTGCCGGGTCCTGAGCTTCGGGGTGTCGGACGATACCGCCTTCGAGGTGGGTCTTGCCTGCGGTGGACAGATCGAGGTGATGGTCGAGCCGGTGGGTGTGGGCCAGGGGCCGTCGGTCGAGGAACTGGAGGCGCTGGTAGCGGCGCGCGCCGCGCGGCGACCGGTTATCCGCGAGGTGGACACAGAAAACTGGGCGCGGCGGTTGATTGAAAGGGATACCGGCGACGCGGCGCTGGAGGCGTTGTTTCGCAATGACAAGTCCGCGCGAGAAGGCACGCTGTTCCGGGGAGTGCACAATCCGCCATTACGGCTGGCACTGATCGGAGCGGTCCATATCGCGCAGCCGCTGGTGGTGATGGCTCGGCTTGCGGGGTACGATATCGTGTTGTGCGATCCCCGCGACAGCTTCGCCTCAGGGCAACGATTTCCGGGCGAGCGGTTCCTTGACGGTTGGCCGGACGAGGCGCTGGAGGCCTTTGGGCTGGATGCGCGCACGGCGGTGGTCACGCTGAGCCACGATCCGAAGATCGACACGCCGGCGATACAGGCGGCGCTGGCGAGCGAGGCGTTCTATATCGGCGCTCTGGGCTCGACCCGGACGCATGCCAAGCGGATTGAGGCCTTGAAGGAGGCGGGGCTGTCGGAGGCGCAGATTGCCCGGATCGACGGGCCGGTGGGGTTGGATATCGGGGCGGCGTCGCCCGCCGAGATCGCGGTGTCGATCATGGCCGAGATGACCGAGCGGCTCAGGCGGCCCGAGACGCGGCCCGGCGGCGCATGAGGTTCGGACCGGTTCCGTTGGACGAGGCGTCGGGCGCGGTGCTGGCGCATTCGCTGAACCTGGGCGATGGCAAGCTGAGCAAGGGAACGGTGCTGGGAGACGCCGAGATCGCCCGGTTGCGCGCCGAGGGTATCAGGCAGGTGGTGGTCGCGCGGCTGGAGGCGGATGACCTGGCCGAGAATGTTGCCGCGCGGCGGATTGCGGATGGATTGCTGGGCGCGGGGCTGAAGCTTGGGCCCGCGTTCACCGGGCGGGTCAACCTGATTGCCGGGCGAGCCGGCGTCATCCGGGTCGATGCGGCGCGGATTGCTGCTCTCAACGCGATCGACGAAGGGCTGACACTGGCGACCCTGCCGGACCTGATGTCAGTGGCGGCGGATCAGCTTGTGGCGACGGTGAAGATCATACCCTATGGACTGCCCTCGCATGTGGTCGAAGCGGGCGAGGCCGCGCTGGGGCGGGGCGCGGTTGTTCTGCATCCTTTTCGCGGTGGCTCGGCACGGCTGGTGATGACACGCACGCCGGGGTTCAAGGAGAGCCTTTTTGCCAAGGGCGAGGAGGTCGTACGGGCTCGGCTGGAGGCATTGGGATACGACCTGCGCGAGGTGGCTGTGGTCGACCACGAGACGGGCGCCGTTGCGGCCGCTTTGTCGGGTGAGGTTGATCTGACGCTGATCCTCGGCGCCTCGGCCACTTCGGACCGAGCGGACGTGGCCCCGGCCTCGGTGGTGGCGGCGGGGGGAGAAATCTCGCGTTTCGGGATGCCGGTCGATCCGGGGAACCTGTTGTTTCTCGGCGAGATCGCGGGACGGCCGGTGGTGGGCCTGCCGGGCTGCGCGCGTTCCCCTGCACTGAACGGAGTCGACTGGGTGCTGGAGCGGCTATCGGCCGGTTTGCCGGTCGGTCCGGCAGAGATCGCGGCGATGGGCGTCGGCGGGCTTCTCAAGGAGATGCCGGGGCGACCGCAGCCGCGCCGCCCGAAATCGTGAGTGTTCTGACGTTCACCGAACGCGGCATTTATTGCCCTGCGGCGGATATCTATGTCGACCCGTGGAAACCGGTGGATCGCGCGGTGATCACGCATGGCCATGCCGATCACGCAAGGGCCGGTATGGGGCGTTACCTGGCAACGAGCGAGGCGGCGCCCGTGCTGCGCCACCGGCTGGGCGAGATCGCGCTGGATACCGTTGGCTACGGTGAGACGGTGACGGTCGGCGGCGCGCGGATCAGCCTGCATCCCGCCGGTCACGTTCCGGGTTCGGCGCAAGTACGTGTCGAGGTGGGCGGCGAGGTCTGGGTGGTTTCAGGCGATTACAAGTTGGAGACGGACGGGATCAGCGCGCCCTTCGAGCCGCTGGCCTGCGACACGTTCATCAGCGAATGCACCTTCGGGCTGCCGGTCTTCAACTGGGCTCCGCCGGAAGAAGTCGCGGCGGAGATCAACCGCTGGTGGGCGGCGAATGCAGCGGAAGGGCGGTTCTCGATCTGCGGGGCCTATTCGCTGGGCAAGGCGCAGCGGATCCTCGCTGCTCTCGATCCGTCGATCGGGCCGATCCTGTGTCACGGTGCGATCGAGGGGACGAACCGGGTGATGCGGCGGCAGGGGATCGCCTTGCCGGAGACGGTGCAAGTCACGCCGGACCTGGACGTGAAGTCCGTGCCGGGGGCCTTTGTCCTGGCGCCGCCCTCGGCCTTGGGCTCAACCTGGGCGGGACGGTTCCGACCGGCCTCGACAGCCTTTGCCAGCGGCTGGATGGCACTGAGAGGCGTGCGGCGGCGGCGCTCGGCGGACCGGGGGTTCGTGATGTCGGACCATGCGGACTGGGGCGGGTTGAACAGCGCGATTGCCGCGACAGGAGCCGAGCGTGTGTTCGTAACGCATGGATATACATCGGTTTTTCGGCGGCACCTGGCGGAACAGGGATATGACGCGGGGGTTGTGGCGACCGAGTTCGGGGCGGATGCGGAAGACAGCGACTAAGGTGCTCGAATCAAAAAATTTCGAGCGATGTTTGCCTCCGTCCACCCACCCCTAATTTACTGGGCGGGGTGTTAAGCTCCGGTGAAGATTTGAAAGCCCGGCGGAAGTTTCCCGCGGCCCTTCACGTCGGGCGAAGCGGTCGCACAGCGGCAGAGGGGGCGCTTTCGTCGCGATTTGACCCCCGTCACTTTGCCGATTCAGCTTCCTCCCAGAATGCGCTAAGACAATGCGGACACCAGAAAGAGGCGACCCATGAGCCATCCCAAACCCGTTGTCCTGTGTATTCTCGACGGTTGGGGCCTGCGCGACGATCCCACTGCCAACGCGCCGAAGCTGGCCGACACCCCGACCTATGACCGGATCATGGCGACCTGCCCGCATGCCACGCTGATCACGCATGGGCGCGACGTGGGGCTTCCCACCGGGCAGATGGGCAATTCCGAGGTGGGCCACACGAACATCGGCGCAGGGCGCGTCGTCGCGATGGACCTCGGCCAGATCGACCTGGCGATCGAGGATGGGTCGTTCTTCGCCAACGGCGCAATAGCGGACTTCGCCGAAACGCTCACCGAAAGCGGGGGAACGGCGCACCTGATCGGGCTCGTCTCGGACGGGGGCGTGCATTCCCACCTGGATCATATCACTGCCGCGGCGAAGGCCCTGGCCAACCGGGGTGTACCGGTCGTCGTGCATGCAATGACGGACGGGCGCGACGTGCCGCCGAGATCGGCGGAGGGGTATCTGGCGAAACTGATGAGCGATCTGCCGGCGGGCGCCCAAGTGGCCACGGTGTCGGGGCGGTATTATGCGATGGACCGGGACAATCGCTGGGCACGGGTCGAGAAGGCTTATCGCGCGATGGTGCTCGGCGATGCGCCGGCGCGCGAGACGGTGGCAGACGGCGTCGCGGCGTCCTATGCGGACGACAAGGGCGACGAGTTCATCCTGCCTTTCGTCGTGGGTGACTATTCCGGCATGGCGGATGGCGACGGCGTCTTCTTCATCAACTTCCGGGCTGACCGCGCACGGGAGATACTGCGGGCCATCGGCGAACCGGGGTTTGCCGAATTTGACACCGGCGCGCGTCCCGGTTTCGCGGCACTTCTGGGGATGGTCGAATACTCGGACGATCACAACGCGTACATGTCCACGGTTTTCCCGAAGCGGAAGATCGAGAACACGTTGGGGGCCTGGGTTGCAAAGCACGGTCTCACGCAGTTCCGGTTGGCAGAGACCGAGAAATATCCGCATGTGACGTTCTTCCTCAACGGCGGCAAGGAGGTGCCGGAGGAGGGGGAGGACCGGTTCATGCCGAGATCTCCGGATGTCGCGACCTATGATCTGCAACCCGAGATGAGCGCGCCAGCGGTGACCGAGAAATTCGTCGAGGCGATCGGGGCAAGATATGACCTGATCGTGGTCAATTACGCCAACCCCGACATGGTCGGGCATACTGGCGATCTTGCGGCGGCGATCAAGGCTTGCGAGGCGGTGGACCAGGGATTGGCCCGTGTGTTGGAGGCGCTTGACGAGGCGGGGGGCGCGATGGTTCTGACCGCCGACCACGGAAATTGCGAAACGATGGTCGATCCCGAGACGGGAGGACCGCATACGGCACATACGACGAACCTTGTGCCCGTCGCTGTTTTCGGCGCGCCAGAGGGGGCAACGTTGGCAAATGGCCGGTTGGCGGACCTCGCGCCCACCGTACTGGACCTGATGGGTCTGGAGTTGCCTGAAGAGATGACGGGCCGGAGCCTGTTGCGTCGATGATCCGGTGCCTCGTCCTCAGCCTCGCGATGGCTCTGGCTGCGCCGGTTTCGGCTCAACAGGCGCGCGATGCCCGCGAAGCGCTGCTATCTGCGGCCGATCTGCTGGAGGCCTCGGAAACCGCCGGTGACCGCATCTCGGCACTGACAGAGGCGATCCGGGCCTATGAGGCGGGCTTGTCGGCCATGCGGAGTGCGCTGAGAGACCTGACGCTTCGGCAGCGCGAGATCGAGGTAGGACTTGCGGGCGAACAGGAGGACATTTCGACACTGCTTGCGCTGATGGAGAACGCGACGGAGCAAACGGAAGCTCAGAGCCTTCTGCATCCCGGCGGTGCGATCGACACCATTCGCGCCGGAACGCTTGCCAGTGCGCTTGTGCCTTCGCTTTACGCGCGCGCGGCCGATCTGGAGGATCGTCTGATCGAACTGGGTGAAGTCGAGGCCGTGCTGGGTTCGGCGCGCGATACACTTGCCGATGGCCTGTCCGGCGTTCGTGAGGCCCGGCGCGCCTTGACTGATGCCTTGGCCAGCCGCAGCGATCTGCCACCGCGACTCGCAACAAGCGACGCGGCCATGCAGGCGCTGATAAACAGCGCGGATACCTTGTCTGCATTGGCCGACAGCCTGCTGTCACAGGACAGTGCCGCCAGCAACGGTGAGGCGAGAGAATGGCTGCCACCGGTCGCGGGAAGAGTGCTGCAGCCCTTTGGCACCGGCGCAGGAGATCATCCCGGCTGGAGCATTGCCACCGAGAGCCGTGCCATCGTCACGACCCCGGCCGATGCAAGTGTCAGATTTTCCGACGTGATTCCCAGAAGCGGTCGGGTGGTCATACTTGAGGCGGATGGTGGACGACTGATCATCATTTCCGGGCTTTCCGACAGCTTCGTGCGCCTTGGCGATGTACTCGAAGCTGGGGCGCCGGTAGGCTTTGCCGGCCTCGGTCAAAAGGCCGCACAAGATAATTTGAACGCAAGCGAGGCTGCGAGTAGTCTCGTTCACGAAGAAACGCTTTATATCGAGATCAGACAGGCAGGCGCGCCGCTAGACCCGGCAACACTCCTGAAGCTGGAACAAGAACAAGGATAACTCATGCGAAAGTTTTTTCTGGCCACGGTCACCGGAGCAATGCTCGGCGCTGTCGCCACGACACAGGTTGCGGGGCCACTGATCGCGCAAGAGGCTGAGAAGAAGGCGAGTATCTATGAGCAACTCGACCTTTTCGGTGACATCTTCGAGCGCATTCGTTCGCAATATGTCGAAGAGGTGGATGCCGAGGAACTGATCGAAGCCGCGATCAACGGTATGCTGACTTCGCTCGATCCGCACTCGTCCTATCTTTCGCCTGACGATGCGGAAGCGATGCGCGTGCAGACGCGCGGCGAATTCGGTGGCCTGGGGATCGAGGTGACGCAGGAAGAGGGCTTCGTGAAGGTCGTCTCGCCCATTGACGGGACACCGGCGGACGATGCCGGCATCGAGGCCGGCGATTTCATCACCCACGTGGATGGCGAAAGCGTTCTTGGTCTTCTGCTCGACGAGGCCGTGGAGCTGATGCGCGGACCGGTCGGCTCGGAGATCGTCATCACGGTGGTCCGGGAAGGCGAAGCCGAGCCATTCGATGTTTCCATCATCCGCGACACGATCAAGCTGACGGCGGTGCGCAGCCGTGTTGAGGGCGATACCGTGGTGCTGCGGCTGACCACCTTCAGCGACCAGACTTTCCCCTCGATGCGTGATCAACTGGCCGAGCGGGTCGAGGAGCTTGGTGGCATGGACAATGTCAACGGCTTCGTCCTGGACCTGCGCAACAACCCCGGCGGATTGCTGACGCAGGCGGTTCGCGTCTCGGATGCGTTCCTCGATTCGGGCGAAATCGTCTCGACGCGTGGCCGTGAGCCGCAGGACGGGGACCGTTTCAACGCACAGGCCGGCGACCTGGCGGAGGGCAAGCCGATCGTAGTGTTGATCAATGGCGGGTCGGCCTCGGCTTCCGAAATCGTGGCGGGCGCCTTGCAGGACCACCGGCGGGCGATCGTCGTCGGAACCAAGTCCTTCGGCAAGGGTTCGGTGCAGACGGTCATGCCGCTCAGGGGCGAAGGAGCGATGCGTCTGACCACGGCGCGTTATTACACGCCGTCCGGACGGTCGATCCAGGCGCTTGGCGTGTCGCCGGACATCGTGGTTGCCCAGCCGCCGCGGCGCGAGGAAACCGAGGAAGAGGAGACCACGCGAAGCAACAGGTTTGAAGCCGATCTGCGTGGCTCACTTTCCAACAACCAGTTGAGCGAGGATCAGCGCCGCCAGATCGAGGAAGAGCGGGCTGCGGCCGAGAAGGCGGCGGAGTTGCGCGTGGAGGATTATCAGCTGGCCTATGCCATTGATATCCTCAAGGGGCTGTCGGCTCTTGGTCCGGAGTACGCGGCTGCGCTGGCGCGGCAAGGCAACTGAACGAAATTGCCGGGGAAGTCTGGTGCTCAGACCTCCCCGGCGATGTTCAACGACCGGCGAAGGGCGCAGTTGCGCAAATCTGCGCCGCGGGATAATGCCGTGAGCCATGTCGGAAGGGCCCACAAAATCGCACGGACGTCTGAGTATCGCGCCGAGTGCGGCACCGCGCGATCTGATGTCGGATCGCCCGAGCCGCGCCGGAGCGTGGTACGCACAGGTGATTACCCT
>JAJDOD010000055.1 GCA_022340315.1 Silicimonas sp. | reverse complement strand
CGGCCACCGTTGCCAACTGGCAGGCGCGCGCCGATGCCGCCGCGCCGGAACTGGCGCGTGCGGTGGTCAATGCCAACACCCGGCTGTCGCGGCATCGCCACAGGCTGGCGGTTCCCGCCGGTTCGGCCGAGGGTCTGGCGCGAAACCTGAAAGGCTGGCTTGCAGACGAGGCGGGCAGCCCGGTTATCGAGGGGACGGCGCGGACCAAGAAGGCTGCACGGGTCGGGTTCGTGTTCTCGGGCAATGGCTCGCAATGGGCCGGCATGGGCCGCTACATGCTGCTCAAGGACAACGTGTTCCGTGACGCGTTCGGGGCCTGCAACGAGATCGCGA
The DNA here is from genome assembly GCA_022340315.1 of Silicimonas sp. Classification (GTDB taxonomy): domain Bacteria; phylum Pseudomonadota; class Alphaproteobacteria; order Rhodobacterales; family Rhodobacteraceae; genus JAJDOD01. The sequence continues at coordinate 8,632 of JAJDOD010000055.1, read as the reverse complement.
TCCGGTTCGGGTCGGAATCGCTGCTTGAACTCATCATGTCGCCCGACCTGGAGGCGCGGCTCGACCGGGCGCCGGTGGCGCAGACGCTGCTTCTCGCTGTCCAGATGGCCACGGTGGACGCCCTGGCTGCGCGCGGTCTGCGGCCTGCGGCGGTGCTCGGCCATTCCGCCGGTGAGGTGGCCGCGGCCTATGCCGCGGGCGCGCTGACCGCGGAGGAGGCGGTTCGGATCATCGTGGCGCGCTCGGCCACGCTGGACCAGCTTTACGGCAAGGGAACGATGGCGGCGGTCGTCTGCGACCTGGAGACCGCGCGCGAGTTGATCGAGAGCGCGGGCCTGGATGTCGATATCGCCGCCGAGAACTCGGCCAAGAGCCTTACGGTTTCTGGCAACGATGACGATGTGGCGCGGCTTCTGAAGCTCTGCCGGAAAAAGCGCATTGTCGCCAAGCGGTTGCAGATCGAATACCCGTACCACTCGGCACTGACCGAGCCGCTGCGTCCGCGCCTGATGGAGGAACTGGAGGGCATCCAGGGCCGGAAGACCGGTGTTGCGATCTATTCCGGCTGCAAGGGGCAGGCGGTGGCCGGCGACCGGCTCGATCCCCACTACTGGTGGGAAAACGCGCGCAATATGGTGCGGTTCCGCGAAGGCATTGCAGCCATGGCGGCGGACGGGGTGCATATGTTCCTCGAGATCTCGCCGAAATCGGTTCTTCAATCCTATATCCGGGATGGCCTGAGCGAAGGAGGCTTCACGGGCACGGTCCTGGGAAGCCTCGAGCAGACCAACGCCGACAAGATCGACGCCACGAGCATCGCGCTTTCTGTGCTGGTGGAGGGCGGAGAACTGGACGAGGCCGCGCTGCTGGGCGCACCGGTGCCGTTCGGCGGCGACCTGCCGGACTATCCGTTCGAGCGCAAGGAGCACCGGCTGGCGTCCGACAGGCAACTCGACCTCTTCGGGACGCGTCCGCACCATCCGGTTCTGGGTGGCAGCGTGTCGCCGGATACCAATATCTGGACGGCGGACCTTTCTGTAAGCCGCTTGCCCTGGCTGGCGGATCACAAGGTCGACGGCAAGGTTCTCGTGCCTGCTATGGCGATGTTGGAGGCGTTCCTGTCGGCGGCCGTAAAGGCCTCCGGGCATGAGCACTTCGAGTTGCGCAACGTCGAGATCTTGCGTCCGATCCAGATCGGGCCATCCGAGTTGGTCACGGTCCGGGTCACCTATGACAAGGTGGCGCGGCGGCTGACATTGGAATCGAAGGTAGGCGGCGGCGAATGGGCCTGGGTTGCCGGAGCGGCGGTCTTCCAGGTCGATGCCGGAACTCCCGGGCCGATCACGCTTGCGGCGGGCGAGGTCCGGCCCGATCTCTATGCCTCGCTTTCCGCGCAGGGGCTCGACTATGGCGCGGCCTTTGCGCGCGCCGGAGCGATCTCGGTCGAGGGCGAGAATGCGGACGTGCACATTTCCGGTCAGGGGATGGAGGACGCAGGATACGAGCTTGATCCGACGGCGATGGACGCCGCGCTGCATGCGCTTTTGCCCATGCTGCAGGCCTATCAGTCCAAGGGACAAACGGTTTTCGTGCCCGGTCGCATGGGGCGGGTCCGGTTCCTGGCGCGGGGCGAGATCGCCGGTGCGCGCCTTGCCGTCACCAGCGGCAGCGCGTCGGGCATTTGCGCCAATGTCACCTTTGTCGACAAGACCGGCCGTGTTCTTGCCGAGATCGAGGAACTTCGGCTGCGGCCGATGCCGCTTTCGCGCGATCGGGCCGTGTCCCGTTGGGACGAACGCCGGGTGCCGGTGCGGAGCCTGGGTGTGACGGCGGCGGAGCCCGAGGCGGCTGCCTTGCCGGATGAGGAGGCCAGCGACGCCGCCACGGACCTGCAGGTGTTGCGGGATTCGATCGGCGGGCGCCTGGCGTGGGACGTTGTCACCAAGGGCGGGTATGATGGCGATCTGGACCGCCGCTACGAGAGCGCCGTTTCAACGCTTCAGGCGATGGAGTTGCTGGACGTGGACGAGGCGGGCGAGGTCCGGCTGGGCGGCGCCTGCCCCTGGCCGGCGATGGAGACGATCCTTCGCCTTCTGATCGAAACCGAACCCGATGCGGCCGACGAGATACGGGCAACGCTGCACGGCATGGCGTCGGATGCAAGGAACGATGCTCCCGGCATCGACCGGATGCGCGCTGCGGCGCTGGCCCTGCTGGAGGCTCATGAGGGTTCGATGGCCCGGTGCCTGCTGGTTGGCAAGATCGACCCGGTGGTTTTCCGCGCCTTGCTTGCGCGGTCGGACTACCTGGTGTTGGCGGCGGAGAACGAAGAGGCCGCAGAGGCGTTGAGCCTGAACCTTGCGGGCGCGGATCAATGCCTGGTGACCACGCTCGACAAGGCGGCTGAGCTGCCCGGTTTTGATCTGGTGGTGTCGCTGGCTGGCGCGGAGGTGCTGCGCCCCCGCGCGCAGCGCAAGCTGGCGTCTCTCGGGATCGAGGGCGGGCGCGTTCTGCTGGTCGATTACGATGCCGATCTGTTCGAGATCATGACGGGGCGTTACGCGGAAGCGGGAGCGGTCGAGGCGCTGGATGCCAACCTCGCTCCAGGCGGTGTGGCCGGAACGCGTCTGGCCTGGCCGGGCGCGCCCAACGTGGTCTCTCTGAGCGCTGTCTGCGCTGCAAGATCCGTCGAGGCGGTGCCGGCGGTCGCTGTCACCGGTACGGGTGGCTTTGCGCAGGCGCTGCAGGGCGTGCCGCAGGAGGGCGAGCCTTCGGGCGTGGTCCTGGTCGCGCTCGACGAGACAAGGGGCGACCGGGTTCTGGCGCAATCGGATGCCTTCCGTGATCTGCCGGAGGCGTCGGTACTTTGGGTGGCGCAGCAGGGGCTTGAGGCCGAGGCGGCGTTGCGCGGCTGGCGGCGGGTGCTGGCGAACGAGACCGGGCGCGATATTCGCTGCATGAGCGTCGCGGAAGGGGCCGAGCCGGCCGAGGTTCTGCGGCTGGCGGCGACCAGCGGCGAGCGGGAGCTGACGGTCACAGGTGCGGGCGTTTTCGCGCAGCGCGTGGTTGCCGAGGCGGAGCCGGCATCTGAGGGCGTTGAGGCTGGTCAGAAGGCCGTGCTCTCGCAGGCGAGCCACGGGCGGCTGGATACGCTGCACTGGGCCGCCGAGGCCCGGACGGAGCCTGGCGCGGGAGAGGTCGAGATCGAGATCGCGGCGACGGCGCTGAACTTCCGCGATGTGATGTGGGCGCAGGGCCTGTTGCCGAACGATCTGCTGGAAGGCGGGTTCGCCGGGCCGTCGCTTGGGATGGAATGCTCGGGCGTCGTGGTCCGGGCCGGGGCGCAATCGGGGCTCGAACCGGGCCAGCGGGCGCTTGCGTTCTCGCGCGATGCGTTCTCGACCCATGTCACGGTGCCGTCCGAGGCGGTCATTCCGATCCCGGATGAGCTTGACCTGGCGAGTGCGGCGGCGATCCCGGTGATATTCGTGACCTCGGAGTATTCGCTGACCGATCTCGCGCGCCTGCGGGCGGGCGAGTGGTGCCTGATCCACGGCGGCGCGGGCGGCGTCGGGCTGGCGGCGATCCAGGTCGCGCAGCGGGCGGGCGCACGCATAATCGCCACTGCCGGTTCCGAGGAAAAGCGCACGCTTCTGCGCGCTCTGGGGGTCGAACATGTTTGCGACAGCCGGAACCTGGAATTCCCCGATTTCGTCAAGGGACTGACCGGCGGCCGTGGTGTCGATGTGGTGCTGAACTCGCTGGCGGGCGAGGCGATGGAGCAGGGGATTGGCTGCCTTGCGCCGTTCGGGCGGTTCATCGAACTGGGCAAGCGCGATTTCGTGGCCAACACGGCGATCGGTCTGCGCGCGCTGAAGAACAATATCTCGTATTTCGCTGTGGATGCCGACCAGTTGCTGCGGCATCGCCCCGAGGCGGTGAAGGACATCATGGCGCGCGTCACCGAAGCGTTCGCGGACGGTTCGTATTACCTGCCGCCGGTGCGGATGTTTCCGTCCGGGCAGGTGGATGATGCATTCCGTTTCATGCAGCGCTCGGGCCATATCGGCAAGATCCTCGTAACGCCGCCGGTGTTGCGCGAAAGCGCGCCGGTTGCCGCACCGGGATACCAGGGCGCATGGCTGATCACGGGCGGCACGCGCGGCTTCGGGCTGGCCACCGCCGAGTGGCTGGCGGAACGCGGCGCGAGCACGCTCTGGCTGGTGAGCCGCAGCGGGGCCGTTGAAGCGCCCGAGCGCGTCGTGGCCATCGAGGCGCGTGGCGTGCGGGTCGAAACGCGTGCGGCGGACCTGACCGACAAGGCATCGGTGGAAGCGCTGATCGAGGAGATCGGGGCGGAAGGCGGGCTGAACGGTGTCGTCAATGGCGCGGCGGTCATCGAAGACGCGATGTTCGAGAAGGCCACGCCCGAGGGACTGGCCCGCGTTATCTCGTCCAAGCTGGAGAGTGCGCGGCTTCTGGATACAGCGACGCGGAGCCTCTCGCCGGAACACTTCTGGCTCTATTCGTCGGTCGCGGCACGGTTCGGGAACCCCGGACAGTCGGCCTATGTGGCGGCGAACCTCGAACTTGAGGCGCTGGCGCGGGCCCGGAAGGCCGAAGGCTTGCCCGCGCTTGCGGTGGCCTGGGGACCGATCGGGGATGTCGGTTATCTCGACCGCGCCGAGGGGGTCAAGGAAATCATCGAGCGCAAGCTGGGCCGGACGATGCAGGCCGGCGAGGCGCTGGACGCGCTGGCCGAGGCGATGGCCGACGATCCGGCCCGGACGACGGTCACGATTGCTGCCGTCGACTGGGCGCGGCTGAAGAACGACATTGCCGTGGTCTCGGAGCCGCTTTTCGAGTTCATGGACCTGCGGCAGGAGCCGACGAACGCCGAGGGCGTGATCGACCTTGCCGCGCTTCTGGCAAGCGAGGGCGAAGCGAAGACCCGCGGGAAACTGGTCGATCTGCTCAGGCGCGAGGCCGCGCAGATCATGCGGATCGCGCCGGCCGAGATCGACGTGGACCGCGAGCTTGTGGACCTTGGCTTCGACAGCCTGATGGGAATGAGCCTGAAGATGGCGATGGAGGAACGGATGGGAGCGGCGACGCCGCTGACCTCGGTCGCGCATGGAATGACGCTTTCCAAGCTGGCGCATGCCATCGTCTCTGGCGCGGCATCGGGCACCAGCGAAAGCGTCGAGACCAGCATGGCCGAGCGCCACCTGACCGAATCCGCCCTGCCAACCGAAGTTCTGGACGAGATCGCCAATGCCGCTGTCGGACAACTCAAGAAGTAAACTCAGCCGGGATACGCTACTGGCCAACCTGCGCGAGACTCATGCGGCGAAGAAGCCGCTTCCGGTCGCGCGCGCGGGCGGGGGTCGACAAGACGGTCTGCCTTACGATTTCTCGGGCCATCCGGCCTATTCCGAGGTGCGCGTCGCAAAGGCGGCGAGCCAGACGCTTGGTGTGAAATCGCCATTTTTCCGCGTGTCGGACGCTGTGCGCGACGGCGAGGTTCAGATCGAGGGACGCTGGGTCAGAAACTTCGCGGCCTATGATTACCTGGGGCTGAATTTCACCGACATGGTGCGCGCGCGGGCGCGCGCTGCGGTCGCCGAGTGGGGCGTGTCGGCCACGGCGTCGCGGCTGGTCGGCGGCGAGCGCCGCTTGCATGGCGAACTTGAAGCGAGCCTTGCGCAGTTTCTCGGCACCGATGCGACCCTGGCGATGGTGTCGGGCCATGCCACCAACATGGCGCTGGTCAGCACCCTTCTCGGCCCCGGCGATCTTGTGCTGGTCGATGCGCTTGCCCACAATTCGATATACGAAGGCATTCGCAATTCCGGTGCCGCGCATTCGACCTTCCCGCACAACGATCACACCTGGGTCGAAGATCACCTGGCCGAGCGGCGGTCGCGGTACAAGAACGTGATGATCATCGTCGAGGGGCTATACTCGATGGACGGCGATGCGCCGGATTTGCCCAAGTTTGTCTCGGTAAAACAACGGCATGACGCCTGGCTGATGGTGGACGAGGCCCATTCCATCGGCGTTCTCGGCGCCACGGGTCGCGGCATCTGCGAGGAGCAGGGCGTCGATCCGCGGCAGATCGAAGTGATCATGGGCACGCTCTCGAAATCGTTCTGCTCCTGCGGTGGTTTCGTGGCGGGGTCCGAGGCGCTGATCGACCTGATGCGCTACCGCGCGCCGGGGTTCGTCTATTCGGTCGGACTTTCGGCACCGAACACCGCCGCGGCAATCGCAGCGATCGACGCCGTTGTGGCCGAGCCGGAGCGGGTGCGGAAACTGCGCGAAATCGGCGAGTATTTCAGGACCACGGCGATGGCGATGGGACTGGATACCGGCGAAAGCCAGGGCTACGCGGTCAGTCCGGTGATCATCGGGGATTCGCTCAAGGCTGTCTGGGTCTCGAACCGCTTGCTCGAGGCCGGGTTCAACGTGCTGCCCATCATAGCGCCCGCCGTGCCGGACAAGAGCGCGCGTCTGCGCTTTTTCCTGACCGCCTCGCACACGCCCGCCGATATCGACGCGGTGTTGAAGGAAACGGCAGCCTTGCGTGAAAAGTCGAAATCAATGACCGTGACGGACCTGGCGGGCGGATAGACCGGGCCGCGGGTGCACGAGGCGAGATGAATGACCGGTTCACCTGATCGAACCACCGCCGAGATCAAGACCGTTCTGCTGTGCTCGGACATGCTTGCGACGCGCGAGAGCGAGCAGCAGTCGAACCTGCGCTGGTTCGCCGATCTCTTTGCACGGCCGATCCGCGAGGCCTTGCCGGGGGCAGAGGTTCGGGTGGGTCCGGGACCTGGGTTCGACCGCATGGCCTTGATCGGTGCCGCCGCCGGTCCGGGTGCCGCGAAAGCGCGGCATTGCTGGTTCGATGCCGGGGCGGTCGATGCGGACGCGCTTACGGCGGCCATTGGGGCGGAAACGCTGGTGGTCGGCTACGAGATGTCGACGATGACGCGGGCTGCGCTGACGGCGGCGGCGGTGCCCTGGGTCGATATCTGGCTGCATCCGGTGCGGTTTGCCGACGACATTCTGTTCGGCGTGCGGGCGAGCGTGCCGGAGATGAACGCGCGATTGCAGGATTTTGCCATTGATGACGAGGCCTTGCGTGCTCAGGCGGATGTCCTGAGGGTGCAGAATTACAGGGGCGGGACGCGGCCTGAGGCGAAGCTGGTTGACGGCGCCGCGCTCTTCGTCGGCCAGACGGCGCGGGACAAGTCGGTTCTTGTTCGCGATGGCTTCCTCGGCCTGCCGGATTTCCAGGAGCAGTTTGCCGCGGTCGCCGGGTCCCACCCCCATGTCTACTTCTCGCGGCATCCGCACCAACCGCACCTGGCGGAGGAGGTCCGGGCGTTCCTTGGCGGGTTCGGCAATGTGAGCGAGACGCAGGTTCCCACGTATCACCTTCTGGCGGATGATCGGATCGCGTCGGTGGCGTCGATCTCGTCCTCGGTGCTGGAGGAGGCGCGGTACTTCGGGAAGGCCGTTCACCGGTTCCATCCCCCCCCGTTTCCGCTGGAGGGCGAGGAGCGTTACGCGGCCGTCCTGCATGCCCCGTGTTTTTCGCATTTCTGGGCGACGTTGCTGCGCGGCCATGCGGCGGTGGCCGAGACGAGGCCGGCCGCTTTCATCGACCCGCGAAACAAGTTGCGCCATGCTTTGTCCTTTACCTGGGGCTATCGGGATATCGACCCTTACGAGCGGGACCGGGCGGGGCCGGTCGCGCAAGGGGAGGTCACGGTCGAGACCGCCGGTGTCGTGTCGTTTGATGTCTTCGATACGCTGATCACGCGGCGCGTCGCCTCGCCGCGCGACGTGTTTGCCCTGATCGCGGAGGAGGTTGCCGGGATCGCCGGAGAGGACGCGTCGGGTTTCGTCGAGAACCGGCTTGCCGCCGAGAAGGAGGCGACGCGGTCAGTTTCGGAGAGGGGGCGGGAAGATCCGGGTCTTTCGGATATTTACGCGGCGCTTCTGAAGTGTGGCGAGGATGATCCGCGGGTCGCGCGGCTATGTGCGCTGGAGATTGCCGCCGAGATGCGCATGGTCCGGCGGCGTCCTGCGGGTGCGGCGATGTTTGAGCGCGCGCGGCAGGCCGGGCGGCGGATCGTTCTGGTCTCGGACATGTACCTGCCGCGCGAGGCTGTCGAGGCGCTGCTGGCGGCTTGCGGCTATACGGGCTGGGAGGCGCTTTTGCTGTCGTCGGAAGCCGGTGTCACCAAGCGGTCAGGCGCTCTTTTCGGGCGGCTTCTGGCAGAGACCGGGGCTGACGCGGGGGACGTTCTGCACATCGGGGACAATCGCCGGGGCGACGTGGCGGTGCCGGGTGCGATGGGTATTGCCACACTGCACCTGCCGGCGTCGCTCGATAGGATGCGGGAGGCGGCGCCCTTCCTGCGTGGCGCAATTGCTAAGATGGCGAATGACGGCGATGCGGCCACCAGTTCGGCCCTCGCGCAGGTGGCGACCCGCGCCTATGACGATACCGGCAGCGAGCTTGGCGGCGACGGGTTCGGGCGGGATGCCGAACGGTTGGGGTACGTCGTGCTTGGCCCGTTGCTGGCGGGTTTCGCGGACTGGCTTCATCGCGAGG
>JAJDOD010000199.1 GCA_022340315.1 Silicimonas sp. | reverse complement strand
TCCAATGCCAGTTCCAACGTATCGGTGACGTCCTCGGCCTTCATCGTCGTGCAGAGCTTCCACGCGACGATGTAGCGGCTGTAGTCGTCGAGGATCGTGCTGAGATAGAACCAGCCCCAACCGATAACCTTGAGGTAGGTGAAGTCAGTTTGCCAGAGTTCGTTGGGCCGGGAGGTCTTGTCATGGAATTCGTCGGCGGCCCTGATCACCACATGCGCCGGAGCGGTGATCAGATCGGCGGCCTTGAGGATACGGTATGCCGATGACTCCGAGACAAAGTACTGCTTCAGCCGACGGATCTCAGACACGCCCATACCGGCATAGACCTTCTTCCAGCGATAGAACGTCGCTTCGGCAACCCCATTTTGCGGCAAATCTCGCCAATCGTCGTTCCAGCTTCCGCCTGCCTCAAGGCGAAAGCAATCCGCTCGTCTGAAAATCGTTTCTTCGGCATCGGTACACTCCTCTGTTGCCAGAAATGTACCCAAAATTTCGCGTTCGGTTCGGGCCAGTTTCAGGGGTCAAGACCACTGAGGAACTTGTTCCACAGTTGGTCCGAACGCGTCGCGAGTACATTCACTCGTGAGTCTACTTTCCCGCAGTCCCCATGCGCCGCCCAGCCACCGAGACACGCGCTGCTATCCTGAGAGCGGCGCATGTTGCCTTTTTCAGGCACGGGTATTCGCGAGTGTGGATGACCTATATCGCCGCCGTGGCCGGTGTGACGAAGCGGACACGCTATCATCACTTCGACAGCAAGGACACGCTTCTCGAGGCCATGCTCGAAAAGCAGGGGGACTTGTCGGCTGGCACGCTTGCCCGTTCCGTCGATCGACCGGCAGCCAGTGCGCCGGAGCTTGTCGCGGGCATTTTCGACGATCTTCATCGCTGGGCCGACCAGGATGGCTAGACCGGCCCCGGCATCACGCGGCTGGCGATGGAACTGGGCGATCTGCCGGGACATCCCGCGATGCGGTTCGCCGCACGGCACAAGGCATCGCTGGAGGAGCTCCTTGCAAAGCGGTTGAAGGCCCTCGGCGTTGACTGTCCGGATGCGCTTTCGCGCGAGATCTGGCTGGTCCTCGAAGGAGCGATGGCACTGGCGCTGATCCACGGCGACCCGGAGTATATCCGGGCAGCGGGATAGGCTGCTACGCGGCTGGTGGATAGTACGCGGAACTGATTCTGGCGGTGCCGCGCCGTTAACCCTCTATTTGCAAATCAGTTGTTCGCGCGGTGGCGCGTGGAATATCACAATTTCATAAAGTTTGAGAGAAATTGCGATGACCAGACCACGATCCCCGTTTGCCATCCTTGGCGTCTCGCCCGCCGACGACATGACCACCATTCGCATCGCCTGGCGCGCAAAGGTGCGCGCGCTTCATCCTGACCGCGCGTGCGACAAGGTGCGGGCAAATGCGGACCTGGCCGAGGTCAATGCGGCGTTCGATGCGCTTCAGGGGCATGTGCCGTCTTTGCCTGCGCGCACCGCCCAGGCGCGCGCTGCCGAGGCCGTAGTCAGGGCGTTCCGGGATACGGCCCGCCGCAAGGCGGAGGCAGAACGGCGGGAGCGGCTTGCTGCTCGAAAGGCCGAGTTGGTCCGCAAGGCAAGAGAGTTGAGCGAGGCAAGGGCCAGGGCCGCCGCGGCGCGTCTTCGGGCGGATCGGGGGACGATTAACGAAAGAGCAGCGCTTGGCTATGCGGCGGCCCGGCGGATCGTGCAGGCTGCCTGAAAAGACAAACCCCCGGGCAGGTGCCGCGGGGGTCGTCGGGATGGGCGGCGAACCGCCCCAGTGTAACCAGGTGCTTAGAGCAGCCCCTCGCGCTGAGCCTTTTTACGGGCAAGCTTGCGGGCGCGGCGGATGGCCTCGGCCTTCTCGCGTGCGCGCTTTTCGCTGGGCTTCTCGAAATGCTGCCGAAGCTTCATTTCGCGGAAGACGCCCTCACGCTGAAGCTTCTTTTTCAGGGCACGAAGCGCCTGATCGACATTGTTGTCGCGAACACTGACCTGCATGTGGTTGTCACCACCTTTCTAGGTTAGAATTGCAAAAATTGCAGGAAGTGGGCGTATAGCAAAGGCGCCCTGGCTTGTCTACTGCCTGAAACAAGGAGTTTTTTGGATGTCACTCGATGCGCTTCTCGACGCCGCATTGCCGCATGTTGCCTTCGACGGCTGGTCCGAGGCGAGCTTTCGAGCGGCATGCCAGGATTCCGGGATCGACGAAGCCGAGGCGCGTGCACTGGCGCCTCGCGGCGCGCTCGATCTTGCCGTCGCCTATCATCGGCGCGGCGACCGGGCGATGCTCGATCGGCTGGCGGAAACCGATCTGACAGGCATGAAATTCCGCGACAAGGTTGCGACCGCGCTCAAGTTCCGGCTCGATGCGATGGAGGATCGCGAGGCGGTGCGGCGGGCCTCGACGCTGTTCTCGCTGCCGACCCATGCCGGCGAGGGGGGCAAGCTGGTCTGGGAGACCGCCGACCATGTCTGGACCGCACTCGGCGATGAAAGCCGGGACGGGAACTGGTACTCGAAGCGCGCGATACTGTCCGGCATCTGGGCCTCGACGGTACTTTACTGGCTGGGGGATAGCAGCGTCGGACATGCGGATACCCAGGCATTCATCGACCGCCGGATCGAGAACGTCATGCAGTTCGAGAAGTTGAAGGGTCAGATGCGCGAAAACCCCCTGACCAGGCCGTTCATGCGGATGCAGGATGCGGTCATGGAGAAGATGCGTGCGCCGCAGCCACGGGGCGACGTTCCGGGAGCGCAGGTCTGACGTGAAGGCAATCGAGATTTCCGAGCCCGGTGGGCCCGAGGTGTTGCGGCTGACCGAGCGGGACGCGCCGGTGCCGGGGTATGGCGAGGTGCGGCTCCGCGTGGCCTTTGCCGGTGTCAACCGGCCGGACGTGGCTCAGAGAAGCGGCACCTATGACCCTCCACCAGGTGCGTCGGACCTGCCGGGGCTGGAGGCCTCGGGGGTGATCGACACCGTGGGACCGGGCGTGACGGGCTGGACGTCGGGCGACATGGTTTGTGCGTTGCTGCCCGGCGGCGGCTATGCCGAACAGGTGGTTACGCCTGCCGCGCATTGCCTGCCTATCCCGAAGGGCATGACCCTCGACCAGGCGGCGTGCCTTCCCGAGACCTATTTCACCGTCTGGACCAATGTGTTTCAGCGCGGAAGATTGCGAGCAGGGGAGACCTTTCTGGTTCACGGCGGCACCAGCGGAATCGGAACGACCGCGATCCAGCTTGCGCGCGCCTTCGGAGCGCGGGTCTTCGCGACGGCGGGGACGGATGAGAAGGCGCGCTTCTGCGAAGAGCTTGGCGCCGAGCGCGGGATAAATTATCGGAGCGAGGATTTCGTTGCCGTGATGCAGGAGGCCGGGGGCGCCGACCTGATCCTGGACATGGTGGGCGGCCATTACATTCCGCGCGACCTGAAGGCCCTGAAGACCGAGGGGCGGCTTGTTCTTATCGCCTCGCTGGGCGGACGGGAGGCCGAGGTGAGCTTCGCCGAGATCATGGCGCGGCGGTTAACCGTCACCGGCTCGACTCTGCGCCCGCAATCGGTGCTGGCGAAGGCGCGGATCGCCGAGGAACTCAGGTCGCAGGTCTGGCCGCTTCTGGAGGCGGGGCGGGTCGCTCCTGTCATGGCCGAACGTTTCGCGCTGGCTGACGTGGCAGAGGCGCATCGTGCGCTGGATGCGGACCACATCGGCAAGATCGTGCTGCAGGTCGGGGACGAATGAAAGCCCTGCTGGCCCTGATCGCGGTCGGTTATCCCGCCGGTCTGGTGGGGACGATCATTCTGATGATGCGCCGTGACCCATTGTCGATCTTCAATCAGTATTATCTGCTGGCAACGCTGGTGCTTGTGCCGGCTTTCCTGCTGACGCTCGTCGTACTCATCGCCCGCAACGAGATGCGGCCGAAGCTGATATGGACCGCGATCGTCGGCTTCTGGGTGCTTGCCGTGACCGGCGCGCATCTATGGTTCATCGGCCTCATGGCCCAAACGGTCTAGCGGATCGGGTCTAGCAGTGCATCTCTGGCCTGGCAGTCGCGGACGGTATCGGCGCCACAGCGGCGGGGCTCGAGCCCGCGGGTCAGGCAGATACGGGCTTCCTGTATTCGGCCCGATTTGCAGGTGATCGTGATCTGGTCAGGGGAAAGAGTTTGATTCTCCCCCAGAAATGCCTCCTCGACGACGCTGGCGGGAAGTCTGACTGACGTATTGAGCCTGCGGAAGACATCCGGCTTTGCGATGCGGCCATAAGCCTCGCGGGCCAGTCGGTAGTATTCGGACGCGGTCAGGCCGGAGCATCGGCCATGCTTGTTCCATTGGTGCCAGGCATTGCCTGGCGAGCCAAACAGATCGGCCTCGCCGCCCGTTTCTGCGCGCGTGGGGTTGCGCGCGGTCGTGGAACAGTAGCTGGGCCAGCCCTGTTCGTATTGCGGCCAGAGACCGTGAAGCACCCAGCCGAAGTCTGCATGCGCATCGCATTGCGGCGATCCGCGGCGGTCGCCCTCAAGGGCGCACCAGGTCGGTGACCAGGAGAGCGCGAGCACGTAGTAGTCGAAGTCGCCGGCCTGCTCGCCGTCGGCGAGAGCAGCCCCTGTGCCCAGTAACAATGCGATCAGGGTCCGCATTCACTCTTCCCTCCCGGCTCTTTGGCGATTATATAGCTGCCAATTCCCCGAAATTCGAGGATGGGTCCACTGGGACCAGCCGTTTTCCGGCGCCGGGATAGATTTGTCAGGAGACATCAGATGAACAAACCGATCATGGCCAAAGCAACCGCCGTCTGGCTGGTCGACAACACCACGATCAGCTTCAAGCAGATCGCCGATTTCTGCGGCCTGCACGAGCTTGAGGTGCAGGGCATCGCGGATGGCGACGTGGCGACAGGCGTGAAGGGTTTCGACCCGATCGCCAATAACCAGTTGGTGCAGGAAGAGATCGACGCGGCGGAGAAAGACTCGCAGCACAAGCTGAAGCTCAAGTTCAATGCCGCAGCCGTGGGCGAGGAGAAGCGCCGCGGGCCGCGCTATACGCCGCTCTCCAAGCGGCAGGACCGCCCGGCCTCGATCCTCTGGCTGGTGAAGTTCCATCCCGAACTTTCGGACGCGCAGATCTCGAAGCTGGTGGGCACCACGAAACCAACGATCCAGTCGATCCGCGAGCGGACGCACTGGAATATCTCGAATATTCAGCCAATCGACCCGGTGGCGCTTGGCCTCTGCAAGCAGTCGGAGCTGGATGCGGCGGTACAGAAAGCCGCGGCGAAGAAGGCCCGAGACGGCGTTGTGATGTCGGACGAGGAGCGGCGCAAGCTGGTCTCGACCGAGCAATCGCTGGAGGGTGATCCCGAACCGAAGATGCCGACGGCGATTTCCGGGCTTGAAACGTTCACGTTGGGCGACAGCAACGACGACGAGGACGAGAAGGAAAAAGAGTTCGACGCCGACACGTTCTTCAACCTGCCGGACAGCGACGACGACGAGGACGAGGACGAACGGTAGGTCTTGCGCCGGCTTTGCCGTCGCGCCGGGAGGGGGCGCGGCCCCCTCTGGACCTTCGGTCCATTCACCCCCGGGATATTTGCGGGCCGATAATTCGCGGGCGGGTTTCCAGATAGCACGCCAGCCTTTCGCGGTGACGGGGGAGGGTTCTGGCCTTGGTCATGAACCAGTCCAGCGGCGCGAGGCGCCAGAGCTGACCTTCGTTTCCGAAGGTGACCTGGCCGGGATCGAAGGCGGGTTTTTCGCTGACAAAAAACCAGACCGTGCCGCCCTCGGCTGGTGAAGGCATCTTCCAAAGCAGGTCCTGCGGGGTGTAGGCGAGGCCGAGTTCCTCCCTCAGTTCGCGCAGGACGCAGGCTTCCGGCGTCTCGCCGTCCTCGCGCCCGCCGCCGGGCAGGTCCCAGTGGTTGGGCCAGGGGATGGCAGGGTCGTCGTCGCGCAGGATGAGGACTATGGAGTCGCCGGTGAGGATGGCCAGCTTGGCGCCGAGAAAGCTCACACCGATTTGCGCGCTTTGAGCGCTGCGCTGATTGTCCCGTCATCGAGATAGTCGAGTTCGCCGCCGATGGGCACCCCCTGGGCGAGCGACGTGACTTTCACCCGGCCTTCCAGCTGGTCGGCGATGTAATGCGCGGTCGTCTGGCCATCGACGGTGGCGTTGAGCGCGAGGATGACTTCCGTGATCTGCTCGGTCGCGACGCGGTCGATCAGCTTGGGGATGCGCAGTTCCTCCGGCCCGATGGCGTCGAGCGCCGAGAGCGTGCCGCCGAGGACGTGATAGCGCCCCCGGAACACGGCTGCGCGCTCCATCGCCCAGAGATCGGCGACGTCTTCGACGATGCAAAGCTCGCCATTCGCGCGCTTCCCGCTTTCGCAGATCTCGCATAGGTCGGTGGTGCCGATGTTGCCGCAGTTCAGGCATTCTCTTGCAGTTTCAGCAACTTGACGCATTGCCTCGGCGAGCGGCAGCAGCACCAGTGCGCGTTTTTTCACCAGGTGCAGCACGGCGCGGCGCGCGGATCGCGGGCCGAGGCCGGGGAGACGGGCCATCAGGTCGATCAGGTTTTGCAACTGGTTCGGGGCGCTCACTGGATTTCTCCGGGAAGCGGAACTCGGGTTAGCTTATGGCCCATGTCTTCAAGAAGGTTAACCAGGCCGTTCGCACCCGGCAGATGCGCCGCCCCGACGGCGATAAAGACGCCCCCCGAGGCGAGCGGTTCGGCGAGGCGGTCCAGGAACCGGCGGTTTCGGAACTCGATGAGGTAGGCGTCGGTCCGTTCGAGCGCCTCGGCGCCATAGGGGCCCAGCACGCTTGCAACGAACGCCGCGTCCCAGGAGGCGAGGAGGCCAAGGCGGCCTTCGAGGTAGAGTTGGAAGGCGGCAGCGCGGGCCGCGCTGCCACTGGGCGGTTCGAGGTAGCTGGCGTAAACGGCAACGATGGCCTTTGCCGTCGCCTCGTCCGCGGCGAGGTCGGAGAAGAAATCGTCGGGGGTCTCGAGGCTGAGGATGTCGGCCCGGCCGATCCGGCCCAAGGTCTGGATGAAGTCGTCCTGGGCGGGGATGACGCCGGAATTGTAGTCTTCGCAAGGGTCGCCGAGAAGGAGTTCGGCCAGTCCCTGGTATGTCAGAACGTACAGGGCGTCTTCGGTGGTGCCATAGCCGTTCAGGCGGTCATAGACCCAGCCCTCCACCTTGCCGCCGAGATACGTGAGATCAAGGCCGTCATCCATCGCGAATGCGTCGCCCGCCTCACGGTAGCGGCCGGGATTGTCGTGCTGCATCAGGTAGGCGTCGCGGTCGGGGAACGTGTAGTCTATTTCGACGGCGACGATCTCGGCCTCGGCGATGCGGTCCCCGACGATCTCGGGCAGATCGAGAATGGCCGGAGCCGAGACGTGATAGGTGCCCCAAAGGTGCGAGATCGCGCCGCCGGGCGCCTCGATCCGCCAGAAGCGGCCAAGTCCGTTGGGTACTTTCGCGGCTTCGGCCTCGAGT
>JAJDOD010000162.1 GCA_022340315.1 Silicimonas sp. | reverse complement strand
GACCCTCGACATCGTGGCGCAAACCGATTTGCTCGCGATCTCATCGCGGCGGATGCTTCTGCTGGACCATGCCGATCAGGTCGTGTTGCTGGACACGCCCATCGCGCGCGAGCGGACCACGACAATACTCACACGGGCGGGCGATGTGCTGCCAACAGTCGCCAAGGACGTGATTGCCGCGTTCGGTGAGCAGCTCGGCCTCGAGACCATGCCGGACCCGGAATGACCCGATCAGTCCAGGGTTCTTCGAAACCTCAGCAGCGACAACGTCGCCAATCCCACGGCAAAGCTGATGAGCGCGCCGAACGACCAAACGACCGTCTGAAGGTCGGCCCCTTTCAGCATGACCGACCGGATTAGGCGCAGGAAGTGCGTCAAGGGGAGCATCTCGCCAAGGGCCTGTGCCCAGCCTGGCATCCCCCTGTATGGGAACATGAAGCCAGAGAGAAGCAGCGACGGCAGAAAGAAGAAGAACGTAAGCTGCATCGCCTGCATCTGGGTTCGGGCGACCGTCGAAATGAGATAGCCGAGAATGACCAGCGCAAATACGAAGACGAAAACGCCGCCAAGCAGAAGCGGCAGGCTCCCGACGAACGGGATGCCGAAGATCAGCTTTGACGCGGCTAGCACCACGGCCACCTGGACAGCTCCCACCACGAGATAGGGCACGACCTTGCCCAGCATGATCTCGAGCGGCGTGGCGGGCATTGAAAGCAGGTTCTCCATCGTGCCGCGCTCGATCTCTCGGGTCAGGGCCATTGCCGTCATCATGACCATCGTCAGTTGAAGGATGACGCCGAGCAGACCGGGGACGATATTATACTGCGTGATGCCCTCGGGATTGTAGCGCCTGTGAACGATGATCTCCGGGCCCACCACCGCCTCGCTACTTGCCGCATCCAGACCGGCTTCCCGGCTCAGCGCGCTGGCGGCCACCGTGCCCAGCGTCGAGATAGCTCCCGAGGCGACAGACGGATCGGTGGCATCGGCCTCGATCAACAGCTTTGCATTGTCGTTACGTTCGATCCGCCGACCAAAATCCGAAGGCACGGTGACAACGAAGGCGACGTCGCCGCGCGCGATCATCTTCTCAGCTTCAGCCGCCGTCGCCGATGGGGCGATGAAGCGGTAATAGCCCGTCAGTTCAAGCGCCGAGACCATTGCGCGCGTGAACCTGTCTTGCGTCGGCGCCACGAGAGCGGCCGGAAGTTCCTTTGGATCGGTGTTGATGGCGAAACCGAAGAGCATGAGTTGCAGAAGCGGTATCCCGAGCATCATTGCGAAAGTCAGGCGGTCTCGGCGCATCTGTATCGCCTCCTTCGACAACAGTGCGCGCAGTCTCGTGAGTGAAAAGAACCTGCTCATTGCATGTTGTCCCGGGATACCGACATGAGTTGGATGAAGACGTCTTCAAGGCTGGTCTCGGCCGGGGCGACCTGAACGCCGGTTTTCTCCGCAACGTCGCGGACCGATGCCCGCAAGGCCTCGGCATCGCTACCGACTACGTGAAGCGTGGTGCCGAACGGGGCGACCTGGTCGATTCCCGGCGCTTTACCCAGAAGCCGCCCGGCACCGGCGAGATCGCCGCCCGAGATCACCAGGGTCGTCAGCGCGGCATTGCGTACGACCTCGTCAACCGTTCCGAAAGCGACCAGTTTGCCGTAGGAGATATAACCGATGCGATGGCAGCGCTCGGCCTCGTCCATGTAATGGGTCGAGACCAAAACCGTCAGTCCATCCTGCGCGCGGGCGTGGATCTCGTCCCAGAATTCGCGCCGCGCCTTGGGGTCGACGCCTGCCGTCGGCTCGTCGAGGATCAAGAGGTCGGGGCGGTGCATGATGCAAGCCGCCAGTGCCAGGCGCTGCTTCCAGCCGCCCGAGAGCGAACCGGCAAGTTGCTTTCGCCGCGTTGTCAGACCCAGGTCTGCAAGCGTGTCGGCCACGGCCCGACTTGCGTTCGGAAGCTGGTAGAGACCCGCCACAAACCGCAGGTTTTCCTCGATCGTCAGGTCCTCGTAGAAAGAAAACCGCTGGGTCATGTAACCCACCTTGCGCTTGATGTTGCGCCGCTCGTTCCGGATGTCGAAGCCCAGGACACGCCCGCTGCCCTTGTCGGGTTCCAAAAGCCCGCACATCAGCCGGATGGTGGTGGTCTTGCCCGAGCCGTTGGGGCCGAGAAAGCCCATGATCTCGCCGCGAGCCACCTCCATCGACACCGCATCGACAACGGTCTTTCCGCCGAAGCTCTTGGTCAGATTCCGGACAGAGATCGCCGGGCCACTCATCATTCCGCGTCGGGCAGAGCAACGTCCACGATCTGTCCGGGCTTGAGCGCGCCGCCGCTCTCCGGCCGGGCCTCGACCAGGTAGACCAGTTTTTGCCGGTTCTCGAGCGAGTATATGACCGGTGGCGTGAACTCGGGGCCGTCCGCGATATAGGTCACGCGAGCGGAGAGGCCGTCGGCGCAGCCGTCACAAGACACGTCGAGAAGGTCACCGACCGCGAGCCGCGAGATCGACGTTTCGGGTACGTAGAGCCTGAGCTTGACAGCGCCCTCGCCAAGCACCGACAGGATCGGTGCGTTCGGTCCGGCGATCTCACCTTCCCCGCGGATAAGGTCATAGACTATGACCGATTCTGCCAGCGTGAGCGTCCGTTGCTCGTGGTTCCAGTTGGCGCGCGACAAGGCGGCTTCGGCGGCCCTGACGGCGGCCTCGGCCTGGGAAATGGCCTCGGGACGCGCCGGAAGACGCGCCACGGCCAGCTCGGCTTCGATCTGCCTGACGCGCGCCAGCGCAACCTGCTCGGCAGTGATGGCATCTTCCTGTTGCGACGTCGTTGCCGCGCCCCGCTCGGTCAGGCTGCTGATGCGCTCGCGTATCCGCGTCGCCTCGCTCGCCTGGGCACCGGCCGAGGCCAGGTTGGCCTCGATCACCTCGATCTCCTCGGCCCGCTTTCCTTCCTTCAGGTCGGCAAGATGGGCTCTGGCCTGGGCGAGGCCGGCGGTCGCCTCGGCGATGGCAATCTCGGTATCCCGCCGCTCCATCTCGACCAGCAGGCCGCCCTTCTCGATCCGGTCACCGCGCGACACGGCAACATGCCTGATTTGGGCGACCGCAACGGGTGCAACAAGAACGAATTCACCCTCGACATAACCTGTCGCGAAGGGCGCCGGAGGTGTGCAGGCGGCAAGCAGAGAGCTTGCGAGGGGAAGAGCGCAAAGAAAGCTCATTTCTTTTGCCTTTCCATGCTGTTGCGCAGATTGTCGATGACCAGATCAGCGATCTGACGGGTCTCATCCTGCCCAATTTCACCCCAAGACAGCCGCCGGATGACGAAGGGTGAGGCAATCCGGAAGTAGAGCACCTGCCCCACCAGCGCGAAGACGGCGAGTTTCACTTCGGCATCGTCAGGCGAGCGACCGGTTGCCATTGCCCAAAGCCCGCAAAGTGCCTTGTGGCGCGGCTCGACAAAGCTGCGATAGACCATCTCGGCCACGTCGCCCGGTTCGGTGATCTCGCGCAGCATGAAGGCCACCATGTTCGCGGCCTCGGGTGATCCGACGATCAGATCAACGAGGGCACGCACCAGCTTTTCAATCAGCCCAAGCGCCGCTTCCTCGGTGTCGGGCGTTGCCAGAGCGCCGTCGAGCGCCCGGCTCATACGGTCCGTGACCGCCAGGGCGCAGGCCTCGCGAAGGCCTGCCTTGCTTCCGAAATGGTAGGAAATCGAGGCGACGTTGGTTCCGGCCCGCGCGGCGAGTTCCCGCGTCGAGGTTCCGTCGAAGCCCTTGTGGCCAAAAAGTTCCAGCCCCGCCTCAATCAGCCCGGCACGCGTGTCGGAATTGGTACCTGAGTCGTTCATGTCGCCAATATTAATCAAACGTTTGATTGAATCAATGGGAGAGTATTTTCACACGGCAATTCGCACTATCGGGCGTCGATCAACCTGGTCGGGCGCCATGCATTCTGATCTTCGCGTCTTGTGAAATGGATGTAACCGTCGTTGAAACCCGCCTCGGTTTCGAGACGTTTCTTGTCGAGCACCCGGAGCAGTGAATTGCGAAATGACAGGATGCCGTCCTGCTCGAGAGCTCGAAGCGTCTTGTTCATGTGGACGACCGAGATCCCGAGAATGTCCGAGAACTCTTCCTGCGACATCGGAATGACGAGTTGCTCGATGTTCGAGATCCCGGTGATTTCCAGGCGTGATATCAGTTCGCAGAGAACATGCGTCGCGCGTTCCCGCGCCGATCTTCGGCCAAGCGAGACGATACGTTCGGCCAGCAGGCTTTCCTCGTGCGCGTTGACCCAGAACAACGCTGCGGAAAGAATGGCGTTTCTCATGAGCGCCGTACCGAGCCTGTTGCTGGGAAGACGGAAGGCGGTGATATCGGTCTTGCAAGAAAGCTCGAAATCAGAGGTTGCGAAAAGCAGGGCATTCATGGCCACGAAATCGCCCGGCAGGACGACATTCACAATCTGACGCGCCCCGTTTTCCATATGACGCGCGCGAAGTACCCAGCCGCTTTCAAGCAGAAGGACGTCTCCGTAGTGGCCACCCTGCGGCACGAGAACGGTACCGGCTCGGAATTCCTGGTGATCGTCGCAAATCCCGGCAATGGTCGATTTGATCTCGTCGTCGACCTCCAGGAAACCGGAGATCTTTCTGAGAAGCACTTCAGTCACGGCAGCAAGCCCCGCCTTATCTTGAAGATCCACGCCGACCTCGGAAGAATGAAGATGGTAAAAGGCATCTTTGCACGACCTTACCTCAGTAGACCATTCTCCCTCTCACAGGTCCAGCCTCACCGAATTGCCCTCGACGCGCAGCTTTGACAGGATGACCGCGGCCATCTCGTTTTCCTGTGCCGAATGGGCTTCGGGCTGGTTGCGATGGGCGGATATTGCCGCATCGAAAGCCTCGTCGACCTCGTCGGTCGTCAGCATGCCGTTCGCCTGCAAAGTCAACAGGATCGCTTCAACGAGCGTGAGTGCCGCTATTCCGAAGACAGACGCGCGGTCTTGCGGATTTGCCTGGTAATCATGGTCCATACGCACCTCCCCTGAAAAGTCGCGTTCAAAGCCCGAGCCGTGAGAATGCCACGACTGCCGCTGTAGGCCATTGTGAACGCCCGAGTGGCCAATTCGTTCCATTCGGTGCCCTTGTGATGTGTCAAAGTTAAAGGACAGCACCTCGCGAAGATGAAAAGCTTGGGTGGTCGCACGGCTCACGGGACCTTCATCGGATCGCCGCAGGCGGATTGCGATTTTTTGGAGTTTACCGATGCTAGATAGAGGCAGATCTGCCGCTGGTGCGGGCAGGAGCAATGGCGATTGCCGGTCGTACGATTCTTTCGAGCAAGGCCTGATCGTGCACAGGCCCAACCTCACGGCCTATGCCTGCCACATGGCGCGCGACCCGGATGTTGCGGACGACATGGTGCAGGAAACGGTCATCCGGGCGCTGGAGCACAGAAAGAAATTCATCGAAGGAACAAACCAGCGAGCATGGCTTTTCACCATCCTGAAGAACGTATTCCGAAGCAAGATGCGCCGCGGCACGCGCGAGACGGAATTGACCGATATCATGGCAAACACCCTACTTCGGACGTCCGGAGACATGCAGGAACGTTGGGTCGAGTTGAAAGAAGTTAGCAGACATTTGGCTCGGTTACCGGGGCCGCAGGCCAGGGCCATCGTGCTTGTCGGCGTTCAAGGTCACTCGGTGGACGAAGCAGCGAGGATCGAAAACTGTCAATCGGGCACGATCAAAAGCCGTGTCAGCCGCGGCAGGATGAAGCTGAAGCAAGAGTGTTGAGCGCCGGCCAGCTTCGCATGCGCTTCAATCGAGATTTCGCTCACCTGCAACTGGATTGAGGAAATGGCCTCGAGCAAACGGGCAAGATTGACAGAACCTCCGATCTGCTTTACTGAGTTCTGAATTCAGAATTCAGTAAAGCAGATGAAAGCCATCAAAGTTCAACCCAGCCTGACAGAACAGGTCTATGAGGCGATCGCGGACGAGATCTGCAATGGCAACCTTCCCTCGGGGTCCCACCTGGTCCAGGAGCAACTCGCGTTGCGGCTGGGGGTGTCGCGCCAGCCAGTGCAACAGGCAATGGCGCTTCTGAAAGCGGACGGAATGGTTGAGGACACTGGCAAGCGCGGGCTTTCGGTAACACCGCTTGACCGCAATCTGATGCGTCATCACTACGGGGTGCGCGCCGCACTCGACGGTTTGGCGGCTCGGATGGCGGCGACCAGGTGCCGCGAAGCCTCTGAGGTGGCGAAGGTGTTTGCACAACGTGCCCGCACCATTCTGAACGCGGGCGAAACCGCGGTCGAGAAACGCGATGTGGCCGAGCAGGTACGACAGGACGTGGCCCTGCACGATCTGGTCTACGAGGTATCGGGCAACCCCCTGCTCGCCCGGACAGCCGAACCGCACTGGCGCTTCCTGCGCCGTGCAATGGGCGAGGTCCTGAGGCGCGAGAACCTGCCGGGCGAGACATGGCGGCAGCATGCCGGGATCGTGGAGGCCATCGCGGCAGGTGATAGCGCCCGTGCAGAGGCTCTCATGGTCGAGCACGATCTGACTGCGGCCACGAAACTCTACAGGGCGCTGGAGGGTCGGGAGTGAGCGCGCTTCTCACATCGGGAGAAATGTTGGCAGCGCATGCGCGTACGCAGCCGGAACGCCTGGGAGCGCGCGATCTTGAAAGGGAAATGACGTTCGCCGAATGGAATGCCCGCGCATGCCGGCTGGCAAACGGGCTGCTGTCGCTTGGCCTCGAAAAAGGCGACCGCGTGGCCATTCTGGCGTTCAACAGGGTCGAATGGTGCGAGATTTATGCTGCCGTCGCCAAGGCCGGGCTCGTGGCGGTGCCGGTGAATTTCCGGCTTACGGCCTCCGAAGCGGCGTTCATTTGCGATGACTGCTCGATTTCCGTGCTGATAGCCGAAGAAGCGCTCCTGGAAATCGCGGCCACGGTTAAGGTGAAGAACCGCATCGTCATCGGTGGCGCGCATGAGGGTTGGGTGGGGTACGAGAAGATGATCGGCGCCGCTTCCGCCGGTGAGCCCGGAATCAAGGTGGCGCCCGACGACACATGGTGCCTGATGTATACCTCTGGCACGACCGGCAACCCCAAGGGTGCGATCAGAAGCCATCGGGGCATGGCGATGCTGGCACTCATGACAGAGGTCGAGCTTGGGCTGGCACGAAAGGACGACGCTCTTCTCGTCATGCCGATGTGCCACGCGAACTCGCTGAATTTCTTCACTTCGTTCCTCTATATCGGAGCTTGCACGACGGTATTTTCCAGGGCGAGCTTCGATGCCGGATTGTGCCTGAGGACGATGGGCGAAAAGGGGATCACATTCACGTCCCTGGTGCCAACCCACTACATGATGCTGCACGACGTACCCGACCACGAACGCGGGGCAGCCGGGTTCGGGCGGGTTGAGAAACTGATGGTTTCGTCGGCCCCTGCCCGCGTCGAGACCAAGCGGGCGATCATGGAGATGTTCCCGAATTCGGGTCTGTTCGAGCTGTACGGCTCGACCGAGCAGGGTTGGGCGACGATGCTACATCCCGACGAACAGTTCGATCATCTTGGCACCGTTGGGCGCGAAGTCGTCGGCTCGGCGCCGATCATTCTTCTAGACGATGACGGAAACGAGGTTCCGGACGGAGAAGTGGGCGAACTCTACTCGTGCGGGCCCTATTGCTTCGAGGGCTATTGGAATCTTCCAGAGAAGACAGCCGAGGCCTTCCGGGGGCCCTACCTTTCGGTTGGTGACATGGCGCTGCGCGACGAGTTCGGGTTCATCAAGCTGATCGACCGGAAGAAAAACATGATCATCTCGGGTGGAGAAAATGTCTATCCGACCGAGGTCGAAGCGGTACTCGGACAGCACCCGAAGGTGAAGGATGTCGCCGTCGTTGGCGTACCGGATGAGAAGTGGGGTGAGCGTGTCGTGGCCGCAGTAGTCCTGCACGGTGAACAGGATCTGACAGCCGAAGCGCTGATCGAGTGGTCGAAGGAAAGACTGGCGGGGTACAAAAGACCGCGAAGTATCCAGTTCCTGGCGGCTGACGAAATGCCGCGAAACACGACCGGGAAGATTCTGCATCGCGTGCTGAGAGACATGTTGGGAGATATGAAATGAGTGATGTTCAGGACCTTAACCGAGAGACGGAGAGCGTCGCGGCCTGGATTGCCCATGTTCTCAAGGCGCGGGGCGTGGACCGGGTTTTTGGCCTTCAGGGCGGTCATATCCAGCCGATCTGGGACCATCTTGGCAAGCTCGGGATCCGGATCATCGACGTGCGTGACGAGGGCGCGGCCGTACACATGGCCCATGCCCATGCCGAGCTGACGGGAATGCTGGGCGTCGCGATGGTGACCGCCGGGCCGGGCGTGACAAACTGCGTGACCGGCATGGCAAACGCATCACTGGCGCGCATACCGGTGCTTCTGATCGGAGGGTGCACCTCCCGACCGCAGGCCAACATGGGACCGCTTCAGGATATCCCGCATGTCGAGATCATGGCGCCGGTCACACGATATTCACGGACGGCGCGGGTACCGGAACAGGCAATCCGTGAACTGGACGAGGCGATCGCCGCCGCTACGGGAGATCGAGGAGAGCCAGGCCCGGCATACATCGAGGTGCCGACCGACGTTTTGCGCACGCGTGTCGGCGCGTCTCTGGTCCCGGACGACTGGATTGCCGCCAAGCCGGCGAGGCGGGTTCTGCCGGACCCTTCTCGGGTCGCCGAGGCGGTCGAAGCCTTACGCCGGGCGAGGCGTCCTCTGGTAATATCGGGGCGCGGGGCGCGTGCCGCTGGCAAGGCGTTGGTGGCGTTTCTCGATGCGGCTGACGCGCTTTACCTGGACACGCAGGAGAGCCGCGGCCTAGTGCCGGGCGATCACCCCTCGGTCGTGGCCGCGGTCCGCGCGGCGGCAATGTCCGGGGCGGATCTCGTTGTCACGCTGGGACGCAAGCTCGACTACCAGGTTGGATTTGGGTCTCCCGCGGTCTTTCCCGGAGCGTGCTTCATGCGGATCGCGGACAATCCCGGAGAATTGACCGACAACCGCCGCGGCAAGCCGGAAATCCTTGCGCCGGTCGACCTGGCGCTTGAGGCGATCACCGGTGCGCTCGGCAACACTGCAGGAGAGCGCGACGTGGACTGGCTCAACGCGATGCGCGGCAAGCACCGCGAGCGGATCGCGAAGGGTGAGACCTCGCCGGCCCCGACAACCGGGCCGGACGGTAAGGTGCATCCGATGGCGATCTTCTCCGCGCTGAAGGAATTGGCCGAGCCGGATCACATCGCCATCGCCGACGGCGGCGACCTTTTGAGTTTTGCGCGAGTTGGACTTGACGCCAGTACCTATATGGACGCCGGCGCGTTCGGGTGCCTTGGCGTGGGCGTGCCTTTCGCGGTGGCGGCCGCACTGGCCTATCCGGGGCGGCAGGTTTTCTCGATCAACGGCGACGGTGCCTTCGGCATCAACGCGATGGAAATCGACAGCGCGGTGCGGCACGGCGCGAAGGCGGTCTTCATCATCTCGAACAACGCGGCCTGGAATATCGAGCGATACGACCAGGAGTTCAACTACGGCGGCCGGGTCATCGGAACGACGCTTCGGCATTCGGACTATGCGGCGATGGCTCGGGCGCTTGGTGCGCACGGCGAACGGGTCGAGGATCCATCCAAACTTGTCGATGCCATCCGTCGGGGGCTGGAGAACGCGCCAGCGGTGATCGACGTGGTAACCTCGCAGCAGGTCGTTTCTTCGGATGCGCAAAAGGGTCTTGGTTTCGTACCCGACTACCAGGCGCTGACGGCGTGGGATGATGCCGAGAGGAAGCGCAGGGAGCTTGCGTGATGGAGCTGTCGGTCAGGGGAAAACGTGCGCTGGTGACTGGCGCTTCTGGCGGACTGGGGCTGCATTTTGGCGGTGTTCTGGCGGCGGCAGGGGCCGAGGTGACTTTGGCCGCGCGACGAATGGACCGCGTCGAAGCGGAAGCCGCCAAGCTGCCGGGGGCATCTGCCGCGGAACTGGATGTCACGGACCCCGCATCGGTCAGCCGGGTGTTTGATGGCGCGGCGTTCGACATCGTTGTGAACAACGCCGGGATCGCAGGTGAAGGCCCGGCACTGGAGATGGAACTCGCCAATTTCCAGAAGGTGATCGACACCAATCTGACGGGCCTTTTCACGGTGGCTCAGGCGGCCGCGCGCGCGATGAAAGACGGCGGCAGCATCGTGAACATCGCGTCGATCCTCGGGCTTCGGGTCGCCGGTCACGTCGCGGCCTATGCGGCTTCGAAGGCCGCGGTAGTACAACTGACAAAGGCGCTTGCGCTGGAATGGGCGCGCCACCGAATACGGGTCAACGCGCTTTGCCCCGGTTATATCGAAACGCCGATCAACGCGCAGTTCTTTGCCACTGACGCCGGAACGGCGGTTATCGACCGCATTCCGCAGAGACGCCTGGGCAAGCCTTCGGATCTTGATGCCCCATTACTGCTGCTGGCGTCGGATGCGGGCGAATACATGACCGGCGCGACACTGGTGGTAGATGGTGGTCACCTGGTAACGGGGCTTTAGGCATGGACTTCACGATTACTTCCGACATCGCCGACCTGCGAGACAGGATCGAGGCTTTCGTTACGGAGGAGATACTGCCCGTTGAGGCCGACGGCGCAAATTGGGATGCGCACGAGAACATCGCGCTGGCTCCGTTGGAGGCACTTCGCGAAAAGGCACGGGCACAAGGCCTTTGGAATCTGCAGCTTTCTGCTGAATTCGGGGGCCAGGGCCTCGGCAAGATGGGTATGGCCGTTTGTTATGAGGCCATGAACCGATCAATCTTCGGACCGGTCGTTTTCAACTCGGCGGCGCCGGATGACGGCAACATGATGGTGTTGGAGGCCCTTGGTACGGAGGCACAGAAGGAGCGCTGGCTCAGGCCGATCGCGGAGGGAAAGGTACGCTCGGCATTTGCCATGACCGAACCGCATCCGGGCGGCGGTTCCGATCCCGGCATGATGCTGACAACCGCCACTCTGGACGGTGACGACTATGTTGTGAAAGGCCGCAAGTGGTTCATCACGGGCGCGGGCGAAGCGGCGCATTTCATCTTGCTGGCGCGCACTTCGGACGATGCTCGAAGGGGGCATACCGCGTTTCTTTTCCATAGGGATGAACCAGGCTGGGAAATCCTGCGACGCATCCCGATAATGGGGCCGGAGGAGCACGGCGGGCATTGCGAACTTGCCTTCGACGGGTTGCGCATACAGGCAGCGAACATTCTGCTTGGCGAAGGACGGGGGCTGAAGGTGACGCAGACACGGCTCGGTCCGGCGCGGCTGACCCATTGCATGCGCTGGCTGGGCCTTGCAAAGCGCTGCGTCGAGATCGCGACCGAATATGCCGGCAGGCGCGAGGGCTTTGGCGTTCGTCTCGCGGATCGGGAAAGCGTGCAGGTGATGCTCGGCGATCTGGCCATGCAGATTGAGGTCGGCCGACTTCTGGTAATGAAGGCGGCGTGGGAAATCGACCGGGGCGGCTACGCCCAGAAAGAGATCTCGATGGCGAAGATCCATGTCGCCAACCTGCTTCACAGGGCCGCCGATACCGCGATCCAGATCAACGGCGCGCGGGGATATTCGAAGGACACCGTGCTTGAGTGGATTTACCGGTACGCACGACAGGCACGCCTGGTGGACGGAGCGGACGAGGTGCACAAGATGGTGCTCAACCGGCATCTGTCCGAGCTTGGTACGGCGTTCTATCGATGGGGGACCGGGGCGTGAACGACTTCGCCCCGGAAGTTTTGGAGCGATTCCTGGCGAAACGGTTTGGCGCCGGCAGGTTGAAGCTCGAACGTATCAGCGGAGGGCAGTCCAACCCGTCCTACTTCGTGGATTGGGGAGAACTGCGCATGGTCCTGCGCAAACAGCCGACGGGACCCATCCTGAAGGGCGCACACGCGATCGACAGGGAGTACAGGGTGCTTGAGGCGTTGACGCCCACGGACGTGCCGGTGCCGCGTCCGATCCTTTATCACTCGGATGCCGACCCGCTCGGTACGCCGTTCTATCTAATGGAACGAGTCGAAGGACGGGTGTTCACAGATACCACGCTGGCCGCCCTGCCGAAGGACGAGCGAAAATCGACGTGGATGGCGGTCGCGAGCACCCTTGCGGCAATGCATGCGGTACGCCCGGACGATGTGGGGCTCGGAGATTTCGGGCGGCCTGGCGGGTATTTCGAGAGGCAAATCGCCCGGTGGGACAGGCAGTACCGTGAGTCTGCCTCGGGCCCGATCCATGAGATCGAAGCGCTTTACAATTGGCTGGTGGCGCATTTGCCCGGGGACGACGGACGCGTCTCGCTGTGCCACGGCGACTTCCGCCTCGGGAACCTGATGTTCCACCCTTCGGAACCGAAAGTGGTGGCCGTTCTTGACTGGGAGCTTTCCACGATTGGGCACCCTCTGGCCGATCTTGGATTCTGCGTTATGCCCTGGCACACGGAGCCGCAGGAATATGGCGGGCTCCTCGGCAAGTCGCTGGAAAACATGGGTCTACCTACCCAGGAGGATTTCGTCGCGTGCTATATGAACGCGACCCACGATCCCGCACCGCTCCTGCCATTTCACGTCGCGTTCGCGCTGTACCGGTTCGCAATCATCTTCGTCGGTATCGCCGACCGTGCGCGGGCTGGCAGCGCCGCAGACCCTGAAGCCGAGAAACTCGCGCCGCTGGCGCGACGATTTGCAATCAGGGGGATGGAAGTCGCCGAAGGCAGACCTCACACGGTTTCTCCCTAGGGCCGCTCCACCGCTCGGGCCGAAGGCGCCCCAGGCAGGATATGCCGTCAGCCTAATAGGCCTGGCGAGGCGACCTGTTTTCGGTCAATGAACCCTGCCGACGTTCGACCAGGCGTTCGATTGCGTCTGCTAGGTGCTCACGGTCAATGTGATGGTCACCGCGTGCCACCCGAATCCTGTGCGCTTCGATCATGACGTCGGCGTGGCGGCAGCCTTCGGGTGGTTCGAAACGATAGCTCGCCAGTTCCAGCCTCAGGCCCAGCGGATCCCGGAAGTAGATCGAGTCCATGAACCCGCGATCCACCGGCCCGGAATGCTTGACCCCACGCGCGTCCAGCCGTTCGGCAATCTGCCAAAAAGTCGCCTGGCTCACGTTCAATGCGAGGTGGTGAAGCGAACCGGTCGCCTCGGGGACTGGTTCGGGGTCGGGCTTGCGTTCTTCATTGGTAAAGATCGTGATCAGCCGGCCATCCCCCGGATCGAAGTAGAGATGTCCCTCATCCGGGTTGTCGAGATTTGGCTGGTCGAAAATGAACGGCATCCCGAGCACACCTTCCCAGAAGTCGAGTGATGTCTGCCTATCGGCCCCGATGATCGTGATATGATGAACACCCTGGGTCTGTATCTTTCTGATTTCATTAGATTTTGACATGTTTTCCTCCCGGCCTTTCCATTCAGCCCGATTGCGACCAATCAACGAGCTTTGACTTGTAGTCCGTTCGCGGCAACGTTCCGAACTGCACCAAGGCAACTTCCGTGGTCACAAGCAACTCGTCACGAAGACGCTGGCGGATTCGGTCGGCAAGGCCCTTGTCGGGTGCGACACCCCGAGCCAGCTCGACGATCACAGGCAGCGGCGGCGCTTGTTTTACGGTCTTTGATTTAGGCTGGATCGAGATGGTTCCGCTAACTTCGCTTCCCGTCTTGCAGATCACGTCGCGCACGGCGGACGGAAAGACATTCACCCCACGCACGATCAGAAGATCGTCAGTCCGTCCGATACATCGAACTCGTGGTGCGGTGCGGCCGCATTGGCATGGCCCGACAGACATGCGCACCCTGTCGCGCGATCTGAAGCGCAGAAGTGGCGCGGCCCGGTGTCGGAGATGGGTGTAGACCAATTCGCCCTCGGCGCCGTTCTCGACAGGAATGTTGGCACCCGTCTCGGGGTCGATCAGTTCGAAGTGCACCAGTCCGCGGCCGGAAAAGTGCATCCCATTCTGATGCGAGCACTCTCCCCATAGCGAGACCGAAATATCGCCGATCCCCATCGCCTCGGTTACCCGCGCGTTCCAGGCTTCTTCGATCCGCCGCCGCATCTCGGGTTCGCCCCCGCCCGGTTCCCCGGCGACCAGGATCTTGTTCACCGACGAACTCGAAACATCGAGGCCCCGTTCGGCAGCCCATTCTGCGAGATACATCGCGTAGGACGGCGTACAGCCCAGGGCGGTTGGCTGAAGGAGCTGAACGGCGGTCATCAGGCGCTCGGTGTTACCGGCGCCGACGGGTATGTGGCAGACCCCAATCCGGGCAAAGGCATCGAGCGTTACGCCAGCGACGAACGGACCCGCATTGTAGGTCGTCACCATTCGCTCGCCGGCGGCAAGACCGGTCGCTCCGTAGGACCGTGTCGAGATGTCGATCCAATTGCGCAAATCTTCCGCCGTCAACGGAATGTAACTGGGAGTTCCGGTTGTTCCGCTGGTCGAATAGACCCGCACAACGTCGTTCATTGGGGCTGCAAGATGCTTGCCGATGGGATGTTGCTCATCACGGGACGCACGAAGCTCGTCCTTCTCGGTAAATGGAAGCTCGTGCAGTTTTGCGAGCCCGCCCGCGGCCTCCGCCGACGTGGTGCCGACCGCCGCCAGTTTTTCGCGGTAGAACGCCGAATGCTTCAGAAGGTAGTCTATCTGGGTCCGATAGACCGCTTCATCCCTCGACTGCTGTTCGTCCCAGGGAACTTGATCCAAGTTCAACGGACTTACTCCTCGGTTGGCAGCGGCTCGAAGGTGATCCCCATCTCGGCGTAATGGGCAAGCGTGAACCCGATAGGTCTCTGGTTCTCTTCGGCAAGGTGCGCCAGAAGGCTCGCGGTTCGCGCCAGGATCGGAATGGCCTTCAGGACCGAAACCGGAAAATCAAGATCAAGAAGCACGGCCGGAATTGCAAACGAAACGTTCATCGGCAAGGGCTTTGGCCAGAGGCGCGCAACGGCATCCTCGACATCGCGGGCGAGCCCGACATAGGTGCCCGCAACCCCCCGGTCTTTGGCCAATGACAGAATGCGCTGCGCCCGCGGATCGACCGGCTTGTGGAGCGGGTGCCCAAACCCTGGGAGGCGTCGATTTCCCTCAACCATCGCCTTGATGATCTCATCGAGCGTCTCGCCGTCTTTCTCGATCCGCCTTTGCATTTCGAGAAGAAATGCGCCCGCGATCTCCGTGGTCCCCAGAATGACCTTGCCGCATCCAAGCAAGCCTGCCGCAACCGCCCCCTGAAGGAAGTCCGGGTCCGCCGCATAGGTCATCCGCGCGGCCTGATTGGTTGGCACCAGCCCATGCTCGGCGATGGAGACGAGCAGCAGGTCGAGGAAGAACGTCTGCTCCTCGGTCGGCTTGCGGCCTGTCGTGAGCAAGTAGAAATACTCGGTGAAACTCACATGCCCCATGAGCTCATTGACGAGGTCACGGTTGCGAACCGTGACCGCGTCCGGCGTCGCTGTCGAGATCGACGTGGTCGCCCTGCCGGTCTTGCCAATTTTCATCGCAGCCCTCCCTTGAGCATCACTCTAGCTCGAAAGTCGGGCGGATAGAAATCTCAGCTTTTCCAGCGATCCTTGAAATCAAATGCGGCATCGTAACCAAAGAGTGCCACCGATCCGCCGGTGTGAAGGAACACAACGCGTTCGCCCTTCTTGAAGTGGCCCTTCCGGCAAAGGTCGATGAAGCCCGCAGCGCCTTTCGCGGAATAGACCGGATCCAGCAGGATGGCCTCCAGCTCGGCGAACATCGCAATGGCTTCGAGGCCGCTTTCGGTCGGGATGCCGTAGCCTTCGCCCACATAGTCGGTGTTGGCAACAACGTCCTCGCGCTTGACCACGCCGGGACAACCCAGCTTGTCGGCAGTGGCGACGGCCAGGTTAAACACGTTCTCTTCCTGCTTCGGCTTCGGTGCGCGAACACCGATTCCAAGAAGCGGAATGCCCGCGTTCGTCGCCTTGAGCCCGACGATCAGGCCCGCCTGCGTGCCGGCGCTACCGGTGGCGTGGACGATGTGATCGACCTTGAGGCCCCGGTCATTGAACTGGCCCAGCATCTCGAAGGCGCAGTTGACGTAGCCGAGCGCGCCGGTCGGGTTCGAGCCGCCGCCCGGTATTGTGTAGACCTTCTTTCCGTCTGCGCGGAACTGTTCGGCGACCTTTTCCATCTCGGCGTTCATGTCGAGACCGCCGGGGCGCTTCTCGGTTGTGGCGCCGTGCATGTGGTCGAGAAGCACGTTGCCGTTGTTGTTGTAGTTGTGGTTGTTCGAGCCGGTGCGGTCTTCGAGCAGGATGTGGCAACCCATGCCCAGCTTGGCCGCAAAAGCGGCGGTCTGGCGGGCATGGTTCGATTGGGTCGCGCCTTGCGTCATTACCATGTCGGCGCCCTGAAGCTCGGCCTCGGCCATCAGGAATTCCAGCTTGCGGGTCTTGTTGCCGCCGGTCGAGAGCCCGGTGCAGTCGTCACGCTTGATCCAGATTTCTGGCCCGCCCAGTTCAGCGCTAAGGCGATCGAGCCGCTCAAGCGGCGTGGGCAGGTGGGCAAGAAAGCGGCGGGGAAAACGGGCCAGGTGCATGAGCGCGACTCCAATAGAGATTCGAGAGCAACTTACGGGCTGACCTGCCGCGCCACTAATTCAAACTTCGCCTAAGTATATGCAAATCTTGCATCGGTTTGCGTCAGAACGATTCCCACAACGCCTGACCTGTCCCATCGAGACGATCGAGGGAGCAGAAAAGTGATAATGTCAGGGGTGCTTCCCAACTTTCGCCGCCGACGCGCGTGATCTGGCCATCGGCGATCTCGGCCGCGACCGCGCTCTCGGGAAGCCAGGACAATCCGCTGCCCGCCAGCGTCCGGCGTTTTATCGCCTCGGTCAGCGCATCCATGTAGAGCAGTGAAAGGGGTGGCTCGCGGCGGCCGATGGTCTGATCGACGACCGAACCCAGAAAACTCGCTGGATCATAGCCGAGATAGGGAATCGGTACCGGACCAGGCTTGTCGAGTGACCAACGGTGGACCTGCGCTGCCTCGGCCTGCGCCACCGGGATCAGGGGATCGACCCCGATATCCTTTCGTGTGAACTGGGCCTCGTCGAAGACGGGCTGAACGTCCTTGTGACTGTAGTAGAGAAGGAAGTCGCACGTGCCTTCCGACAGCATCTGGCAACAAGTTCGGAGGTTGTCCGAATAGACGCGGACCCTGAGGTTCGGGATAATCAGCTCGGCTTCACTGATGCGTCGCGAAAGGTAGTTTACCGAGATCGTGTGCAAGACCGCGATCCGCTGGAACGCCGCGACGCCTCTTTCCTGCGCCCGGAGTATCTGTCGAATATCGGTCAGCTCGGCGATGGCATTTCGCGCCACGGGCAAAAATTGCTCGCCCGCCTCGGACAACTGGACCGGATAACTTGACCGCCTAATAAGCGGGACACCGATCCAATTTTCGAGCGATTTGATCCTGCGGCTGAATGCGGGTTGGGTAATATTTCGTTCGTTCGCAGCGCGTGTGAAGTTTAATGTACGCGCGAGACAGACGAAATCCTGTAGCCAGTTCAAGTCCATAGTCACCCCCCGAGACAGATTAACGCCAGGCACTCGCCATTGTCATGCAAATTCTGCATAGTTGAATGACATGTTTGAATTGGCGTGGATCGCAGGGGCCTGCGTAGAATTTTGGTTAAGCTGCGCCAAGCGTAGTCCATAGGGGCTGACGACAGGAACGACCGTCGAAAGTCCGTCCAACCGGGGAGAAAAAAATGACGTCCAAACTCGTTTCCACAACCGCCATTGCATTGGTGACCATGGCCGCACTTCCAGCAGCCGCCGAAACCACAATCCGCCTCAGCACCTATGTCAACGAAGCCGACATTCGTTATGAGGGGTTTACTCATTTTGCCGACCTCGTTGCCGAGAAGACAGGCGGTAGCGTCAAGGTCGAAGTGTTCCCCTCCGCCACACTGCATGGCTGGTCGGAAGGCGTCGATTCGGTTCAAGGCGGTGTCTCGGACATCTCGTGGATCAACGCCGACAACCGCCTGCCCTGCTACGCGATGACCTCGCTATATCCGGCCGATGTCAGCCTCGAGGACCAGATCGGACTGGATACCGCCTATGAGGAACTGATCCGAGCTGAAGCCGCCAATGTCGGTCTCGTGCCGCTGCTGAACTCGAACTATTCCTATGACCAGGAGTGGTGGTTCGAAGAGCCGATCGCCGATATCGGCAACCTTGACGGCAAGCTCGTCCGTTCGATCGGGCCGCTCGTCTCGCTGATGATCGAGACCTGGGGCGGCGAGCCGGTCTTCGTCGCACCGAAGGAAGTCTTCCAGTCCGCCGAGCGCGGCGTGGTCGACGGCATCAACATGGGTGTGGCCACCTATTCGTCCTGGAAGCTCTGGACGGTCATGCCCTACATGGTCAACGCCAACCTGTTCTATGGCAACGTCAACTACATGATGAACAAGGACAAGTACGACGCGCTGACGGCAGAGGAACAGGCAGCGCTTGAAGAAGCCGCGACCGAAACCGAAACCTGGCTTCAGCCGCGCTACGAAGGCTGGGTCGATCAGCAGGTTGGCAACGCAGTCATGGCCGGCGGCGGCCAGGCGGTTTCGATCTCGAGCGATCAGACCGCTGCCCTGATCGAAAGCGTTCGCGGTCAGTGGGACGCGAAGGCGGACGAGGCCTGCGGCGGCGAGCTTGCGGGCAAGATCCGCGATCTTCTGGCGAGCCACGCGCCCTGATCCTGCGATCACAGGCGGCCCTGCCTTCCGAGCGGGGCCGCCAACTTTCCTGCTGACTTGCGAGGGGCATCATGGACACTGGCTTGAACCGCCTGATCCGCGGCATTGAACGGATCGTTCTTTGGGTTGCGGCTCTGGGCGGTATCGTCGTTCTGATCCAGATGGTATGGATTTCCTACGGCGTTTTCACCCGCTACGGCCTCGGCAAACCGGATCGACTGGTGACCGAGGCAACGGCGCTGCTTCTCTTTCCCGTCGCTTTCGCCGGTCTTGCCTTCGCACTTCGCGAAGATGCGATGCCCAAGGTGACGATGATGGTGGACCGCTTCTCGGTCGGCACGCAGCGGATATTCGACATCATCAACCACATCATCATGCTCGGCGTCGGTCTCTTCTTCGCCTACGCAGGCGTAAGCGCCACGATCCGGTCGTTCAATTCGGGAGTGGCTTCGGAGATCCTCCACTGGCCCCGCTGGTGGTTCTGGGCGCCAGGAGCAACGGCTCTTGTTCTCTTCGCCATTTACGTTGCGCTTCGGCTGATCCGGCTGATCACAACCCCTGCCTCCGAAGGAGACGACTGATGGAATGGTACACTGTCGGACTCGGGCTGCTTGCACTTCTGATGCTGTTCATCATCATCGGACTTCCGATCCCCTTCGCGCTGGCTGCGGCATCGCTTCCGTTTCTATGGGATATCCAGGGCTGGAAGACCTCGGTGGTCTCTTCAGAGCTCAAACTCTGGGGGGTGTGGATCGACTATATCCTGCTTGCGGTGCCCTTGTTCGTCTTCCTTGGGGAACTCATAGGAAAATCAAATATCGGGCCGAACCTCTACCAGTTCCTGCACCAGGGCGTGCGGATGCGTGGATCGGCCGCCTATGGCTCGATCGGTGCAAGCGCCGGCTTCGGCGCGGTCTGCGGATCGTCCATGGTAGGCGCATTGACAATCGGGGGCGTCGCCCTGCCCGAGATGTTGCGGCTCGGTTACGGCAAGCGCCTGTCCTCGGGCGTTCTGGCTGCGGGTGGCACACTCTCGGTGCTCATACCGCCCAGCCTGATCTTGCTGTTCTATGGGATCGTAACAGATCAGAGCATCGGTGATCTTTTCATCGCCGGTGTCATTCCGGGTATTATCCTTGTCACAGGCTTTGTGATCGTCGTGCTGGTATGGGGCAAGCTGCGCCCCGAGGACATACCGTCGAGCGAAGATGCCGCGAAGATGCCGTTGGCCATGATCGTGAGTACCGTCGGGCCGGTGGTCCTGATCGGTCTCGTCATCACCGTCGCGATTTATGCGGGCATCGCAACCCCCACCGAAGCGGCAGCGGTTGCGGCTCTTCTGACGGTCGTTCTTGCGTTTGGTGTCGGCGGGCTGACATGGCTCGGGTTCAAACAGGCGCTCTTTTCGACGATGCGGACGATGGGCTATCTCGGCCTGCTGCTGTCGGCGGGCGTGCTGTTTGGTTTCGTGCTGACATACTACCGCGTGCCGCAACAGTTCACGGACCTGTTTCTGTCTTTTGACTTGTCGCCCTACACGGTGCTGGCCATCGTCATCGTATTCTACATTGTCCTGGGCATGTTCCTCGAACCAGTGTCGATGACCTTCATCACGCTGCCGACGATCTTTCCTCTGATGTCGGCGGCCGGGTTCGACCTGATCTGGTTCGGCGTTGTATACACAATCACAATGGAGATTGCGGTTCTGACACCTCCGGTCGGGCTGAACCTGTATGTCATACAGGCGATCAGTCGCGACAAGGTGACCATCGGCGACGTGATCATGGGCTGTATCCCCTTCATCGGTGCGATGGTGCTTCTGATCGCGATCCTGATCGTCGCACCCGACGTCGCCCTCTGGCTGCCTGACCAGATGCGATGATGGACGAATTGCCGTATCTCCGCTCGGGATCGGGGCCCGCATTCGTGCTGGTGCACGGTTACCTGGGGGGTGCCTCGCAATGGGCGAGGGAAATCGAGCTTCTCTCGGACCGCTACGACGTCATCGCGCCGAACCTGCCGGGTTTCGGCGCGGCGGCGGACCGGGCGGGATGCACCTCGATAGAGGGCATGGCAAGGGCGGTACTGGACCGCCTAGACACGCTTGGCGTGGCGGATTTCACGCTTCTCGGTCATTCGATGGGCGGCATGGTCGTGCAGGAAATGGCGCGAATGCGGCCCGAAAGGGTGACGCGCCTGGTGCTTTACGGGACAGGACCGCTGGGCCTGATGCCAGACCGCTTCGAGCCATTGGCCACATCGCTGGAACGCCTTCTGGCAGATGGAGTTGACAAGACGATCCGGCGGATCGCCGAGACCTGGTTCAAGAAGGGCACCATGGCTTCGGGATACCCCCTCGTCTGCGAGATCGGAGCCAGGGCAAATCCTCAGGCGGCGGAAAACGCGCTCTGGGCAATGGGAGACTGGGACGGTCGCGACGCGCTGGGAAAACTGACCATGCCCACGCTCGTTGTCTGGGGGGATGCGGATCGTTCCTACAAGTGGCCCCAGGTCGAAGCCCTCTGGAAGAATCTCCCTGATGTCCGGTTGTCCGTCATTCCCGGAGCCGCACACGCGGCTCATCTGGAAAAACCGGCACTCTTCGCCTCGCTGATAGATGATTTCATGTCCGAGAACCTGTTTCCCGAACAGGCTCCACAAGGCTGAGCTGGCACTTGCGATGTTTCGCTTCAGACAGGTCGGGGTTAGTCACTGCTATCAATTTGTGGCTACCGCGCAGGCCACGCAGTTGCGGCGACGTGCGAAGGCGGCGGGCATCGCGGACGTTGGCTGCCACTGGGTTCGCAAACCTGATTGGAAGTCGTCTCATGCTTCGACCGGGCGTTTCGGCCCGCCACCCGGTTGCGGCAACAGGCGAAGAAGTTAAAGGTAACGCTAACCTTGTTGCACAAATCGGGTGAACGATTCACTGCATGATAGCTGGGAGCCGTGAGCAGTTGGGCCCCGACGAAGTACAAGACCACGAACTGGTCGGCTTATAACGAAGCGCTGAAGCAGCGGGGATCGCTGACGATCTGGTTCGATCCCGACATGGTTTGGAGACCACCGCCG
>JAJDOD010000148.1 GCA_022340315.1 Silicimonas sp. | reverse complement strand
CCGCGCCTAGGAGCCGCGCGCGGCGCTTTCGCCCGGGCTGAGCCACATCTTTTCGAGCTGGTAGAACTCGCGCACTTCCGGGCGGAACAGGTGAACGATCACGTCGCCGGTGTCGATCAGCACCCAGTCGCCGGCATCCTTGCCTTCGATCTTGCACGGCACCCCGTGATCCTGTTTGAGCGTGGCGACGAGATGCTCGGCGATCGCCGCGACC
Organism: Silicimonas sp.; assembly: GCA_022340315.1. Taxonomy (GTDB): domain Bacteria; phylum Pseudomonadota; class Alphaproteobacteria; order Rhodobacterales; family Rhodobacteraceae; genus JAJDOD01. The sequence continues at coordinate 25,156 of JAJDOD010000148.1, read as the reverse complement.
TGGCGCGACGAGCGACCCGACGCGATAACCATCCAGTCGGCCATCTCGCTTTTGCCGCGAAGACCGATCTTCACGATCTCCTCCGCCTTGTCGTCTTCCAGCGATGTCATGATTCTTTCGAGCAACTCGTCGCTCGTCAGTCTGACAGTACTCGCGGTCATAACGCGACCGGCCGTGTCAGCTGCGGTCGCGCCACGGACCGCGTCTTGGGCATGAGACAGGACATTGTCCTCCATTGTTGATGCGCCGGTGGACATGGCCCGGCGCGTGCCATGAGAGCAATTTAGCATCGCAACTGTGCTATTCCAAGATGTTGCTGCAGGCGCAAACTGAAACGACACCTAGTAGTCACGCTCGAAAAAGATGCCGAGCGAGCTTTCGCCGTCATTGCTGACGCCGCCGCGTACGGTCAGCGACCGGCTTACGTCGAGATTGAGGTTGATTTCGGTCTCGCCGGCGCTGTCCACGGTGACGTCGGAATAGATGTTTTCGCCCAGGTAGGCGCCCGCGCGCACCGCCGTGTTGCCGTTCTCGTTCGTGGTCACGTCGAGATCGGCGAGGCCCGCGCCTTTGCGGATATTGCCGACAACGCCTTCACCGCCCTGCCCGGCGAGCGTGCGGACCGCAAGGGCGAGGCGGGCGGCCTGTAGCGGGCTGAGCGTTTCTAGGCCGCGTCCGAAGATGAGGCGGGCCAGCACTTCCTCCTGCGGCAGTTCGGGTGACGAGGTGAAACGGATGTCGGGGTTGTCGGCGGGGCCGATGACCTCGACGTTCACCTGGGTGTCTTCGGCATCCGTGGTGGCGCGGATGTTCAGGAACGGAACGAAACCGCCCTGGATGGTGATCCGCGCAGTTTCGAGCGCCAGCCGCCGCCCGAGGATGTCAAGCCGTCCGCGGATCAGCTCGAAGGCACCGATGGGTATGACGTCGGAGGTGCTGCCGGTGATGCGGAGCGCGCCGCCAAACTCGCTGTCGAGACCGCGGCCGCGCACGAAGATGCGGTTCGGGGCCGAGACCCGGATATCCAGCGGGTAGACCGGGCCTCCGGCGCCGTTTCCACCGTTCTGGCTGTCCAGAAGGCCCGCTTTCTGCCGGGTGCGGCGGACCGGCGGCGGTTCGTTCAGATGCGTGATCTCAGGGATCGCGCCGGTGCCGCCAAGGCCGGAACTGGGGATGCGGATGTCGGTTTCGCCCAGGTCGATATTTCCCGCAATCAGCGCGCCGCCCGTCAGCGGTCCGTCGATGCGAATCCGGCCGTTGGCCACGGTTTCAAAAAGTTTCGGGTTGGTGGCGCGGACGCCGAGCAGATCGACCTGAAGCGCTGCGCTGTTCGGGGCGCTCAGCCCGACCGGGCCCGAGACCGCGATGCGCCCGCCGGTCTGCACGCGGGTCTCGATGGCGAGCACGGCCTGCGAGCCGGAGAGGGTGATCTGGCCGGCGATGTCTTCGAGCGCCGCGGCGAGCGAGGGATCGGCGAGCCTTCCGCCGGTGAGCGATACCTGGCCCGACAGGCTGGAAAGCGCCGGCGGGCCGGAGAGCCGCAGGTCGAATTGTGCGGTGCCGGCAAGGCTGCGGGGGGCGATGAAGCGGTTGGCGAGGCCGAGGGGGGCGGTGCCGTCGATGGCGAGATCGGCGGTCTCGAAGGTCTCGGCCAGCGTGCCCGAGACATCCGCCCGCGTCCCGCCGGGGCCGGTGGCGGCGAGGTCCAGCAAAAGCCTTCCGCCGCTGCGCGCCACGGTGCCATCGACCGAGGCCGGGCCGTTGAACCCGGCAACGAACGGCGCAATGTCTGCGAGCCGCGCGAGGACAGCCAGTTCGCCACCCTCGCTGCCGAGCTGGCCCGAGGTTTCAGCGGTCAGGGTGTCGCTGCTGAAGTCGACCGTTTCGATCTCGATCCGCTCGCCGTTGCGTCCGGCGCGCAGCACCAGGCGCACCGGCCCGGACAGCAGGCGGTCAGCTGCGGCCATCCCGATGGAGAGGCCCGTTCCCTGTGCCTCGGCATCGAGACGCGCCTGGCTGAGGTCGGCATTTGCATTGCCGGTTGCCGTCAGGGAGAGCTGGCCGGTGAGGGGGCGTTTCGCCAGGCCGGAGAACGCTGCAAGGTCGGGGCTTTCGGCGGCAATCTGACCGTCGAAAGCGGGAGTGCCGTCGAGTTCGGAAATCGTTCCGGTCACGTTGGCGGCCAGGCTTTGGCTGTCGAGGATCAGCTTGTCGATGCGCGCGCTGTTGCCAGTACGCTCACCCGCGATTTCGAGCGAAATAGGACCTTTCAGTATCGGGTCGAGCGCCGCCATGCCGGTGGCGAGGTCCTGACCGTTAGCGGTGGCCTCCAGGCGCGCGGTGGTCAGGTCCGCGTTCAACGCGCCCTCGGCGGCGAGGCTCAGCTGGCCGGAAAGCTGTCGCTGCGCCAGGCCCGAGAACATCGAAAGGTCGCCGCTTCGCGCGTTGACCCTGCCCTCGAAAGCGGGGTTCCCGGTGATATCGGTCAGCACGCCGGAGACATCCGCGGTCAGGGTTTCGCTGTCGAGCGAGAAGCCCTCGATGTCGATCCGGTCGTCAGTGCGCGCGCCCTTGACGGTGAGCGAAACCGCGCCCGCCAGCAAGCGGTCGAGATCCGCGTCGCCTACCGAGATGTCGCGGCCGCTGAGAGTTCCGTCGATGAGCGCGCGTGTCAGGTCGGCATTGGCGCCGCCCTCGGCGTCGAGGCGCAACTGGCCCGAGAGCGGGCGCCGTGCAAGCTGGGAGAAGACGGAGAGATCCGAGATGTCGGCGGTCGTCGTCCCCTGGAAGGCGGGTGTGCGGTAGATGTCCGTGACCAGTCCCTGGACCGCTGCGGTAACGGCGGGGGCGGAGAGCTCGGCGGCGATCGTCCAGTTGCGCCTTTCGTCCTCCTGCCCAGAAAAGCTGACCTCGGAAGGTCCCGTGAGGCCGGGAAGAACGATCTCGGTTTCGGCCAGCCGTCCCTTGAGGATCAGCGCCGAGCCGCCCGAGCGCAGGCTGGCTTCGCCGGTCAGTTGCGCGGCGGCGCTTTCCAGTGTTGTCAGGCCGATCTTGAGACCGTCGGTGTCGCGGGTGGCCGTGACGTCGAGCCGGGCTTCTCCGGCCAGCACGGCATCGGCGCGGTCATCGCCGATTTGCAGGTCGGTCGTGGTTCCGCGGGCCGTGACGTCGAACGCGCCGGTAAGGGGGTTGAACGCTCCCGAGGCCTCGAGTGTGGCCTCGCCGGAGAGGTCGCGGCCGGCGATGGTCGAGAAGTTCGCGATCCTATCGGCGAAGAGCGCGGCATTCGCGCGGATCTCGCCGGCGTCGATCACAGCGTTGCCCGAGGCGGTGAGGTCGCGTCCTGTCAGCTCGAAGCGCTCGATGTTGAGCGGCCCGCCTTCCCAGGCGATTGCGGCACGGCCATCGAGATCGGCGCCGAGCGCCTCGCCAAGGCCGTCGCCCGTGGCCAGGCCGGTGACGTTGAAGGCTATGTCGCCGGACACTGTTTGCGCGGCACCCGATGCGATCCGGCCGGTGGCGGTCAGGTCGAGCGACGCGGCGGAAAGGCCGCCCCGGTCGAGATCGGCAATCTCGAACCGGGCCAGCCAGTCTTCGGACTGTGCCGCGTCAAAACGCACGCTCAGGTTCGCGCGGGACACCTCGGTGGCTTCGCCGGCCAGGGGCAAAAGCACGCGGTCGCCGCCTTCGGGCGCGACTTCGCCCGCGATGTCCAGTCGCTCGGGCAAGCCATCGCTGCCGATCTCGACCGACCCGTTCAGCGACAGTTCGCGGGCAGTGAGCGAGAAAGCGGGCAGGTGGAGCCGCCCGTCCCGGTAAACAAGCGCTTCGAGTTGCAGCGCGAGGCGGTTGCCGAAGAAGTCACGGTATTCGGGCGCGAAGACCGGGGCGATATCGCCCGCGATATTCGCCAGGATGCGGCGCGCGTCCTCGGTATCGCCGACGGTGACCTGGCCCTCGAGCCGGTCCTCGCCATCGGTTGCAAGCCGGATATCGGCGGCGAATTCGGAGAGCGGCGCGTCGCCGGAGACGGTGAAATCGACTGGCGGCGCGCCGGGCAGACCCGCAAGTGTCGCGAGGATGCCGCCTTCGCCCTCGCGCATGGTGAGGTCTATGCGCAGGTCTTCGGTCGCGTTCCGGAATGCTGCGTCCAGCGTGATCTCGCCTTGCCGGTCAAGACGGGTGATCGCCAGGTCGGCGTCGCCATTGCCGCCCGACAGCGACAAAGAGCCTTCGAGCGACAACTCGGAGGCGACACCGAAGACGGCCTCGCCAATCTCGACGCGCTCGGCGGCGATGCGGCCGATCTCGATGCTGACGGGCAGTTCGGGAAGCCGGAAGCGCCCGGCCTCCGGTGTCGGGGCCTCGGCCTCGGCGGGAGTTGCGAGGCGGGGCAGAAGAATCTCGCGCGCGGTCAACTCGGTGACCCTGAGGGCGCCACGGAACAGGGCCGCGCGGCTCCAATCGAGAGTGGCGTCTGTCAGCGTCAGCCAGGTTCCCTCGGCATCCGCGATTGTCAGGCTCTCCAGCGTCGCCTTTCCGGCAAGCGCACCGCGAAACCCGGTGACGGTGACCGAGCGGCCTTCGCCGGAAAGCGAGTCCTCGATCAGCCGTTCAAGCAATGTGCCCTGTTCGGCGTCGCTGTCGGCTTCGTCGGTGCCGAAGAGGCGGTCGAAGAAACCGGGGCTGCCGTCATCCTGGGCGAATACGGGCGTGGCGCAGAGGAGCAGGATGCAAAACAGACGTCGCATCAGAAGGTCTGCCCGATGCCGATATAGATATAGAGTTTCGAGCCATCGGTTTCGCCCGAAACCGGCGTCGCGAGGTCAAGGCGGATCGGGCCGATCCCGGTCTTGTAGCGGAGCCCGATACCGGCGCCCGCGTGGCTGTCGCCGGTGAAATCGGGGAAGGACTCGGCACCCACATAGCCCCAGTCCGCAAAGCCCACGAGTTGAATGTTCTCGGTGATATCGCCGCGAAGTTCGCCCGAGAGGCCGAGGAAGCTCCGGCCACCGACATGCTGGCCGGCGAAATCGACGCCGAGCGTCTGGTAGCCGTGGCCGCGCACCGAACCACCGCCGCCGGAGTAGAAGCGGTAGAAGGGCGGGCTGTTTTCGAGCGAGGGGCCGAGAAGTGAGCCGAGTTGCATGCGCCCGGCGAACGTGAGCTTTCCCATGCCGCGATATGCGCGGGCATCGAGAACGGTTTGCGCACCGCCGGATGTTCCAGCAAGGCCGATAAAGGGGGTCACTTCAAGGTCGACATAGTAGCCCTTGGTGGGGTCGAGACTGTCGTCGCGCTTGTCCAACTCGCCCGCGAGCGGGAGCGTGACAAGCTGGTAGGTCTCGCGCCCGAAGGCGTCTTCGCTGTCGGAATATAGATAGCCAAGCCCGAACTCGACGGTCAGATCGTCGGTGGCGTAGCGGGTGAAACCGAGCGTGAAGTCCGCCGTTTGGGAAGTGAAGTCGGGTTCGTCGAGCGACTCGAACCCGATCTCGGCGAAGAAGTCGATATCGGCGCGTGGTTCTGCCGGGCGCTCGTAGCGAACGCCGAGATCGTAGTCGACGCCGCCCGTTCCGCCGCCGATGCCGGCGACGGATCCATCTACCCGGAAACGTTCAGCGCCGCCGAGGAAATTCCGATGAAGCCAGAAGCCCGAAAGGCGAATGCCCTCGACAGTGCTGTATTCTGCGCCGAAACCGAAGCGCCTGGGCGTGGCCTCGACCACGTTGATCGCCATCGGCAGGGTGCTGTTCGGTCCGATATCTGGTGCCTCTTCAATGGTGACCGAGCGGAAGCTGCCGGTGCGCCGGAGGCGTGCTGCCGCTCGTTCCACTTCCGCCGGATCGTAGACCTGGCCTTCCGGAATGCCGGCAATGATCCGGATGCGGCGCGCGCTGACGTCCTTGCTGCCGCCGACCGTGACATTGCCGAAGCGCAGGCGCGGACCGGGGTTGAGGCCGATGCGGGCCGAAACGCGGTCCTGTGCGTGCCGTGCTATGATCTCCTCGGCCGCGACGTTGGCCTTGGCATGGCCCGCTGCGCGCCAGCCGTCGACGCCGGCATCCGCGGCGTCCTGGATGGTCTGGGTTCCTGCGGGCTGGCCGCGGCGAAAGCCCTCGGGCAGTTCGGTTCCGCGCGCAAGCGGTCCGATGCGGGCGTCGTCGAACAGGAAGACCGGGCCGGGGTTCACCTGGATCTGGATGGTGCGGATTTCCGTGGGCTGTGCAAGCGGGGGAATCGAGGCAGCCTCGCGCCCATCGACGCGGATCAGGATCACACCGCCATACCGGGCGCGCGAGTAAAGGACGCCGAGAAGTTGAGCATAGTCGGATTGCGCTGCGGCCAGGAGATCCTGCGCCGTTGCCTTGCCGCCCTCTCTCAGGGTTTGGGACGCGCCGCGCAGAGCGTCTCGCAGGCTGTCGGATGCGCCGGGCGCCGCGAATTGGATACGGGTTTCCGAGGCGGCGGAGAACGCGGTGACAAGCCAGATCACGGAGGCGACTAACAGATGGCTTTTCGGCAAGAGGTACTCCCAGCGGGGTCTTCGCGGCCCTTTCCCTGAATATAATCCGATTCCCGGGAGTGACAGCGCAAATTGATCAACTTCCCGTAGGCAATCGGAATCTTGCCTGTCGCGGTGAATGCCCTTGACTTTTTGCGAATGGTTCTCAAATAGTGTGTGAGATTGCGAATTAGTCGCAATATTAGTCTTTGGAGGCACGATGTTGAACAGACGGAGCATACTGGCGGCGGCGGCAGCGTTGTTGTTGCCGGTGCAGGTCTGGGCTGCGGACGTGCAATTCAACGTGGCCGCGACCACCGGCATGATTGCCGATACCGCCGCGCGGATCGGGGGCGAGGCCGTTTCAGTCAAGGCCCTGATGGGGCCTGGTGTCGATCCGCATTCTTACCGCCAGACGCGGACGGATATTGTCGCGATGGCGAAAGCGGACCTTGTGCTTTGGAACGGGCTTTACCTGGAAGCGCAGATGGAGGACTTGCTGGGCGACCTTGCGAGCCGCACCACGGTTCGAGCGGTCGCCGAGAGCGTTCCGGTCGATGTGCGCATCGCCCATGACGACTATGCCAACCGGTACGATCCGCATGTCTGGATGGATCCGACGCTTTGGCGCACGGTCGCATTGGCGGTTCGCGACGCTATGATCGAAGTGGCGCCCGAGCGGAAGGCGCTGTTCGAGGCCAATGCCGAGGCCTTCCTCTCGGAGCTAGATGCCCTGGTGAGTTACTCGGGCTCTGTCCTTTCGAGCGTGCCCGAGGATGCGCGCGTTCTGGTCACGGCTCACGACGCGTTCAACTATTTCGGGCGCGCCTATGGGTTCGAGGTTGTTGGCATTCAGGGCATCTCGACTGAGAGCGAGGCCGGGTTGAACCGCACGACAGAGCTGGTCGACATGTTGGTTGAGCGGGGCATCTCGGCGGTGTTCGTCGAAAGCTCGGTCTCGGATCGCTCGGTGCGGGCTCTTGTCGAGGGCGCGGCGGCACGAGGTCACGAGGTCCGGATCGGCGGCGAGCTTTATTCCGACGCAATGGGCAATCCAGGCACCTATGAGGGAACATACATCGGCATGATCGACCACAACGTGACGGCGATTGCCGGCGGGCTTGGCGGCAGCGTGCCGGAGCGCGGCATGACCGGCCGCCTTGAGGCGGGGAGTTGAACATGGCTGCTTTGAGAAGCGCAGAAGTCACCGAGACCCGCGAAGCTGCGGCAAGCCCGCTCGCCATTCGCGGGATGACGGTGTTCTACGACCAGAAACCAGCGGTCTTCTCGGTCGACGCGACATTCCGCCGGGGCGCGATGACAGCCATTGTCGGTCCGAACGGTGCTGGCAAGTCGACGCTGCTGAAGGCGGCGCTGGGGCTGGTGAAACCGCTTTCCGGCTCGGCCAGCGTCTTTGGCGCGCCGCTCGACCGGATGCGGCACCGGGTGGCCTATGTGCCGCAGCGTGCCAGCGTGGACTGGGACTTTCCGGCGCGGGTTTCGGATGTCGTGGCGATGGGTCTCTATGGTGAGTTGGGCTTGCTTGGCCGGTTCACCGGCGCGCACAAGGCGCGCGTGATGTCCTGCCTGGCGCGGGTCGGGATGGAGGAATTCGCGTCGCGCCAGATCGGCCAGCTTTCCGGTGGCCAGCAGCAGCGGGTGTTCCTTGCGCGCGCGCTTGCGCAGGACGCCGATCTCTACCTGCTCGACGAGCCTTTCGCGGGTGTCGATGCGGCGACCGAACGGGCGATCATCCGCGTTCTGAAATCGCTGCGCGACGAGGGCAAGACGGTGATCGCGGTGCATCACGACCTGACGACGGTGCCGGATTACTTCGACGACGTGCTGATCCTGAACGTGCGCAAGATTGCGGAAGGTCCGGTGAAGGAAGCCTTCACCGACGAGGCGCTGAACACCGCCTATGGCGGTCGGCTGGCGATGGCCGGGATCGACCCGGTTCCCGTCACGGCCTGAGATGTTCTTCGAAGCCCTGACGTTCCAGCTTGGCTACAACGCCACGCTGGTGACCATCGGCGCGATGCTGCTTGGCATCGCGGCGGGGGTTACGGGTACGTTCCTGTTCTTGCGAAAGCGTGCGCTTGTCAGTGACGCGATCGCGCATGCAACGCTGCCGGGTGTCGGGCTGGCGTTCATTGTGCTGACGGCGCTGGGGTTCGACGGGCGGTGGCTGCCGGGGCTGCTGGCGGGTTCGGCGCTCTCTGCGTTTCTCGGGCTGCTTTCGGTGCAGTGGCTGGTGTCGCGTACCCGGCTTTCGGAGGATGCCGCCATCGGATCGGTTCTGTCGGCGTTCTTCGCTTTCGGGATCGTATTGCTGACGGTGATCCAGACGCTTCCCAGCGGCGGGCAGGCAGGGCTGGAGAGTTTCCTTCTGGGGTCCACGGCGGGCATGATCTTTTCCGACGCGGCGCTGATCGCGGTGGGCGGAGCGCTGGTCGTGGCGCTGGTCGTCTTGTTCCGGCGTCCGATGACGCTGCTTTCGTTCGATCCGAATTTCGCCGAAGCGCGGGGCATGGGTCAGAGTCGAATCGACCTGATCATGATGGGTCTCGTACTTGGGGTGACGGTTGTCGGGCTGAAGGTGGTGGGGCTGATCATGATCGTCGCGCTGCTGATAATCCCTGCCGTGACAGCCCGCTTCTGGTCCGACCGTTCGGACCATGTCGTTCTGGCGGCGGGCGGGCTTGGCGGGCTTTCGGCCTGGATTGGCGCGGCGCTGTCGGCCAGTGCGCCCGACTTGCCGACGGGTCCGCTGATCGTGCTGACGGCGTTCGGTTTCTTTGTGCTGTCGCTTCTTCTGGCGCCAGCGAGGGGGCTGGTGTCGAGCTACCTGCGCCACCGCCGGTTCCAGCGCGGTGTGCATATCCGGCAGGGGCTCCTGTCGCTGGCGCAGGGGTTGCCGATCTACGAGCCGCTGACGTTGCGGCTTCTGAAATCCGAGGGCCTTGCCCGGCCCGACGGCGTTGCGACGGAGACCGGCAAGGCGCGGGCCGCGCGGGCGCATTGGGACGAGAAGCGGTGGGAGATCGCGCGCGCCACGCCCGAGTACGAACTGGCGGCGGCGCGGTACGACGGGCTGACCCGGCTGGAGGAGGTGCTGACGCCGGACCAGATCGCGGATATTGACGGCCGGATGGCGCGGCCGGAGGCGGTGACATGAGCGGCGCCGAGTTTGTTCCCTTCTCGCTGGTGCCGATGCTGATCGGCGCGCTCGCGGCGGTGGCCTGCGCGATCCCGGGCAATTTCCTGGTGCTGCGGCGGCAGGCGCTGATCGGCGATGCGATCAGCCATGTCGTGCTGCCGGGGATTGTGGTCGCCTTCCTGGTCACCGGGACGATCTCGGCCTGGCCCATGCTGATCGGGTCCGCCTTGGCGGCGCTGGTCGCGGTGGCGATGATCGAGGGGATCAGCCGGTTCGGGCGGATCGAACCAGGCGCGGCGATGGGCGTGACCTTTACGGCGATGTTCGCGGGAGGGGTGCTTCTGCTGGAGCAAAGCGACACTTCGGGCGTGCACCTGGATGTCGAGCACGCGCTATTCGGGAACCTGGAGAGCCTGATCTGGCTGGATGCCTCGGGCTGGGAATCGCTTGTCGATCCCGTGGCGCTGGCGGGTCTGCCGGTGGAACTTGTCCGGATCGCTTTGGTCACCCTCATCATGTGCACGCTCCTTGGGCTTCTGTGGCGGCCACTGGCGATCTCGACTTTCGACGAGGGGTTTGCCGGGACCATCGGCCTTCCCATCCGCGCGATCGGGCTTGGGCTGGTGATCGCCGCGGCGATCGCCGCCGTCACCGCCTTTGATGCGGTGGGGTCGATCATCGTGATCGCGATGTTTCTTTGCCCGCCGGCGGCGGCGCGGCTGATGACCAACCGGCTGGGTGTGCAGGTGGCCTGGTCGGTGGTCTTCGCGCTTCTTGCCGCCGTCATCGGCTATGTTCTTGCGGGCTATGCCCCGCTTTGGCTTGGGTTCGAGAACGCGGTCAGCGCGGCGGGCATGATCGGGACCGTGGCGGGTGCCATTCTCGCGCTTGCGGCGATGTTCGGGCCGCAGAGGCGCTGATCGGTCACACCGGCAGCGGCGCGTCGGCCTTCAACTGGTTCATGACAATCTGGCTTTGCACCCGCGCCACGGTCGGGTGCGGCAGAAGCTGGTTGTGAATCAAGTCGTTCAGCGCGGTGAGGTCCTCGCAATAAACACGGAGCAGGTAATCGGCTTCTCCGGTGAGGGTCCAGACACTGACCACGCGGCGGTTTGTTTCGAGGATACGGGTAAACGAGGCGACCTTGTCAGGAGCATGTGTCGCCATCTGCACCGAGACGAAGGCCTGTACCGCGAGCCCCAGCCTTTCGGCGTTCAGGCGCGCGCGGTAGCCGTCGATGACGCCCGAGGCTTCAAGCCTCTGGCGGCGGCGTCCGACCTGGCTGGCGGACAGGTTGAGTCGTTCGCCAAGTTTCTCGGCGGTCGTTTGCGAGTCATGCTGAAGGGCAGTCAGAAGCGCAATATCCGTGGGATCAAGCTTAATCATGCGGAATTTATGCGACAATATTGATGTATTATCAATATTTTTGCGCAAACTGCCTAAAATGCGGTCAGTATGCGCGGAATGCGCGCGGGTGCTTTGGTATTGTAGGCCGATCAATAGGAGTATGTCATGGGGCCTTTCCCACATAATGCACCGAAATCCATTATTTCGGACCAGAACCCGGCTGGGACCGATGGGTTCGAGTTCGTCGAGTTCGCGCACCCCGAACCCGGGGAGCTGCGCGATCTCTTTGCAAAGATGGGGTTCCAGCAGACCGCGACGCACAAGGCGAAGGCCATCGAGGTCTGGCAACAGGGAGACATCACCTATGTCCTGAATGCCGAGCCGGGCACCCACGCGGCGGCGTTCATCGAGGAACACGGCCCTTGCGCGCCGTCGATGGGCTGGCGGGTCGTCGATGCCGCGCACGCCCTGGCCCATGCGGTGAAGAACGGGGCCGAGGAGTACACCGGGCCGGGCAAGATCATGGATGTGCCCGCGATCAGGGGGATCGGCGGCAGCCTGATCTATTTCATCGACACCTACTACGAGACTTCGCCCTACAACGAGGAATTCGACTGGGTGAGCAAGGCGCATCCCGAGGGCGTCGGTTTCCACTACCTCGACCACCTGACGCACAACGTTTTCAAGGGGAACATGGACACATGGTTCCGGTTCTACGGCGACCTGTTCAACTTCCGGGAAATCCGCTTCTTCGATATCGAGGGCAAGTACACCGGCCTTCTGAGCCGCGCGCTGACCTCGCCCTGTGGCAAGATCCGCATTCCGATCAACGAGGACCGGGGCGAGACCGGTCAGATCGTGAACTATCTGAAGAAGTACAAGGGTGAGGGCATCCAGCATATCGCCGTTGGCGCGAATGACATCTATGCCTCGGTGGATGCGATCCATGAACGAGGCATCCGCTTCATGGCGCCACCGCCGGCGGCGTATTACGAGTTGTCCAAGACGCGTGTCGAAGGCCACGAGGAACCGCTCGACCGCCTGGCGAAGCACGGCATCCTGATCGACGGCGAAGGCGTTGTCGATGGGGGCGAGACCAAGTGCCTGTTGCAGATCTTCTCTAAGACCGTGATCGGACCGATCTTCTTCGAGTTCATCCAACGCAAGGGGGATGACGGCTTCGGAGAGGGCAACTTCAAGGCGTTGTTCGAGTCGATCGAGGCCGAGGAACTGGCCAACGGCGAATACGGCAACGTGGCCGCCGAGTGAGGCGCATCAGCCCTTGGGGACCGAGAGCGACAACGTACGATTGCCCTTGCGATAGTAGAGCTCGCTGTCAGTGATCTGAGCGACCGTGCCGCCGTCGACGCGGTCGCCGACCTTTACCTTGACGTAGCGGCCCGACGACAGCCGGATCAGCGCGCGCCGATCGGAAGGCGCGCCATAAACGCCGACGAGGTTGATCCGGTTGAGCCGGATCGCGTTTTCGATCGTGGCAGTACGCGCAACGGAGGCCGATGTCGGGATGTTCAGCCTGGCATTCTGGGGCAGGCGGTTTTCGGGCTCATCGTCGTCTTGCAGCGCGGCTTCAATGGCGCCGGACGTGTCGGGCGGTTGGACTGCGGCGGATGCCGTGACCCGCGCGGCCTCCTGCTGCACACGGGCGGCGGCGACGAGGGCGGCAATACCTTCAGGTCGTGCGCGGGGCGTACGTGAGGACGCCACCGCCAGGTCGGAGGGTTCGGTCTCTGCAATCTCTTCTGCGATGGATTGTTCGGATTCGGGGCGTGGAGGCGGGCGAAGGCGGGCAAGCTCGCCGCGGGTTCGGCCACCGAATTGCTGTCGCTCGATCATTGCCGTGAACTGGCCCGGTCGCGGGGCGGGTGCGCGGTCGGGCAGGCCGCGAGCCAGTTCCGTCGGGATCAGCCCGCCCGGACCGGCGAGCGCATCGGCCAGAGCCTGTTCCACGGCGCCGGGGATCGGGGCCTGAGGCTCGGCTTCGATATCGGATTCGAGCGTGGCAAGCGTGGTTTTCGACAGAACCGGTGGGGCATCCGTCAGTAGCAGGATCGAATTCGGTAGTGCTACGGCATCGGTTCCCGGGTCGGGGACCTCGAATGCCGACATCTGGAATTCGTCCACGGTTTCGTCGGTATCCGGTTCTGGGCCCAGGAACGGAGCGGTAGTCTGAATTCTCGCCAGCGCGCGCGGTGTGGCGGGGACGGGTGGCTCCGCATCCACCTCAGGTGTTGAATTGCCAGAGACAGAGATTGTGGTCGGCGGCGCGGGCAGGGTTGCGCGGGCCGGCACCGTCGGAGGAGCGGGTTGCGGGGCGGGCGATGCCGGGTCCGAGGGAACGGCCAGTGTCGTTATGAGCGTCGTCGCGGCAGGAGGCTCGTCGGAAAGCGCGGGCGTTTCGGGCTCCGGAGGCGCGGCGGCAACAATCTCGGGCTCTTGCGGCTTGGTCGGAGCGACCTCGGGCACTTCGGGTTCGGAGGCAGCGATGTCCGGCACTTCAGGTTCGGTCGCGGCAATTTCCGCTTGCGGTTGAGATGTCGGCGCCTGTTCCCGGGCCTCGGTTTCTCGGACGATCTCGCTTGGCACCGAGCCGGTTTCGATCGGGGCTTCGGTCGATTTGGAGGGCCGCATCGGCAGGAAGTTCCAAACCAGCGCGGCAATCCCGATCGTCACCAGGAGAGCTGCGGCAAAGACTGCCAGAGTGCTGACCCGAGCCGACTTCTTGCGAATCCTTACAGAGCTGCCGGGAGGGCTGAGGCTGGCCGCATGGCCAGAGACAGAGGCCGCGGCAATATCCGTGCGGATGCGGGGCGGTGCGTTGGGCGCAGATATTGGAATGCCGGGATCAAGCGGCAACAGTGGTTCCTTGACCTGGACGACCGGGGTCGTCTCATCCACGGCGACCACAGGTTCGCTCGGCTTGAGGTGCGCGAGCTCCGAGGCGGTCGGCTTCGGTGTGAAGCGGGCCTTCGCGCCGGCCGCCATAGATGCAGCCGCAATCGCTCCCGCCGGTGGGCGGGAGGGGACGCGGGCGGTTGTGAAGGACACAGCCTTGCCGGCGGTATCGGAGTCCGGCGTATCGCCAAGGCTGGGTCCGTCGAAGCGGGGCAGGCGCGGAAAATCCTCGCCGCTGAAGAGGGTCGAATACCCGGCAATCGGCAGATCGCGCATGGATGCGAAGTCCGCCGCTTCGTCCAACGTGTCGCGCGCGATCGCGGCGACGCGGACCGTATTGCCGTCATCGGCTTCCCAGTCGATCGCCAGATCCTCGAGCTCGTAAGGTGTTCGGCCGTCCATCGCGCGTTCGATCTGGGCAACGGGTTCCTGTGCGGCATCGAGTTCAACGACGGTATAGAGAATCTGATCGCGTGGCAAAAAGAGGAGGACAGACTCTCCCGCCTCTATCGGCGAGATGAGCGCTTGCAGGCGGTCCTCGATATCGGGGCTGTCGATCTTCTCGACCGCGTGCTCGACCCACTCCACGCCGTCCCGGCGCATCAGCCGGACTGCGCTCATATCGAGATCAAGGCCCCAACGCGTTTCCATGCAGTCGGGATATCACGGCGGGATTCAGCCGTCACGGGGAACTCGGCAGATATTTGCTCCGAATTTGTCCAAATCGGTTAGAGTGCAGGCAAGCTATTGAAAAGGAATAGAATCATGCGCTGGATTTCCCTTCTCATCTTTGCCGTCTGGCCCATGCTTGTGGTTGCCGATGAGCAAGCGCCGAACATTGCGGTTTCGGCGACAGGCGCCGCATCGGCGGCGCCCGACATGGCGACGGTTTCGCTAGGTGTTTCGCGCGATGCGCGGACCGCATCGCAGGCGATGGACGCGGTTGCGTTGGCGGCCGAGGCGGTTTTGGCGGACATAGAGACCGCCGGGATCGCGGCGCGGGATGTGCAGACCTCGTCGCTGAACCTGAACCCGGTCTGGGACCACAGCAATTCGCGTCCTCCGCAAATACGCGGCTACAACGCCTCGACGATTCTGACTGTCCGTGTGCGCGAACTTGACGGGTTGGGTGGCTTGCTCGATTCCGTGGTGGGCGAGGGGGCCAATACGCTGAACGGGCTTACCTTCGGTTTTGCAGATCGGGCACCGCTGGAAACAGCGGCCCGCACCGACGCGGTGGTTCAGGCTCGGGCAATGGCGGAAACGCTTGCCGAGGCCGCAGGTGTGACCCTTGGGCCGGTTCTGAACATCTCGGAGGGAGGCGAGGTCGGCCCCGCACCGATGATGCGGGGCACGATGATGGAAGCCGCGGCTGTTCCGGTGGCCGCAGGCGAGTTGGATGTCCGGGTGACCGTCACGGTGGTGTTCGGGATCGCGGACTAGCTCTGTTGCCGCTTACGCCGCCAGTTGGAGCGTTTCGATCTGGCGTTCGGCTTCGGCGCGGCTGGTGCCGGCATCAACCATCAGCTGATCGGCCGTGACAAGAGCGACATCCGTGATGCCCACGAAGCCGAGCACGTGTTTCAGGTAGTCGGTTGCGAAGTCGATCGACGAGCCAACTTCCGTGCCGCCGGAAGCGACGGTCACTATGGCGCGCTTGCCTTCGAGGAGCCCCACCGGCCCGTGTTCGCTGTAGCGGAAGGTCTCGCGGGCGCGTGCGATAAGGTCGATCCAGGCTTTCAGGGCGCCGGGCACGCCGAAGTTGTAGATCGGAAGGCCGATCAGCACGACGTCGGCCGCCTTGAGTTCGGCCACGAGTTCGTCGGAGAGTGCAAGCGTAGCCTTCTGGTCATCGCTTCTTTCGTCGGGATCGGTGAAGTTCGCGCCGATCCAGTCTTCGGTCAGTAGCGGCAGGGGATTGGCAAGGTCGCGGGTGGTGACGGAAACCGGGCTCTCGGCTGATAGCCGGTCGATTACCCGGTCGTTCAGGTCGCGCGTGATCGAGCCGACGCGCCGGGCCGAGGCGTCAATGCGAAGTATCTTGGTAGACATTGGATTGCTCCTTCAAAACTGATTGATCGCTACCTAGGTGCCGATCTGCCGAGTGGGTATTCCCGGATTTTCCACTCGAAGTGTGCAATTTTGTGTGAAGTCTGAAGTTATTTGTTGCTGGGAATGGTTTTTCGCACCAATAGATTGCGAAACAAGAATGGATAGTTTGCATGTCGATCAGCACTTGGGACGAAATAAGAACCGCCTTTCATGTGGCGCGTGCGGGCACCGTGAGCGGTGCGGCCGAAGAGCTGGGCGTGCACCACGCCACGGTGATCCGCCACATTGATGCGTTGGAGGACCGGCTTGGCGTGAAGCTCTTTCAGCGCCACCCGCGCGGCTACAGTTCGACCGAGGCCGGGCAGGACCTCTTGCAGGTGGCGCAGGCCACCGACGACCAGTTCGCGCAGCTGGTGAACCGTATCCGGGGCCGGGGGGACGAGGTGACGGGCGAATTGGTGGTGACCTCGCTGGCCTTCGTGTCGCCGCGTCTGACACCCACCCTGGCGCGGTTTCAGGAGCGCTATCCGGACGTGGTCGTGCGTTTCCTGACTGGCGAGGAGGTGCTGCGGCTTGAGTATGGCGAGGCGCATGTGGCGATCCGCGCCGGTGCGAAGCCGGACAATCCCGACAATGTCGTGCAACCCTTCGTGCCTCTGCGCGTCTCGTTCTATGCCTCGCAGGACTATATCGAGCGCAAGGGCCGGCCGGAAACCGCAGACGGCATGGACGGGCATACCTTCGTCGGCCTCGACAACTTCAAGTCGCGTGCGCCTTCCATGCGCTGGCTGGTCGACCGTGTCCCGACCGATAGCATCATTTTCCGTGGCTCGGACAACCGGGTGCTGCGCGATGCCATCGTGGAGGGCGTGGGCATCGGCGCGCTTACATGCTGGGAAGCCGAGCGGCATCCAAACCTGGTCCGGCTGTTCGACCCGAGGCCGGAATGGGAGGCACCGCTCTGGCTGGTGACGCATGTCGATCTTCATCGAACGACCAAGGTGCAGGCATTTCTGTCGTTCCTGAAGGAAGAAGCGAAGTCCTGGTAGGCGTCAGTCGTCCTCGGGCGGCGCGTCGAGTTCTCGTGCGAGGAAGGTCTCGAACGCGTCGAGGTCGACCGGCTCGAACTGGCCGAAGCCCTGCATCCATACGCTTGCGGCCTTCATTGCGCCCGGTTCAAGCTTGCACCAGGTGACCCGCCCGCGCCGTTCCTGGCTGATAAGCCCGGCGCGGCTAAGTACGCCCAGGTGCTTGGATATGGCCGCAAGTGACATCTCGAAGGGTTCGGCCACATCGGTAACCGCCATGTCATCTTCCAGAAGCATGGTCAGGATATGACGGCGTGTCGGGTCCGCGAGAGCGGAGAACACTGTGTCCAGGGGGATGGCGCGTTTCACGATCCTCGGCGTAGGCGAGGACGCCACAAATCGTCAAGCCCGGTTTGCCTTTCGCAGCATCGCACTAGGTCCAAATGTACCGGGTTGTTGCGAGCCCGGTAGGGAACGGGATGAAACGCGTGGAAAAAGATCAGTCGATCAATGTCCTCGGAGAACCGCTTGCGCCGTGTTCGGTGTCGCCGGTTACCGGTTTCTTCAGGGACGGGGCCTGCAATACTTGCGCCGAGGACGAGGGTAACCACACCGTTTGTGCCATCATGACGGCAGAGTTCCTCGCCTTTTCAAAGTACCTCGGAAACGATCTGACGACGCCAAGACCGGAGTATCTGTTCCAGGGGTTGAAACCTGGCGATTGCTGGTGCCTGTGTGCCAGCCGTTTTCTCCAGGCGGCCGAGGAACGGGCCGCACCGAAGATCAGGCTGGCCTCGACTCATCGGCGTGCGCTCAAGGTCGTTCCGCTGAAAATTTTGATGCAGCACGCGGTGGAAGACGAGCGGCGCTAGGGATCGGCCACCAGTTCGTCGATGAAGACACTGAGGAGTTGGGCGCGGCCCGAGACCCCTGCCTTGCGATAGATCGCGTTTGACTGCGCCTTGATGGTTCCTTCACTGACCCCGCGAAACTCGGCAATGTCCTGGGTCGAGAAACCCTTGATCGAGAAAAGTGCGACGTCACGCTCGGCCGGGGTCAGGTCCCAGTCGGCAAACCGTTCCTCCAGGACATCGCGGAATGCGGACTTCGCAAGCCTGAGCGATTCCTCCGCCTTGCGGCTTCTGTTCCAGATGATCCGCAGCGCGTGAGCACCGAGCAGGCTTCCGATCAGGAGGCCGAGGGCGGCGCCGATCTCGATCAACTCGTGGAAAGTCCAACTGAACGGGCCAACCGGCAAGCCCAGGACCGAGACTGCGATCTCGCCGACAAAGAACAGCGCGCAAATGACCTGAACGGCCACGATGAGAGCAAGTATCAGCTGGTTGTTCACGCGATGCCCCTGGTCACCGCCAGCCTGTTTCAGTCGTCTTCGGAGTCATCATCGTCGTCGTTGCTGTTTCCGGGACCACTATTGTCGCTCGGGCCGGAATTGTCGCTTTCATCGTCGTCGTCGTCGTCGTCGTCGTCGCTTTCGTCGTCGCTTTCGTCGTCGTCATCATCATCATCACCGTCGTCGTCGTCACTGCCGCCCGATCCGCTGCCCGACGAACTACCGCCCGATGAGGACCCGGCTTCGGGCCGCGATACATAGTCCCGAAGGATTACGCCGGTTCGAGGGTTGACCACGATCTCGCGGCGCGTTCGACCGTCGGTCGCGACGAACCGGAGCCTGCCGAGGAAGGTACGGTAAAGACGAATCTCGCTGTACCCATCAGAGCGGAGTTCGCGCACCACACGATCCCGTACGGAATCGTTGGCCGAAGCGGGGGCCACGGCCACTGCAAACAGAAACAAGGTTAGAACGATCAGTTTTTTAAACATGACACTCACTGCGGGCAGGTACGCCCGGAATATTCGCTAGCGCCATATGATCCGAGATTGGCGTCGGGGTCCATAAACTCGGGTTTAGGCATGCCATAAACGGAAAAGCCCGGCCAATAAGGGCCGGGCCATCCTGATCTAGTCGGGGATTTTCAGTGCAGTTTCGCCTGCACCGTCCCGATGGCGTCGTCAATCAACTCACCCGCCTTGGCAGCACTCATCTTTTTCGAGATCACTTCGGAGGCCGCCGAAATGGCGATCCGTGCGGCTTCGTCGCGGACCTGCTTGACCGCGCGCTGCTCGGCGGAAGCAATCTGGTCCTGCGCGGCTTGCACGCGGCGTTCGATCGAAGCGGCCAGGTCGAGCTTGGCTTGCTCTGCCGCCTCTGCGGCACTTTCCTTGGCCTGCGCGATGATGCGGTTTGCCTGTTCCTGCACCTCAAGCTGCTTGCGCTCGTAGCTGGCAAGAACCGACTGCGCTTCTTCGCGGAGGGCCTTGGCTTCGTTGAGTTCCGACTGGATGCCTTCGGCGCGCTTGTCCAGCAAACCCGCGAGAAGCGACGGAACCTTGAAGTAGAAGAGAACGCCCACGAACAGCAGGAAGGAAATCGCGACGATGAAATCGGTGTTCGAGAGCGAGTAGAATTCGCCCGAGAACGGGTTCTTCGACGCGGCGGCAACCGGGGTTGCGGCGGCGGTGGCGAGAAGGGTCAGCGTCTTTTTCATCGTCTTACCCCTTTGCCCGTGCCGCCACGGCAGCGTTGATCGCCTTGGCGTCGACGTCGATGCCAAGCGCGGCAACGACTTCCTTGGCGGTATCGGTGGCGACTTCCTTGACCGCGGCGGCAGCGCCTTCGCGGATCTCGGTGATGCGCGCTTCGCTCTCCGCGGTGCGCGCGGCAATCTCGGCATCCGCTTTCTTTATGGCGGCATCGACCTCGGCCTGCATTTCGGCCTTGGCTTCGGCGGCGATCTTGCCCGCTTCAACCCGGGCGTCAGCGAGCGCCTTGTTGTAAGCCTCCTCGGCCTCGGCGGCTTTCGCCTTGAGGTCCTCGGCTGCGGCCAGATCGTTGGTGATCGTGCCTTGCCGCTCGGCCAGAACCGATGCGATCCGGGGCAGCGCCACTTTCGACAGCACCAGGTAGATCACGACGAGCGTCACCACGAGCCAGAAGATCTGGTTCGGGAATGTCGAGAAATCGAGCTGCGGCATGCCCGGCGCTTCGGCGGCATGTCCCGCGGCTTCGGCGGCTCCGTGCGCGGCTTCTGTTGCTTCTGTCGCCATCGCGACCTCCTACATCTTTCTAGAACAATCCGGGGCGGGGCTCATCCCCCGCAACCCGGACGCGTAAGGAAGACGGAGTTGCTCAGACGGCGAACATCAGCAGAAGAGCCACGAGGAACGAGAAGATCCCCAGCGCTTCCGAGAACGCGATACCGATGAACATCGTGGCGGTCTGGCCACCAGCGGCGGACGGGTTGCGAAGCGCACCCGAGAGGAAGTTGCCAACAACGTGGCCCACACCGACAGCAGCACCGCCCATGCCCGTACAGGCCAGACCGGCGCCGATGTAAGCTCCCATTTGTACGACGTCACCTTCCATTTGAATTCTCCTTACGTTGGAAGTTCGTGTCTGACGTGGATAGTCCCACGCCGATGATCTAGTGATGCGGATGCAGCGCGTCCTTCAGGTACACGCATGTCAGGATCGCGAAGACATAGGCCTGGATGAACGAGACCAGCACCTCGAGCGCGTAGATCGCGGTGATCGCGATGATCGAGAGCGGCGCGATCGCGGCCAGCGCGGCGAAGGCGGCGAACACCTTGATCACGGCGTGCCCGGCCATCATGTTGCCGGCAAGTCGGATCGAGTGGCTGACGGGCCGCACGAAGTAGCTGATGATCTCGATCAGTGCCAGGATCGGGCGCAGCACCAGCGGCGCCGACGAGATCCAGAAGAGGCTGAGGAAACCGGCGCCGTTCTTCACGAAACCGAGGATCGTCACCGCAAGGAACACGGCCATCGCCATGACGGCGGTGACGGCGATGTGGCTTGTGGTGGTGAACGACAGCGGCAGGAGGCCGAGGAAGTTCGAGAAGACGATGAACATGAAGAGCGTCATGATGTAGGGGAAGTATTTCACCCCGTCCTTGCCCGCGACGTCTTCGACCATCTTGTAGACGAAGCCGTAAGCCAGTTCAGCGATCGACTGGATGCGCGAGGGTACCAGAGCGCGGCCGCGTGTTCCGAGAACCAGGAGCGCCACGACGCAGAGGACGGCGACAGCCATCCAGAAGGTTACGTTGGTGATCGTGAACATGCCCACCGGGCCGTCCCCGAACAGCGGCTTGACGATGAACTGATCCATCGGGTGGAAAACCAGTCCGCCTTCGTCTCCGTGCGCTTCTTCTGCCACGTCTCAGTCTCCCGTTTCGCCCGGATCGGGCGCGTTCATCTCTTTTGCCGAGCGCAGCATCGTGCGGATGCCGGCGGCGAAACCCAACATGGTGAACACGATCATCAGCCACGGCAGCGTGCCGAAGAGGGTGTCCAGCCCGTATCCGATCCCAAAGCCGATCGCGAGACCGGCTACCAGTTCGATCACCAGACGCCAGGCCATCTGTGCCTGGCTGTGGTGTTCGTCCTGGTGGCGCTTGGGTGCATTTTCCGGGCTGCGCTTCGCGGCCAGTCTGGCCTCCAGCGCCTCCATCCGGGCCTTCCGATCAGCATCGGTTTCGGCCATGCACCCGCTCCCTGAGAACTCGGGGCGTGTTTAGCAGGAGCGGAGGGAGAGTCAATCTGGGAGAGTTTCTGGAAAAGTGTTTTAAAACAGCTTCTTGGTTTGGGTGCGGCGTTGCTGCGCTGGGCTCGGTATATTCAACTTTCCGGTTGAGTTTTGCCAATCGCGCCGGTTTTCGGGTCTCAGCCCTGCCAATCCACCCATCGCCCGTGGAAGTCGGCGCGACCAAGCGGTTCGCTACGTGCGTCGGGCCACGAGGTCCACGTCAGCCCTGCGCCGGGACCTGCGGCGGCGCCGTCGGCCTCCATGCCGATCTCGATGACGGGCGTGTTTGCAGCAGCGAGCGCCGCATGAATCCGCCCCTTGGTCGGTTCGGGGAAGTATTGCCAGGCGATCGTGTGATATATCACACGAACCCCGTCCAGGAACGGTTCGGCCAGCACCGTTTCGGCCCAATCCGCCGCGTCTGCGCGGGTCAGTTCGGCTGGCACGCGGCGCGCCAGCGAAATGGCGGCTTCGGTGCGGGCGATCCGGTCGGGCTGGTCGGCCCAGATATATGCCAGAAGCCGTAAACGGTCGGTTATCGGGTCGAGCGGGTTCAGATCGACGCCGCGCCGGGACGCGATATGCGGCAAGGGGCCGGGTTCGGGCGCGCCGCGCCATTCCGGTGCAAGGCGCAAGGGCGAGTCCACCGGTCCTATCCCTCCGGTCGGCAATTCCAGGCGGAACAGGTCGCAGCGAAGGTTCAGCCCGCCGCTGGCGCCCAGCTCCAGAAGCTCGACCGGTTGGCCGGGATAGGCTTGTGCCACGCGGGCAAGGGCAGGGATCAAGGCCGCGGCGCGCCGAACCTCGTTGGTTTGCGGCGCGCTGCCGAGCCAGCCGAGAATCCTGGCTTCGTGATCGAAAAGCGCCGTCTCGACGGCTTTCCAGAGTGCGTTGTCCGGCACGTCATTCGGCGGGTAGACATCCCCGAGTGCAAGCCCTTCGAGCTTGAGCGCGTGCAACGCACCGGCCAGCCGCAACGGCACGCTGTCGGCGGTGGGAGACGGGTCGCCCTGCCAGCCCAGGATGCGCTCGGCCACCGCGCCGCGCGACAGGCGTTCACCGATCAGGGGCATCAGACGACCCATGAAGGGCGAGGAGAGCGCCGCACAGGCCTCACCTTGGCTGACAAAAGCCTCGCGGACGTTCAACGGAACTTGTCCAGGAGCTTTTGCATCGGGGTGCGCGTGTCGGGTGGCTCGTCAGGTTTCGGCGCGGGTTTCTCTTGCCGTGTCCCGCCCGACGACCGCGGCGGGTTCAGGCGCAGCGCGACGGCGTTCTGGAACCGGCCTGCATCGCCCGCCGCCAGTTCCGGAGCGCCATCAGCCATGCCGGACAGAAGGTCCTGGAGCCAATCCTGATCGGCCTTTGAAAAGTCCTTGAGCACATAGTGCGGCACCGCATCCTTGTGGCCGGGATGCCCGACGCCGATACGCACGCGCCGGTAACCGTCGCCGATATGGCCGTGAAGCGATCTCAGACCGTTGTGGCCCGCATGGCCGCCGCCCAGCTTGACGCGCAGCTTGCCCGGAGCGAGGTCGATCTCGTCATGGAAAACGGTGACCTGCGCCGGGTCGAGTTTGTAAAAGCGCACCGCTTCGCCAACCGATTGGCCAGACTTGTTCATGAAGGTCTCGGGCTTGAGCAGGATCACCTTTTCGCCGCCGAGCACGCCCTCGCTGATTACGCCCTGGAACTTGCTGCGCCACGGGCCGAAGCCGTGGGCATCGGCGATCCGGTCGACGGCCATGAAGCCGACATTGTGCCGGTTGCCTTCGTACTTGGCGCCCGGGTTCCCAAGCCCGACGAATAGCTGCATGTCCGCCCCCGTTTGCGCCCGGCGCTAGCGACCGATGCTGCCGAAGCTTCGGCGTTGATCCGCACCGATGCCGAGCCAGCCGGCCGTAACAACGGCGAGATGTTCGACAATGCGATACCGCTGTCCGCGCCCCTGGATCTCGGAGACAATCGCGGCGCTTCCGACATAGGCTTCCAGGTCCGCGTCGATCGTCTGGGGTTCCGTCAGGGCCGATCCGGTGCGGGCGTCGGTCACCTGTATCCGAAACGAGATGTTGTGAACCGCCCCCGGCGCACGGGCGACGGCGGCGGGCGTGACCGCGTGGAAGTGCCTGAGCTGCACCACAAAGTTGACACCTCGCGACCCTCGCAGGCCGGCGGCCCCCTTGCCGATGCCCTCGCGCAGGATATTGGCGACCTGCACGCGTCTGTCGCCCAGCGCCTCGCCATGCCAGACGATATCCGCCGTGGGAGCGTAGGAGTTCTGTTCGCTGACCGTCAGGCTATCGGGAACCTGGACCTGGATGTTGCGAAGGGTCCAGCCACGGGTCACCTGCGGGTCAAGCGGCTGAGTATACTCGACCTGGAACTGACCACACCCGGCGAGGCCAACGGCCAACCCTCCAAAAACAACGGTTCTACGGTTCATCTGTCCGCGCCTCTCGATATGACATTTCGCCTTGGTCTGCCTGTGGCGAATTTTGCGGCATTCTGTCAGAGCGTTCGGATCATTTCCACATTTTGTGGAACGCGGGAAGAAAACGCGGGTCCCGTGGCGCAATTCCGCCATATAGCTGGGGGCGCCGGGGTCATGCCGGCGGTCCCTGAACATCTCAAGGCTTTGAAATCAAGCGGCTTTGTGTAGTCCAAAAGTGTCGTGGAGGGCCTGCACTGCAAGTTCCATGTACTTGCGGTCGATCAGCACCGAGATCTTGATCTCGGACGTCGTGATGACCTTGATGTTGATGCTTTCGTCGCGCAACGCCTTGAACATCTGTGCCGCGACGCCGGCGTGGCTGCGCATTCCGATGCCGACGACCGAGACCTTGGCCACATCTTCGTCGGTCACCAACTCGGAGTAGTTGACGTCGCCGCTCTGCTTGACCGCTTCCATCGCCGCGGTTGCGCGCGCGACCTGGTTGACGGGAAGCGAGAAGGTCATGTCGGTGCGGCCTTCCTCGGAGATGTTCTGCACGATCATGTCCACGTTGACGCCCGCATCCGCGAGAGGCCCGAAGATTGCCGCGGCAATCCCTGGCCGGTCGGCGACCGATAGAAGCGTCATCTTGGCCTCGTCGCGGCTATAGGCGACGCCGGCAACCACGTTGCTTTCCATGATATCCTCCTCGTCGCAGACCAGCGTTCCGGCCGTTCCGTCGATGTCGTTGTCCTCGAAGCTGGAGAGCACCCGCAGCTTCACCTTGTAGCGCATGGCCAGTTCGACCGAGCGCGTCTGCAGCACTTTCGCGCCGAGCGAGGCCAGTTCGAGCATCTCCTCGAAGGCGATGCGGTCGAGCTTGCGTGCCTTTGACGTGATGCGGGGATCGGTCGTGTAAACTCCGTCCACGTCAGTATAAATGTCGCAGCGCTCGGCCCCGAAGGCCGCCGCGAAGGCGACCGCAGTGGTGTCGGAGCCGCCGCGTCCAAGCGTTGTGATGCGGTTCTCGGGGCTGATGCCCTGGAAGCCAGCGACCACCGCGACGCGCATGCCTTCGACGAACTTGGCGTT